>NZ_NPDS01000001.1:0-300000 GCF_002811925.1 Leptospira barantonii
TCAAGAACGGGTGGGGGTAGCGTTGTATTATGTGGTGGTGGGGGGGGCCACAGCTGTGGGGGCGGGGGGGGTCATAGCGGCGGCGGAAGTGGAGGAGGAAGCGGTGGTGGTCACGGAGGCGGAGGCCATGGCGGAGGTGGAATTTTGACTCTTTGACGTTCTCCAAAAATTGCGCGATGCGATGCGATGCGATCCGATTCGTTCTCGTTCGTTTAAAAAAATGCAATCGAATGTCCCGCCGATTTGTGGAAAAATAATTTCTCTTTGGGTCTCATTGTATAGAATACACAAAGGCGCTTTCGGCGATCGCCTCGGGAACTCGAATGGAACTTTCAGGAATGATTCGAAAAATCTATAAGGATCGGGATTATCTGACGCGAAAGAAAGCGGTTCATCTTTTCATATTCAACATCGCATCCATTCTCTTGGGGATTCTCGTAAATTGCTATATATGGATGACAAAGGGATATTTTATACGTCCCGGTTTTTCGCTCATGATGGTTTCTTCCATCGTATCCCTGATCTTTTTGTTTCGAAAAAAATTCGAAGTCGCTTTAAAGATCATTTTGATTACGAGTGTAGTGTCCGTCAGTGTGGGATGGTATTACGGCGCTTCCGGAGAGATCGCCGCCGTGGACGAGGCGAATCGAAATATCGTACTTGCGATATTTATAATGATCTTTCTCTACTTTACGAACGTAAAACAAACTTTCTTGATCGCACTCTATTGTTTATTTTTGATTTTTGCGGACGAGTTTTTTCAGGAACGAAATAACGGCATCGTTCACATCGCCGATCGGATTGCGTTGTTCGTAATGTTTTCCATCATCTCGATCATCGCGGTACAAACGTTGCACGGATCCGTTGAGGAAAAGAACGAACTGATTCAGGAAATTCATCATAGAGTAAGAAACAATCTTCAGGTTTTATCCGGTTTGGTGGAAATTCACAGCGGTTCGGATAAGGATAAGGTCGAGAACATTCTTTCGGATTTTCAGGATAGAATTCTCGCCATTTCACAGGTTCACAATTATCTCTATAAGTCCGAAAATTATTTCGACATCGATTTTTCCGAAGTGATTGAGGAAATCATCAAAAACCTTTCGGATAAATTCGATAAAAGAACGATCCGAGTGCGGGTCGAAAATTCCGCCGAACCCGTTTTTCTAAGAATCGAAAGCGCTCTTCCATGCGCGATGATCTTCAGCGAACTGATTTCAAATTCTTTGAAACATGCATTTCCCGTGGAAGCGGATCACGGAAACGTCAACGTGCTCTTTCAAAGAGAGGGAAACAAATATAGACTTCAAATCACGGATGACGGCGCGGGAATTTCCGATTCCAATTTATGGATGAAGCCGAAAACTTCCGGTTTTACATTGATTCAAATTTTAACGAAACAGATTAAGGGAAGTTTTCGAATCGTATCCGGGTCCGGATTTACCGCGATTCTCGAGTTCGGTAGTTGAGAAACGTCGAACCTGCGTTGATTCGATCGTTTAGAGGAGATGATCGATTACGATCATAATGTTCACCGCAAACAAATGAAGAATGGAAAAGAAGAAAAACTTTCTCGCGGATTGACGTTCCGGGTTTTGAATTAAACGATAGGAAAGAATTCCCATCCAAATACAAACCGATACTGTCGTAATCAAATACAACGGTCCCATCGAAGGTTCCAAGAAATAAAAACTAATGCAGGAAATTGAATATAGAATCGTGTAAAAGAAGATTGATTTAGCGGTTTGTTCGATTCCTTTTACGACGGGAAGCATCGGGAAGTCGGCATCCGAGTAATCCTCTTTGAGGAAAATCGCAAGAGCCCAGAAATGCGCCGGGGTCCATAAGAAAATCATTGTGAACAAAATCCAGGCTTGGATCGGTAAAGAATTTCCGATCGCCGCGTAACCGATCAAAGGCCCCACACAACCCGCAACTCCACCGATCACGATATTCTGAGTGGTTCTCGGCTTCAAAAGAATCGTATAAAGAAAAACGTAGGAAATCAAGGCCGCGAACGCACACAACGCGGTCAAAAGATTTACATAAACCGTAAGAAGATAAAAAGACAAGCCGGTCATTGCAAAGCCGACTAACGTGGCTTCGACGATTCCGATTCTTCCCGCGGGAATCGGACGATTGGAAGTCCGTTTCATTTTCGCGTCCCGGTCTTTTTCAATCACCTGATTGAAGATGAAGGAAGCGGAAGACATCAAAAACGTTCCGAAAAGAGTTACTGCGATCAAAAACCCGGAAGGGGATTGTTCCCCCGCGAGATACAAACCCGGAATGATCGTCGCCAATACGAGAGAGGTTACTCTCGGTTTAATCATCTGATTCCAATCGGAAAAGAAAGTGGAACTTGTCATCATACTATCCTGAAATTATCTTTCAGGCCTCCGTTCGTTTTCCGAAGTCAATGTTACGGCTCTGGAAATTAGGGAAAGATAAGAAGTCGTAAGAAGAAGAACCGCAAATCCGGTGTGAAGAGCGGTCACCAATTTCGGAAGTCCGAAAAACACATTCAGAATTCCTAAAATGATCTGCGCGACCAAAAGATACATGGAAATCTGAAGAAATCGTTTCGCGTTGGTCGGGAAATTCTTCCAAATCGAAAAGCCGAGTGCGATCGCAAGAAGGACCGCGACCGAATAAGCTCCAAATCTATGGATGACCTGAATTTTAACGATTTCTAATGGATGATCCGGAAGCCATTGTCCCCAGCAGGTCGGAAAATCGGGACAAGCAAGACCCGCGTAATGAGAACTAACGCGTCCTCCGAGAACAATCTGGGTCACAATTCCGATCAAAAGAAGAAAATAAAAAATATTATCTTTTCTGAATATGGTTTCGCTCTTAACAAAAATTTCCCTTTGATGAACCGCTTTCTCTCTTGAGTCGATCGACACGGTGAGGATCACCAAAAAGAATGCGATTGCGTTCAGCAAATGAAGATTCACGGAAGTCGGATCGAGTTTTAAGGTCACCGTCAATCTTCCCAAGTTGATTTGCGAAGCCAAAAGAAGATCCGCGAGCACCAAGTAGATAACGAATTCTTTCCTAAGGGTTTTATCCACAAAGGTCCAAATGGTAAGCCCTAAAAGAATCAATCCTATAAAACCGGAATAATAGCGGTGAGAGACTTCCATAAAAATCTGAAAGTCGAAAGTTGGAAATATTTTACCGAAACAAAAAGGCCAATCGGGACAAGCAAGCCCGGAGCCGGTCGCTCTCACTAAAGGTCCGTAGAGCAAATTCAAAAAGATGAGAATGCTCAAGAATAGGGAGATTTTATAAAACAGGCGAAATTTAGATGAAAGGTCCAAGTTAGAGTTCATTCTTTCCCGTGAACCCTCGCAAGAGGTTCTCAATTACCATACTCGGAGAACGGTCCTTAAGGGCAATGAAAGTAAAAATTAAATATTACTTCCAAAAAAACAGAATCATCCAATCCTGTCCTTGAATCTTTAAGATTTTCTTCTCTTCAAGAGAATGAGAATCAATTACAGGAGCCTTCTTCCATGGCACAACACGATTATAATAAACCAGGATTCTGGACGTTCATCGTCGTTCTTTTAGGAAATTTGGTATTCTTTACTTATATTTCTTTTTTCCATCCGGGAGTAAAAGAACATTCTCTCAATCTTCCTGCGAACATTCAGGCGAAGTAAAATCGGGAGTTTATTCCGGAGTTAAGAATCTTGATTTTCAAAAATTCCCTAATTTTAGGAATCGTTCTTTGCTTTTTCGCGACTTCTCTTTATTCGTACGATCCCGCGGCTCGGTTTGATAAGAATGAAAAACCGAAAGAGCTCGAAGGAGTCGGAGTTAAAGAGAAGTTGGGAAATCAACTTGATCTTTCTCTTTCTTTCCGCGATGAAACGGGAAAGCCCGTTCTTCTAAGTTCCTTTTTTAAAAAAGACAAACCGGTTCTACTTTCTCTTGTTTATTACAAGTGTCCTACTTTATGTAACTTTCATCTCAACGGAATTACAGATACTCTCAAAAAATTAAATTGGGAAGTGGGAAACGAATTTGAATACGTTGCAGTTTCCTTTGATCCGAAAGAAACCGCGGATCTTGCACAAGCAAAGAAGAATTCCTACATCAAAGATTACGCTCGCGGCAACGGAAAAGGTTGGCACTTTCTCACCGGAGATCAAAAAGAAATCACCGCTCTTTCCGAGTCGGTCGGATTTTCTTATCGATGGAATCCTGAGAACGAGCAATGGATTCATTCTTCCGTTGCTTATGTCATCACACCTTCGGGAAAGATTTCCCGTTATCTTCACGGCATCACGTTCGATGAAAGAACGTTGAAACTTTCTCTTTTGGAAGCTTCCGACGGTAAAATAGGGGATTTCACCGATCAATTTGCCCTTTTTTGCTTTCAATTTGACCCAGGCAAAAATACATATACTTTGTACGCTTATAATATGATGAAGTTGGGTGGTTTCTTCACTCTTCTCATTCTGGCGGCGTTCTTGATCCCATTCTGGATCAGGCATAACAGAAATTCCGAACTCATTAGGAAGGAGTAACTTCAAAAAAATGACCTGGTTGAACCTCATTACGGCAACAAGTTTCATGCCGGTTCAGGCTTCCGAAGTAGCTAAGAATGTAGATAATCTCTATGTCTTTCTACTCGTATCCAGTCTGATCTCCTTTGTCATTCTCATCGGGGGAATGACTTGGTTTATTTTTAAATACAGGAGAAAGACCGACAACGATAAGACTGCCTATATCACTCACAATACTCTGGCAGAATTTCTTTGGTCCTTTATCCCCTTAGTAATCATGATCGTGATTTTCTGGTGGGGCTGGGTAATTTTCGCAGACCTTAGAAAAGTTCACGATAAAGGCGATATCGAAATTCACGTTACTGCAAGACAGTGGCAGTGGACTTTCAAATATCCGAACGGTGTTACCGTTGTTTCTCCTAACGCGACTGAAAAGTTGGATACTCTTTTTCAGCCGAACGGTATTTACGTTCCCGTTGGAAAAACGGTTCGTCTTGTTATGACTTCTCAGGATGTTCTTCACTCCTTTTATGTTCCTGCCTTCCGGAATAAGATGGATGCGATCCCTGGACGTTATACTACTTTGACCTTCACTCCTTCGGAAAAGGGAGATTTCGTAGTTTATTGTACGGAATTTTGCGGAACTTCTCACTCCAACATGCTTTCCGCAATTCGTGTTGTGGATTCCGAAACTTTTGATAAATGGTATGCGGCCGCCGGTAGCGTGGATCTTTCTAAAGTTCCTCCTGCTGAACTCGGTAAAAAACTCTACGCTGAAAAAGCTTGTGCGGGTTGTCACTCGATCGACGGTTCTCGTCTGGTCGGTCCTTCCTACAAAGGTCTTTTCGGAAGCGCGAGAGAATTTGAAGCCGGTGCGGGTGTAAACGCGGACGAGAATTACATTCGTAAATCCATTCTGCAACCAACCGCTCAAGTCGTAAAAGGTTATCCGCCTGCGATGCCTTCTTATCAGGGACAGCTTTCCGATGACGAAATCAACGCTCTGATCGAGTATATTAAAACCCTTAAATAGGAGAGGACATGTCTACAGCAACTGCAAGTCATACTGACAACTACCTCAACCACGAAAAGGGAATCTGGTCCTGGCTCACTACGATCGATCACAAGCGGATCGGGATCATGTATTTCTTTGCGATTATGTCGTTCTTCCTTTTGGGAGGAATTTTCGCTCTTCTGGTTCGTATCGAACTTTTTACTCCGGGACAAACTCTCGGTTTCGTAACTCCGGACATTTACAATAGAATGATGACTTATCACGGCGCCATTATGGTGTTCATGGTAATCGTTCCCGGAATTCCTGCGATCTTCGGAAACTTCATTCTCCCGATTCAATTGGGAGCAAAGGACGTTGCGTTTCCAAGATTGAACCTCGCAAGCTGGTATATCTTTATGAGCGGCGCGGCGATCGCGGCATTCTCCCTTTTTACTCAAAAAGTGGATACCGGTTGGACGTTCTACACACCTTATTCGATCTCAAACTCCGTTTCCAACGGGGTGATCATGTTGGTAATGGGTGCGTTCGTAATGGGATTTTCTTCCATTCTTACCGGGTTGAACTTCATCGTAACCACTCATAAACTGAGAGCACCTGGAATGACAATGAACCGTATTCCTTTGATGGTTTGGGCGCTTTATGCAACTTCCATCATTCAGGTTCTTGCAACTCCGGTTCTTGCGATCACTCTTCTTCTGCTTGTTGCGGAAAGAACTTTGGGCGTCGGGATTTTTGATCCGACTCTCGGTGGGGATCCGGTTCTCTTTCAACACTTCTTCTGGTTCTATTCTCACCCTGCAGTTTACATCATGATTCTTCCTGCGATGGGTGTGATTTCCGAACTCGTGTCCACTTTCTCCAGAAAGATCATTTTCGGTTACACTGCGATTGCGTATTCTTCTCTTGCGATTGCGGCGGTTTCCTTCTTGGTTTGGGGACACCACATGTTCGTATCCGGTCAGTCCGAGTTTGCTGGGGTTCTATTCTCCTTCATCACGATGCTCGTGGGAGTTCCTACGGCGATCAAACTCTTCAACTGGATTTCAACGATGTATAAAGGATCCGTTCGTTTGGACGCTCCTATGTTGTTCGCAATCGGATTTATGTTTCTCTTTACCATCGGCGGTTTGACCGGCGTGTTCCTCGCATCCACAGGGATGGACGTTCACTTCCACGATACGTATTTCGTAGTGGCTCACTTCCACTACGTGATGGTGGGTGGAACGCTGATGGCCGTGATGGGAGCGATTATCTACTGGTTTCCTAAAGTTACCGGTAAAATGACTTCCGATCTTTTAGGAAGAATTTCCTGGGTCTTTATCTTCACCGGATTTAACGTAACTTTCTTCCCACAGTTCATTCTTGGAAACATGGGAATGCCGAGAAGATACTACGACTACTTACCTGAATTCACAAGCCTCAACCAGATTTCCACTGTGGGATCTTGGCTGATCGGAATCGGATTCTTAGTAGGTCTTACAGCCGTGATTCACGGATTGATCGCAGGAAAAGAAGCTGGAGCAAACCCCTGGGGTGGAAAAACCCTCGAGTGGACCATTCCTTCTCCACCTACACATGAAAACTTTGAAAAAACTCCGACAGTAACGGGAGGGCCTTATGAGTACCGCTAAGCACGCGGAATTTCACCATGCTCATCACTTTGATAGTGCTGAGCATCAGTATGACGCTTCTAAACAAGGAATTTGGTTATTCCTTGTTACGGAAATTCTAATGTTTGGCGCCCTCTTCGTAGGTTACACCATTTATCATTCTTTGTATCCTGAAGTGTTCCACGCAGGAAGTCATCACTTGTCCGTTCCGATGGGAGCGTTCAACACTGTGGTTCTTCTCTTCAGCTCGTTTACGATGGCGTTGGGAATTCACTACGTTCAAGTAGATAAGAAAAAAGAAGCGATCATCGCACTTGCGGTAACCGTTCTTTGCGCTCTTACGTTTATGGTTGTGAAGTATTTTGAATATTCCGCGAAGATCCACCACGGACTTCTTCCTGGAAAATTCTTTACAAACACCGAGATGGGCGACATCAAAAACGCGGCTATGTTTTTCGGTTTTTACTTCGTAATGACCGGGATTCACGGATCTCACGTTTTGATCGGAGCCGGACTGATCGTATGGGTCATGATCAAAGTGATTAAAGGAGAAGTGAATTCTTCCTATTACACTCCGGTTGAAGGTGTTGGTCTTTTCTGGCACGTAGTCGACTTGATCTGGATCTACCTCTTTCCGCTTCTTTACTTAGTAAGCTAAGGACGTAGTTCCGACCTGAATTGCGATCGAAAGAAAGCGATTTCACAAAGAAGACCCCGGCGAACCCGGGGTTTTTTATTTTCTTCCGGTGGCTTCTTTGTTCGTCGCTGGCGTTGTAGTTCCTACAATTTTGAACCGAGACGTGAAAATTCCTTCTCCCTTCCGTCGAAAAATTCTTTCCTAAAAAACCAAGCAATGGTCGGAACTCCGTCCTGTTGTTCAAACGAAGCATGAAAATACGATGGATCAACGAAGAAGTAAAACCGATTTCCGGCTCTCCTAAGTGGGTTCAGTTCACCGCCAAATATCCGTTTGTTTTATTTTTACCGGCCGCGGTTCTTTTCATCTACGCACATTACTGGAATCGATGGATTTTAGAATGGGAGTCCGGTGAAACCGAAAGTCTTCATCTGGGTTCTTTAAAACTCGCATACAATCTGTTCGGTCGAAACGGGGTCGTGGGATTTTACGTTCTACTCGGGGCTTGTTGTCTCTGGATTTTTTGGATTTTCGCGATCGGCAAACCCAAACGTTAAATCGAAACTTCTCTTCGTTTATCAAATTTTTTCGACGGAATTTGGGCATTTAAACCGATTCTTAATATAGAATCCAGGATTCCAATGCAGAATATCGATTATTCCAGAAGACTCAAACAATCTTCGATCCGAATGCCGGTCCGAGAAAATTCGGACTTTGATAGAACCATACAAACGGTCCAACATTCAAAAAAATCGGGATCACCGATTCAGATCTTTTCATCCACACGTTCCGCTTTTGTTTTACTCTTAGGATCGATTTCGCTTTTTACCGCGGGATTGGTTGTCGGACTCAAGTTGGATCAAAAAGAAGAAACCTTCGCACAGAACGAACTGCAGACTTTTAGAAACGTATCTTCTCAAGAAAAAAAGAATGAGAATGGAGGTCTGAGATCTTTGTTTTCTTCTTCGAGAGAAAATGACTCCGTTGAATCCTTAAAAAATCAGGAAACTCTTTCCAAGCTGAGTTCCAAAGAACCTTCTTCCGACAATGGAGCGAAGCAAAACGATTCGAAACTTCTTTATCCACCTCAAACCGGAGAAACGAATTATCTGGTCGTTGTTCCGACCTCCGATTCTTTACAAGCCGTCGAACTCGGGAAGAGATTGCTCATGGCTCGAAACGAGTTTAAGGGAAGAATTTTTCGTTCCTCAAAAGGTGAGTTGTATCTGGGATATTTCTATTCCGAAGATGAGGCAAAAGAAGCGCTCGAAAAAGTTCAACCTCTCAATGATCCTGCATTTCATTCCGCAAAGGTTCGTTCACTCAAACTTTAGTAGCCTTTTGGGATAATTTTGTTGACTTTCGCCAAATTTGTGCTATTTTCTTAGGCAGAGTTTTAACGGAAGTTATCATACTTACTTGGCTGCCAAAAAGAAAAATTCCGAGATCGAACACAAGGTAGGCGACTACGTAGTCTATCCCATCCATGGAGTTGGAGAAATTCTCGAAATCTCCAAAAAGAATATCCTTGGTAAAAAGAAGGATTGCTACGTTCTCGAAATCCAGGGTAGTAAGATGAAGGTTATGATACCTGTTGACAAAGCAGAACAGGTTCGAATTCGCCCTATCATCGATAAAAAAGAGATCAAGAAAGTCATCGCACTCCTAAAAAAAGACGAAGTCGACACGGAAGAAGACTGGAAGATCCGCTACCAAAATAACCTCAACAAGATCAAGTCCGGATCGATTTATGAGGTCGGAGAAGTCTGCAGAAACCTATTTCGTAGAGCAAATGGAAAAGAACTCTCTATTATGGAGAGAAAGCTTTACGAAAGCGCCTATAATCTTGTGAAAATGGAAGTTGCATTGAGCAAAGGTGTTACGCAAGAAGAAGCGGGGAATCTCGTTTCCGATGTATTGGCGAGCACCCTCTCTCCTAGTGAAAGAAAGGCAGAAGAAGAAGAGTAAAAAATTCCGCAAAAACTCAAATACAATTAAGGATTTGAGTTATGATTCATCTCTATAAAGTACTCACGTCTCTATTCCTCTCCGGTATTACCTTTGCGGTAACACACAAACAAGCCGGAGATCTTTACTTAGCCGGTCCTATAGCCGGAGTTGTCCTGGTAGTTTCCTTAATTCTTCTTTATGGAGAATCCAACCTTTTTCCAAAGCTCAAAGCCGACGTGCTTTTCTGCGCGGGTCTCGGGACTCTTCTCGGTCTTGCAATCGCATGGTTTATAGGCGAGGTCGTTCACTTTGAAGAATTGAACGTTGCACTTTACTTTCTATTTGCGCTTTTCGGAATTCTTGCCGGAGTCTCTTTCGCGAAAGAACCCGGTCTTGGAATTTTCGGCGGTGGCGGCGGTTCCGGAAACGGATTCGGAGTAGGAATCGAAAAGGAAGAAGTAAGAGATAAGATTCTCGATACTTCGGTTGTGATCGACGGAAGAATTTTAGACATCGCCGATACGCACTTCTTGGACGGTCCGTTGATTCTTCCTAACTTCGTATTGAGAGAGATCCAACTTATCAGCGATTCTTCCGATCCGATCAAAAGAGCAAGAGGAAGAAGAGGCCTTGAGATGTTGAACAAACTTCAACGCAAAGGTTCCATCGAAGTAAAAATCACTTATAAGGATTATTCCGATACCCGTGAAGTCGATGCGA
This sequence comes from Leptospira barantonii, assembly GCF_002811925.1. Classification (NCBI taxonomy): domain Bacteria; kingdom Pseudomonadati; phylum Spirochaetota; class Leptospiria; order Leptospirales; family Leptospiraceae; genus Leptospira; species Leptospira barantonii. The sequence goes on from NZ_NPDS01000001.1 coordinate 10,453, forward strand.
AGTTGATCAAACTCGCAAGAGATACCGGCGGAAAAATCGTTACCAACGACTTTAACCTAAACAAGGTTGCGGAATTGCAGGGCGTAAAAGTTCTCAATTTGAACACTCTTGCGAATGCGTTGAAACCGGTCGTTCTTCCCGGTGAGGAACTTGGAATTCAAGTCATCAAGGAAGGAAAGGACGAAAATCAAGGAATCGGTTATCTCGAAGACGGCACTATGGTCGTAATCGAAAACGGCGGTCATCTCGTTGGAAAAGAAGTCAAAGTGACAGTAACTTCTATCATTCAGACCGCGGCAGGAAAGATGATCTTCACGAAAGCGAACCCAAATGGGGCTTCTGAGAAGGGAAATCGCCAACCTCATTCCTCTTGAATCGGTTGACTTTCAGCTTTATCGTAAAATAATTGAAATAGAATTCCCAAGGAGCAATCAAATGCAGGCCCAGACTCAGGTAAAAGGCTTGAAGGAACTCGGACTCGAACCTTCTGAAATATTCCATAACCTTTCCTATGACGAAATTTATGAGCATGAGAAAAAAAACGGAGAAACCGTAGTTTCCAGCAACGGAACCATGATGGTAGACACCGGAATTTTTACCGGTAGATCCCCAAAAGATAAGTATTTCGTAGATGAATCTTCTTCCAATGAAAACATTTGGTGGAGCCATATCAATTTCAAAGTTTCCGAAGCGATCTTCGACGAACTTTATAAGAAATGTGTTAATTATCTGAGTCACAAAAAACTCTACGTTTTCGACGGTTACGCAGGTGCGAACCCGGAAACCAGAGTAAGTCTTCGTGTTGTTTCCGAAAAGGCTTGGCAACACCACTTTTGCACAAACATGTTCCTTCGTCCTTCTAAGGAAGAATTAGCAGGTCTTGATCCTGAATTTACGATCATCAACGCATGCGGTATTAAGAACGAAAAGTTTAAAGAACACGGAATGAACTCCGAAGTGTTCGTAATTTTCAATCTTGCAAAGAAGATTTGTATCATCGGTGGAACCGAATACGGCGGAGAAATGAAGAAAGGTATCTTCTCCGTTATGAACTACAAACTTCCTTTACAGGGAATTTTGAGCATGCACTGTTCCGCAAACGTCGGTAAAGACGGTGACACCGCTCTTTTCTTCGGTCTTTCCGGAACCGGTAAAACCACTCTTTCTACGGATCCGAATCGTAAACTGATCGGTGATGACGAGCACGGTTGGGATGACAATGGAATCTTCAACATCGAAGGCGGTTGTTACGCGAAGGTAATCAATCTTGATCCTAAGACCGAGCCGGACATTTACGAAGCGATTCGTAAAGACGCTCTTCTTGAGAACGTGGTTTACGATCCTCAAACGAAAGTTGTGGATTATTCTTCCGCCGCAAAAACGGAAAACACGCGCGTTTCTTATCCGATCTTCCACATCAACAATATCCAAACTCCTTCTAAAGGAGATCATCCGAAAACCATTATATTCTTAACTTATGATGCGTTCGGAGTTCTTCCTCCCGTTTCCAAACTGAGCATCGAACAAGCGATGTATCACTTCCTTTCCGGTTATACTGCGAAGGTTGCGGGAACTGAAAGAGGAATTAAGGAACCGACTGCGACTTTCTCAGCATGTTTCGGCGCCGCGTTTATGACTCTTCACCCGACCAGATACGCAAAATTGCTCGGTGAAAAAATGAAGAAACATAACGTAAGAGCTTACCTTATGAACACCGGTCTTGTCGGCGGATCTTACGGAGTCGGAAAGCGTATGAACCTTCCTTCTACTCGTAAAATCATCGACGAGATTTTGAACGGAAACATCGAGAAGTCCGAGTTCGTGACTCACCCGGTTTTCCAAATGGCATATCCTAAAACGATCAACGGTGTTGATACTTCTATCCTCGATCCAAGAGAAGCTTGGGCCGACAAAGCGGCTTATGACGAAACCGCTAAGAAGTTGGGAGAAATGTTCATTAAAAACTTTAAGCAGTATGCTGAAGGTTCTAAGGACTTCGACTTTACCGCTTTCGGTCCAAAAATCTAAGATTCGATTTTACAATCGGTTTTTGATAAAAAGGAGATCCAATTGGGTCTCCTTTTTATTTTGTGAGAGGTCCTACAACGATTTGATTCAGCAACGATTGAGAATTTTCTTATGTCCCAATAACTTCGAAACGAAATTTGGACAAACAGTTCGGGTTTTTCGCCGCTTCCAATTCCCACTTGACACCTTATTGTGCGCCGCATAAAATTGGCGTATATTCTCAGTGTAGAAGACAGAGGAAAAAACTATGGAAAAAGAAATCAAGGAAGCGCTTAACTTTGCGATTGGAGCGGCGAAATCTCTCCGTGAGCAAGCTGACAGCATTCTCCTTAAAGTTGAAAAAGAATTCAAGGAACTTGCATCCAAAGGAGCTCAAGATCAATCCGAGGTTGCAAACAACCTTAGAAAATATATCGAAGAAGCTCTTCATTCAGTTGAAGGTGTTGCAGGTCAAGTCAACTCTAAGGTAGAGGAAGTTAAGTCGAAAGTTGGCCAAGGCGTTTCATCTGCAAAAGCTACTTTGAACGGTGCTTCAAAGTCTAAAGCAGACTCTACCACTAAACAATAATCGTTTTCCTTCCTGTGTTTTTACATGCAGGAAGGATTTTATCTCCCTTTTTTTCACACTCAATTCGTTTATTCCGAAAAAATAAACCGGAACATTCAAAAATTCTAAAATTCGAAGTCGTTTAACAAATCGGGAGCCAAGGTTAGGTCTAATCTCGCGATCAATCTTTCTTTGGCCGGAGTTTTTTCCACTTCCATCGGAATTTCAAAAGACGTATTCATCATCGCGACATTCGTATCGATTTTTCTTTGAACCAATCGTTTCAAAAGATCCTTGTGATTTTCGAACAGTTCTTCCGTAGAAATTCCTTTTTCAATGAAGGTATCTTCTATCAGATCGAGGGTTTTGTAATCGGAAGCGATTGCGGAATAAACGAAAGAATCCAAATCCATTTCACCTAAAAGATTTTCCCACAGTTTGGAACTTTTACGTTCCATGTTTCTGCATTCGTAACCTTGACAAATGGAAGACCCGTAAAAGGAATAATTCTGACTGAGAGGATCGCCGCTAAAAACGGGATGAATCATACATCCGATTTTTTTTCCGAAAGCGCCTAAGAAGGGACAGTTGTATGTGAGCTCGTCTTTTCTTACGATGGATTCTTCTTTTTTTTCGCGGACCTTTCTGTACTCGGCCATCGTCCAAGGTTTTTTAAAGTCGACGGACTTTTTAAATTCTTCCGTTCTTTCTTGGATTAATTTTCGGATCTCGTCGGGTTTTAAATCCAGATTGAAAATTCCGCAACAGGAACCGCATGAAAAATTACCCTGATCGGGTTGGCAAAGACTCAATAGATTAAAGATTTTGAATGGAGTTTTTTTCCGATTTAAAACCCGGGAAACTTAGCTCGAGATCCTTCGTTTCGGGATTTTCTATGACGCTACAAAGCATAGGAATGATCGTCATTCTATTCTCGTTGAATACGATCACCTTACCGCGGAACTTTTCGATTTGTTCCCCGATGTAATCCTGTTTTACTACGGGCGCGACCACCAAAGAAGTTTCGGGTTTTATTCCTCTGAAAAATAGATGATTATTCGAGTTTGTCGAAACGAGAAAGATGCTCGTTTTTTCCAATTCTTCCAATTCCATCAAAAGGTTTTCGTAGTAGTACTGAAATGAAATCAGATAACCGTCCGCGGAATCTCGGAGAATTTGACCTCGTCTATAAAGTTCGATCCATTGAATCATCTTTTGGATCGTATCCTTGTTCACTTGAAGGACTTCCTGGATATTGCTGATCAACGGACTGATCTCGAGCTTTCTGAAATCGGCAAGACATTGATAGATCAGCTCCCACCATTTTTTAACTTCAACGGCGTCGTCCGGATTATTGGGAATGTATTTTCCCAAAGAATGATGTTGATGATCGCTGAAAATGATCCCGCCGACGATCTTCGAAAATTCCTCAAAGGCAAGAATCAAAGACTGAATCAACTCGAAGGAACTTTCGGTTTCTTCTTTTTGTTTTTGAGTGAAGTTATAGTAAGAAGCGGCGATGTTCGAAGGATAGAATTTGGAAATGAGTGAAGGGTTGATAATCTTCTGAATCGGTTTTCCTTTTGTTGGATCCATCATCACTTGTTGATTCGGAATTCCGTGAAGCGAATAGTTGGTCCAAGTCAGGTCGTTCGTATCGAAAATTCTTCGTGCGTATTCTTTTGCGAGGAAGAGAGATTCTCCTATACTTCGATCGCTGAAAAGATAAGAATAAAACTGGATCGTAAAGTCGATCGTATTCTGGTTATCGATGATTTCCCAATTGGTTCCGATGAAACTTTTAATCCCGGACATCAAGAAGGCTCCGGCGAAATTGTTCATCAGGTCGGAGTTGAGAGTTCTCGATGCGTTCGAGTTCGATTGGCAAGAGTTTGAAAAAACCAAATCTGTATTAAACCCGGAGTTTTTGATTTCTCTTGCTTTGAGAACCTTTCCTTCCGATATCAACCATCCGTTTTCAAGAGGATCGTCCGAGAAGTAAAGATGGCCGGAGTAATGAATGATATTCTTCCCTTTGATCAAGGAAAGAAGTTTGAGTTTGGTTACTTGTTTTCCGCCGATGAACTCAATTTCCAATCGGGACGGTGAAACTTTTTCACTGAGAACCTTGAAGAGTTGTTCCCCTTCTTTTTGCGCCCATTCCAAATCCTCGGTCGGATCGGCGATGATGAGCATTCTCAACTTTTCCTTTTCTTTGAAGGAACTCTGGCTGGATTCTCCCCGAACCGTTTTTCCGATAAAGAATTTATCCGACAAAAAACAAGTTCCGTCGTGCAGGAGTTCCCACGGAATCACTCCGAGTTTCGGATCCATATTCAAGTGCAGATATTTTTCGGTCGTAAGTCGGAGTTTTTCTTGGATCGGCGCCGGGAAAAACTGATCGTAAAAAGTTTCTCCGAGGATTTTCAGCTCGTGAAGGATTTCGGTTTCGAGGGTTTTATGACTTACGCCTTTGGAGTTGACCGCATTGGAAACACGAACTAAATTTTCGATTTCCTTAATGTATTCTAAGATGAGATCTTCGTCGATCGTGGATTGAAGATGCGATTCCGAGCCGCTCCCCGAAGTATCCATGATGTTGAATACGTTTACGGTTCCGACTCTATCAATAATTAGGTTCAGCATGGTTCAAAATCCAGGGATCAGATTATAACACTGGAGTGTTTTTTCCAGAATTCTTTTTCTGCAGAAAATTAAAAACAAATTCCCTCACTGCAAAATCGATTTCGAGCAGTGCGGGAATTTTTTATCCGGAGATTCTTTCGGGTTTAGGCTTCTAACAGAATGAAAAGATCCAATGACTTGGAATTCTCTTTTCCCTGAAATTCTACCGTGTATTTTCCTTCTCTGAGTCCGGAGAAGTTCGCGATTCCTTCGTTGTTGAATTGATTCGAAAGAATAAATCTCGTGTCCTTATAAAGATTCACTCTTTGAAAGGAATCCGCATCGGGGGATTCTATCTTAACGCTTAGAAATGCGGTTTCGGGAGTTTCTTGAACCAATTGATACGTGAATTTGGAATTATCGAGAACCTTTTCCTCAAATACGACAAACTCGGAAGGGTCCTTTGTCACAGCGGAACGCATAGAAGGCGCGTAATCCACTCTTGTGTTAATTTGAAGAGATTCTACAAGACTTTCAAATATACGGGCGCCGGACTTCCCTAACTTTACCACGATGGATTCCTTAGAAGGGGATTTTCTCGCGAGTTCGAGTGTGACATAACGTCTGAGGTACTCGGGAACTTCTTTTGAAAGATAACCGCTGAGATCGGCCTTTTGAAGATCTATCGCTTCCTGAAGATCGGAAAACTTTCCCTTATGAGAGGCTTGGTCTAAATAAGACAGTGTTGCGGCGTTGATTCCCGCTTGGATCGACTCTTCCATTTGGATGAGTTGATTTTGCAGCTTTATATCTGTTGCCGCATTGGCTTCTTCTCCGTTTAAGAGTGAGAGCAGAAGCTCGTTTTTTTGATTCATTTCAGATCCCGAATCCATTTTGGTTCTCCAATATCATAAAAAGACGGAAAATTTTAAAAATCCAAATCACTAAAATCTAGCTTTTTCTGAATTTTTTCAATTAAACGAAGTAGAGTAACGCTTACGTTTCCCTCGGAAATTCCGATCAGGTCCGCAACCTCTCGATAAGGGGTTCTCGCGAGAAAGTGGCCTTTCTTTTTCTTTTCCAAAAGTTTCTTACGCTGTTCGTATTTCTTCTTCAAAGCGTGAGAAGTTTTGTCCACTTCCATAGGGAGAATCGGTGCGATCTTCGCCGTATTCTGTTGTTTTTCTTTTAGATCGAGAATATTCAAATAAAGAGACGTAATTTTGTCCTCCATTCTTATATTCTCTTCCTCTCGATTGGAAAGTTCCGAACGAAGATGAAGAATTTTTTCCTTAAGCGCGTCCGGAGAAAGCGCCGTTTTTTCCAGAAGATATTGAACTTCGTCTTCGTTTAGATTTAAGTAATAGATATAGGAAAGTTTAAAGATAACCCGTTTATCGACCCCGATTTCTTCCAAAGCCTGGTTGAATCTGTCGGAAAGTTCGCTCGCTTCTTCCTGCATTTCCGGACGAGTGTCGGGTTCGTCTTCGATCGTCGCGTATTCTTTCCCTTCTTTGCTGATTTTACCGAGGTTTGTGACCTTCAGTTCTCGTTTGGTTCTTTGCCAATCGATCAGCATGTTTCTGAGAACCGAATAGAACCAGGTTCTGAAGCTGGATTTGCCCTTGAAGCTACCGAATCGAGCTCCGGTTTTCAATCTTTCGAATGCATAGATAAAAAAATCGCCGGCGTCGTCTTCGCTTAGATGAAAGATTTTCATCGGGAAGTTGTATATGTCCTCCGAATAAATTTCGAAGAATTGTTTGAGCGCCTCTTCCTCTCCGTCTCCGCACCGAGAGACAAGATCCAGGGTTTTATCTTTTGACAAATTCATTTTGTATGAGTTACTTGCACTAGGGTTTGGGTCCTGAATGAAAAGAATTCTCTTTATCGCCGTCTGGACCGCGTTCCATCTGAGCATGGAAGCGGAAAATAATAAAGTAATAAATTATCTTGTCCCCGTCAAAACCGATCAGCTGGAAAACAAAATCACCTCGACTTTCGGAGAATCCAGGGGGGATCACTTTCACAACGGGATGGATATATCTTCCATGAACGAACCCGTTCTTGCGATGGCGGATGGAAAAGTTTTGTACAGCCGTTATGCGGAAGATCATCCTTTCGAGGACGAACTCGGAACCGGTAATTCCGTTTGGTTGGATCACGGATCGGGAAATTTTACGGCGTATTACCACTTGAAAGACGGTAGAATTTCGAAACTCTTAAAACCGGATCTGATCAAAGGCGGTGAAAAAATCGCGGTCACCGGAAATTCCGGTCACTCAAGCGGAGCGCACCTCCACTTTGTTGTACTTCGGAAATACGGTCTGGAAATTTTGGATCCTATGAAATTTCTTTCTCCGATTCCTGATAGTGCACTTCCGGAAATATCGAGTCTTCTCGTTCACGTAAACGGAAAGTTTACGAACATCAACGACGGAGACAATATCAATCTTTCGAAAGAGTTTCCTTTTACCGTTTCGATTGTCGACGCCGGCGAAAAAAAATCGCAGAGAAGGGGAATCACAAAGGTTCAATATTTTCTAAACGGAGAAGCTTTGCGTTCCGCCGACTTCGGTGCCTTACAATATTCTTCAGCGGAATGGAAGAATCCGGACGGTTTCTCCTTTACGAGTCTTTATCATAAGGATCAATATTTGGTCGGAAATCTGAATTTGAAATCGGGCGAGAATACGATCAAAGTAGTCGCCTGGGATTTCAGAGGAAACGTAAACGAAAGAAGTTTCACCTTTTACGTTAGTCGTCTTTGATTGAAGAATTCTTTTCGGTTAAGAATGGAAAGCCGATTGATTTTTTAGAAATTCGCGCGTCGCGCAGGCATCTTGCACCGCGCGCCGAATGATAATCAATTCATCATCGGCGATTTTTGAATCAACCGACGTTGCCCGCGACCTGATTCTTGTTGATCGCTTTGAGTTGTTCTCCCACCGAATAGAAAACGGAACGATCTCCTAAAAGATCGGCCAATCGAAAAAAGAGTTCGTTGATCGGTTGGATCGAATACGCGTCGTGCGCGCGGATCACTCTTTTCTCTTCCTCATTTTCCACGATGTGAAAGTAAACAGAAGATTCTCCCTTGTAACAAGCGAGTAACGCGTAAAGTTTAGGAATCAGTTCCGGGTCTTCCGTATGTCTTTCTTCGAGACGAAGATGAAGCGACTTTTCGAGTTTATCTTCGATCGTAGTATCGTCCAAAATTTCGATGCTGTTTACTTTGATCTGTCCGCGCAGTTCCGCGTCGCCGACCTCGATCTTATCCAAATCACCTTTGATAAAGATCGCTTGGTCTTCTTTTATGAATTCCTTAAATTTCTGATATACTTTCGAGAACGCGACACATTCGATTTCTCCGGTTCTATCTTCGAGTTTGAAATTGGCGAATTCTTCGTTTCGTTTACTGAGTTTGATGTTCTTGGAAGAAATCACACCCGCCACTTCGACCTTACTTCCTGATTTGAGATCGTCGAATTTTTCGATCGGGATAGTTCTAAGACTTTTTAGTTGTTTCTCGTATTTATCCAGAGGGTGGCCGGAAAGATAAAGACCCGCGACGGTTTTTTCACGTTTTAATTTTTCGTCGATTTCCCATTCGAGCGCGTCTTTCGGAAGATTGAGTGTGAAAGAACTTTCCGCGCCGCCGAACAAGGAGAACTGTCCTTCGTTGGCTCTTTCTTGTTCCCTTTGAGCAAAGGTAAGAATGGAATCCACGGATTCAAAAAGACATTTCCGAGTATAGCCGAAAGAATCCAACGCGCCCGCTTGAATCAAAGCTTCGAAAACTTTTTTATTGATCAATCTCGTATCGATGTTCAATGCGAAGTCTTGTAGGGTTTTAAAGTTTCCGATCTTGGTTCTCGCTTGAATGACGCTGTTTGCGGCGGTTTCACCCACACCTTTCATCGCGGAAAGACCGAAACGAATCGTTGTGTCGTCGATAACGTTGAACGAAACTTGAGATTCGGTAACGTCCGGGTTGAGAATTCGAATCCCCATCTCCCTTGCGTTGTTGATATACTTTACGATGTCCGTCGTTTTACCGTGATCGGATGCGAGTAACGCTGTAAGATATTCGATCGTATAATTCGCTTTTAAGAATGCGGTTTGATATGTGATGATCGCATAAGCTACAGAGTGCGACTTGTTGAACCCGTAACCACCGAATCTTTCCAACTGTTCGAATAGATCCTTAGCGACTTTTTCCTGATGTCCGAGTTTTACCGCGCCTTCCACAAACTGAACTTTCAGTTTTTCCATCATGTCGGCTTTTTTCTTAGCCATTGCTTTTCGGAGCATGTCCGAATCCCCGACGGAGAATCCACCGACAACTCGCGAAATACTCATCACCTGTTCCTGATAAACGGGAACTCCGAAGGTTTCTTTTAAGATCGGTTCACAGGAAGAAACGGGGTAGGTGACTTGTTTTTTACCGGACTTACGATCCAAGTATTCGTCCAACATCCCTTCACCCATCGGACCGGGACGATACAATGCGATCAAGGCTACGATTTCGTCGAAGTTGTTTACCTGACTTTTCGCTACCAGATCCGTGATTCCGGTGGATTCAAGCTGGAAGATTCCCAACGTATTCGCTTTTCTTAATAGAGCGTAAGTGTTCGAATCCTCGTACGAAATCTCGTCGAGATTGATTCGAATTCCCCTTCTTTGTTCGATGAGTTTTATCGCGAAATCCAGGGTTGTTAAGTTTTTCAGACCCAAGATATCCATCTTGATCAACCCAATACTTTCCAAGTTGTTCTTGTCGTATTGAGTTACGATGGATCTAAAACCGGGTCTTTCTTTTTCCGCAACCGTCGAAAGCGGAACGACTTCTTCCAATGGATAAGGAGAAATCACGACACCGGCCGCGTGTCTTCCAGGCTGGCGATAGTTTCCTTCGAGTCTTTGAGCGATCGCAAAAATCTTATGATTGATATCGTCTTTTTCGGAAAAGTTTTTCAACTCCGAAGAGGTCGTAAGCGCTTCCGCGATGGACATTCCCAGTTTGTTTGGAAACGCTTTTGTCATTTCGTTCGCTTCCCCGAACGGAAGATTCAAAACTCGCGCAACGTCTTTGAGTGCGGCCTTTGCCGCGAGGGAATTGAATGTGATTATCTGACCGACTCTTTCTTCTCCGTATCTTCTACGGATGTAATTGATGACTTCTTCACGGCGTTCCACGCAGAAGTCCGTATCGATATCGGGCATGTCCTTACGATCGGGGTTTAAGAATCTTTCAAAAAGAAGGTTGTGTTGTAGAGGTTCTACGTTTGTGATTCCAAGCGCGTAGGCTACGATCGAACCCGCCGCCGAACCCCTTCCCGGACCGACCGGAATTCCGTTTCTTTTTGCGTAGTTGATATAATCCTGAACGATCAAAAAGTAACCGGCAAACTTCATGTTCTTGATCGTGTTGAGTTCGAATACTACGCGGTCCTTGATTTCCGGAGAAAGGCTCGGGTATTTTCTTTCGATTCCTTCCCAGATCAGTTTTTCAAGATAAGAATCGGCGTCGTATCCGTCCGGAACTTCGAACTCGGGGAGAAGATAATTTCCGAATTGAAGTTTAAGATTTACTTTATTACTGATTTCTAATGTATTATTGAGCGCTTCGGGGATTTCGGGGAATAATCTGGACATTTCTTCCCGATTTTTAACGTAGAATTCTCCGTTGAATCCGAATTCCATCGGATCGGTGATGCGTTTTTGCATTCCGATTCTGAGAAGAATGTCCTGCGCTTCCTGGTCGTTCTTCTTTAAAAAGTGAGAATCGTTCGTAACTACGAGAGGAATCCCGGTTTTTTTTCCGAATTCGTAGATCTGTTTTGCCACGGTCATCTGTTCGGGAATTCCGTGGTTTTGGATTTCCATGTAGAAATCTTCCTTTCGGAAAATTTCGTTCAGCTTGCCCGCGAGTTGAAAGGATTCGTCGATTTTTCCTTCGAGAATTTTTCGGTTCACTTCTCCCGCAAGACAAGCCGTTAAACAGACAAGGCCGTCGCTGAATCTATCCAGAAGATCGTAGTCGATTCTCGCCTTTTTATAAAAACCTTCCGTATAAGATTTACTCGAAAGACGTATTAGATTTTTATAACCTTCTTCGTTCTTAGCAAGTAGGATGAGATGATACGCGTTTCCGTCCGCGATCTTCACCATTTCCGTTTCTTGTTTTCTGTTCGGAGAAACGTAGAACTCGCTTCCGATGATCGGCTTGATACCCTGTTTCATCGCCTCGTTGTAAAATTCCACCGCGCCGAACATGTTTCCGTGATCGGTCATCGCAACCGAAGACATACCGCAGTCCTTTACGTGTTGCATCAATTCTTTGATACGGATCGCTCCGTCGAGCATGGAGTAATTCGTGTGCAGATGTAGGTGGGCGAAATCCTGCATTGTAAGGGACATAATAGAATTTCGGCGAACTCGACGTCAAGAGTCTAATCGCTTAAAACCTATAGGTTAGACCAAATTCCGATACGTTTTATAAGATAGAATTTTTCGAATGTGCTTGGAAAAAGGAAGCGCGGATTTGAGGTAAAATATCTTCGGTCGAAGGGCGGAGCCAAGCCGCGCCGTTTTGGCACGACTTGGAATGTCCGATTAACCTTTTGGTGGGAGCGGCCCGAGTTTATCGAGTAACATTTGGTTGACCAATTCCGGATCGGCCTTACCTTTTGAGACCTTCATAACGTAGCCGACAATGGCGCCTAACGCGCGATCCTTTCCGCTTTTGTATTTCGTAACCGCGTCCTGATTGTTCGCGATCGCTTCGTCCACGATTCTTTCTATTTCCTTATCGTCTCGAACCACGATCAGATTTTTTTCGGTTACGATCGTCTCCGCGTCCTTATCGCTAATAAGAAGTTCTTCGAATACGGTCTTCGCGATCTTACCGGAAATTTTTCCGTCGGCGATCAGTTTTACAAGTCCGCCGATTCTTTGAGCGGAAACGGTAAATTCAGAAATTGTAATGCTTTCTTTGTTTACGATTCCGAGAATTTCATCCTTCACCCAGTTCGAGGTTTTTTTCGCGTCACCCGAAACTTTCAGAGCTTCTTCGAAATAATCCGCGATTTCTCTTTCCGCCGTTAAAACTTCCGCGTCGTATTTCGGAAGTCCCAACTTCTCCACAAAACGATTCTTTCTTTCGTTCGGAAGTTCGGGAAGTTTTGTGCGCACTTCTTCCACGGTTTCTTTTTGAAGAATGATTACGGGAAGATCGGGATCCGGAAAGTAACGATAGTCGTGACTCATCTCTTTGGTTCTCATCGTAACGGTTTTGTTCGCGACTGAGTCCCAAAGTTTCGTTTGTTGTTGGAAGGTCTTTCCTTCCAGAGCCATTTCGGTTTGCCATTCCACTTCGTAGTCGATGGCGGCCTTTACCGCTTTGAAAGAGTTTAGGTTTTTGATTTCCACTCTCGTTCCGAATTTATCCGAACCTTTCGGACGAATGGAAACGTTTGCGTCACAACGAAGAGAACCTTCTTCCATATTACAATCGGAAACGCGGATGTATTTCAAAACGGCCTTTAAGGAATTTAGATAATAATACGCTTCGTCCGAAGAACGCATATCCGGTTCGGAAACGATTTCGATCAGAGGAGTTCCCGCTCTGTTTAAATCGACATAAGATTGAGGAACGTTCGGATCCGCAGAGTGAATCAACTTGCCCGCGTCCTCTTCCATGTGAATCCGAGTGAGTCTTACGAAGCGGGGAGATTCTTCCCCCTTGATCGTAAAAGTAACTCCGCCTCCGGTGCAGATCGGTTTATCGAACTGAGAGATTTGATAACCTTTGGGAAGATCTGGATAAAAATAATTCTTACGATCGAATTTAGTAAAAAGGGTGATGTCGCAACCGAACGCAAGTCCAGCCAAGATCGCTTTTTCCAAAGCGACTTCGTTGAGGACCGGAAGGGCTCCCGGTAAACCTAAACACACCGGGTTTGTTTGAGAATTCGGAGGAGCGCCGAACTTCGTCGCGCTTGTAGAGAATATTTTCGATTCCGTGTTGAGCTGTGCGTGAACTTCCAGCCCTATGATCGTTTCAAATTCCGCCAACTGTATCTCCTTTTCCGGATTGTCATCCAAAACCGATTGAGGATTCTATCCCTAATCCTTGGAGAACGATCTCTAAATGTAGTCTCGGGAAAGCGGAATCTACGGGCAACGGATTTTTTATGAAACAGATCCTCTGTATAGCAAACCAGAAAGGCGGAGTCGGTAAAACGACGACTGCGGTACATCTCGCTTTCGGGCTCGCGCTCAAAGGAGAAAGAGTTTTGCTTTTGGATTTGGACGCTCAGGGAAATGCGACTTCCGTTTTTGCGCCTGAGAATTCCTTCTCCGTTTCGACGGAAGAAGGAAGGGAAAGAAGTCTTTATAAAATTTTTAGGGATGGAGGTGATCCGAGAGAGATTTTGATTCCGACTCGGATCAACGGTTTAAAGATCGGGCCGTCCCATTCTTCCCTTGCGGAAGTCGATGTAATGCTTTCGGGAAAGATCGACGGATTTTTTCATCTCAGAGATTCTTTGGAGTTGATCAAGGATGAATTCGACTACGCGGTCATCGATTGTCCTCCGAGTCTTTCGATGATCACCCTCAACGCGTTCGTCGCGTCGACCGGTTTGTTGGTTCCACTGCAGGTTTCCAAGTTTTCTCTCGATGGAATCGAAGCGATTCTCGAAGCTCATAAGAATACCGTGAAACGATTCAATCCTTCTTTGAAAGTTTTCGGAGCCGTACTTACGATGTTCAATCCGAGGACGACTCTTTCGCAAACGCTCGAACCGATGATCGAACCATATTTGAAATTATTCTCATCCAGAATTCCTCCTTCGGTCAGCGTGGAAGAAGCGCACATGATGAAACAAACCCTCTTCGAATATCAACCGAAAGGAAAGGCGACAAAATCCTATCAAGGTTTTGTGGAAGAGGTTTTGGCTCTTGGCTAAGAAGGATCTTTTAAAACAAGCCGCGGGTGCGCACGTTCGAAAGACTTTGGGAGGAGAATCGTCTCCGACGGAACCTTCGTCTTCGTCCGCTTCATCCGCGTTGTCGCCTTCGCCTTTATCGACGGACACGAAAGAAACGTCTGCCATCGAACCACAAGAACAAGAAATTGATTCTGCGGAAACCGCGGATCAAGGTCCGATCGGTTCCATTCAACCTTCGTCCACAACAACGGACGGCGATGTATCGATTCGGAATTTATCCTCTTCCGAGGCAAGAGAGGAAAAACATTTGCCCAAAAAGAACCACCTCCACAGGATAAGCAGTGTCATGAGATTGGAAGACTATACAAGACCGGAATCTCCCGAAAGAGAAGGTTCCTCGCGCTTTTTAAAGATTGCCGGAGTGATTCTTCTGGCGCTCGCCATTTGGTTTTTCTGGCCCGCAAAACATGAAATCTATATGGACATCGATAAGATGACTCCCGAAAAAGTTTCCGGAATGAGTTCTCAAAAGGAATATCATTTTTCTCATGGACAGGACTTTTTCATTTACTACAAAAAAGGTTGGTCCACTCCGAAAAGAGTCAGACTTACCATTTATCGCACTGACGGCGGTAAGGAAGAATTCTCCATCCAAGAAAAGGACTTCCGCAAAAGTTTCGAAAAATTTCAGACTTACTACGACGATACTTTTTTCGATCAACAAGGATCGTATGAAGTCGAGATCCGCGACGAAGACGGAGAATTGCTCGTGAATAAAAAGTTCACGATCGACTGAGTCTATTAGAAATTAAGTATATACAAAAAATAGAATGAACCTTAAATCTAAATCTTTTCTCGGAAGAATTTTCTTTCTTTTGATCTCCGTCGCGATATTCGGCGCCTGCGTGAAGGAACCGGTTCCTGAAAATATTCCTGCCGGCGCGAAGTTTCGAAAAGAATTCAACGCGTATGTTCTTTCCGAACCCGGTAGAAGACGAATTTATTACGACAACGGAAAGATCTATCAGGATTGTTCCGTAAATGAGCTTGGTTTGGAAAACGGTCTTTGCAGATTCTATTCCAAATACGACGACAAAGTATTAGCCAAAGGTCTTTTTGAAAACGGGGTTCGCAGGGGAGAATGGACTTGGAACTTCGACAGTGGAAATCTTTACATTCGTCAGAACTACGGAAAAGGCGCACGCAAACCCGAAGTGATGATGAGCGGCGACGAAGGAAACGAAGAAGGTCTTTACGAAAGATTTTACGAGAACGGTCAAGTGGAACTTCGCGGAACTTATGCGGACGGTTTTAGAAACAATCTTTGGCAGAAATATTTTCCGGACGGAGAATTGGAATACACGGGTTATTTTAAGAACGGAAGAAAGATCAGAACCTGGTTCTATTATTACCCGACGCATAAAACCGAAACGATCGAAGTTTTCGACGACAATGGCGGTTTTATTTCCAGAACCACTTATCTTCCCGACGGAACGGTCAATTGTGAAATCAAAAAAGGATCGGAAACGACCTGTAAAACTCTGACTTCTTTTAAAAAATAGAATCGTGAAAACGATCTTCGGAATTTTCTTTCTTCTTGTCGTTTATCTCAGCGTTTATTTTTCGCTGACCGTTTCAAATCTTACGATTTTAATTTCCACGTTTTCGGTCGTTCATATCGGACTTTTTCAAACGTTCCGCGAACATCTCAATCTTAAGTTCTATCTTTTCGCGGCGATTTTTCATCTAACTGCCGTTTTATGTTTGAATTTGTATTTCAGACAAGCCGGTTAAGTAGCGTTAACGATTAGCCGCAAACGTCCCCTTCATATCCTGCGTTTCTTGCTTTGGATAGATCCGCGCAACCCTTGGATTTATCCCCTTCGGCAATCGTCGATAATCCACGAATATAAAATCCGAGACCGCTTTTAGGATAAAGTTTTAAATACTGATTCGAAAGAAGAATTGCTTCCTTATGGTCGCGTTTTTTGTAAGCGGATAATGCGCCCATGATCAAAGCATCGTGATTGGATTTATTCAGAGAGTAGGCTTTCTTAAAATTTTGATGACTTTCATCATATCTCTTAAGAGATTCCAGGATGAGACCCTTGTTATAGTATCCGTCGTGAAAGCCCGGATCCAGTTCTACGGCTTTGTTAATATCAACCAACGCTTGATCGTATTTTTGAACTGCTCGGTAAACCAATGCTCTGTTCATGTAAGCGAGAGTAAAGTTAGGATCGATGGATATGGCTTTTGTATAACTTTCGATCGCACGATCGAAAATTTTAAGAGCGTTATATGAGTTACCACGATTGTAGTATGGGAATTCATTTTCCGGTTGCAGGCTAATCACTTTATCAAAGTTTTGAATCGCCTCCGCATATTGACCGGCCTTATTGTTTTCCATACCCTTTTTCATATACGTATTGTAAATATGGAATTTATACGATTCTTCGCTGAATTCGCCGTTTATTCCGTCCAGAAATAGATAATTCGTTTTGTCAAAAGTATTGTAGAACGCAAAGATCACGTTAGTCGAAATTTCTTTCTCTCGTCCTGCATAACCTTTAAGCGTGGAAAGGAATTCTTTCGGAAAGAATATCTTAATTTTTTGACTGTCTTTTTGATACGAGAATTCGTGCGTAAATTGGGCCATATAAAAGGAAGGTAAGGTTTTTAAACGCGCGTAAGAGTCGGTTAGGAACGTTTTATTAAAATCTGAAATTTCAGATATATTTTCAGGAACTCTAAGATTTAAACGATACGGATTAAAATAGAGTCCGATGCCGGAGCCGCTTAATTTTTCATAATCGATTGTTTGCGCGTATATTTCCGGCATATCGATCGCTTCATAAGAATTCGATAGGTGTGCATCCGTTCTTTTTTGGAAAGAACATTGAAACGAAAAGACAACCGCAAAAAAGAGAAGGTAATATTTTGTATTCATAGCAATTTGCAAAACGGATTTTCCGTTCTCACAAACCTTTGCTGGACGCGAAGTCCAGAACCCAGGTGTTCATCGAAAGAATCGTAAACAGAAGAACGACAAAAAGGATCACACCCAAAATCGCGAAAGTGATAAAGATCGTATTCCGAATAACTCTGAACTGAAGATAACTTACGGATAACGTAATGTTTCCGGTCGAAGTCAGTTCGTCGCTTTTTCCCATTCTGAAATAATTGCGGATATAAAAAAGCATCATCAGCATCAAAAGAAATATCAGAAGAATTCCGAATTCGAACGAGTAGTGTTTTTGAAGAAGAAAAATCGGAATGTAGATCAGGTTTCCTAAAAGAATTCCCGCGAACATAATCGCCGCAAAATGAAACAAAACGGGAATCCAGGAGATTTTAGAGGAAGAAGAGGATTGAATTTCTCCTTCTTCCCCGTTTTGAGCGGACTGAAGCACGGAAAAACGATCCGCGGTTTTGCTATCGTAAACCTTCGAAATCCCAAAAATCATGTAGATTAACAAAATCGTTAATGCGAACAAAAACAGAGAAGCGATCGATCCGATGATCGGAGTTTGTTGAATGCTCCGAACCGGATGTTGTAAGGACATCAGAACCGGAAGAACTGAAATCAAATATAAACTTCGATTCAAAAAGGAATAGAACCAAGCCTTGTAGTAGAGCGTTAGAAAGGATGTTACGGATAAGAATATTAGAAATCCGTAAATAAACAACATGATCTTTTGACCGAGAAGAATTCGATTCATTCTGTCCACGGTGGCTTCGAGCTGAGCGTCCGCGGGGATCGTCTTCTCGTTCAATTCTTCCATAACCTTGGAAGTGAGTCGTATTTTTGAAATTAAACCTCTTTCGATTCCCCACTGAGGAGCGAGTTCCCTTCCCGAACCTTCGAGAAGCGCCTCCATAGAATCCATATCTCTCGGATCGTAAAAGATCGGTTCAAAGGAGATGTTCACGAGACAAAAGAATAAAATGATAAAAGGAATGATCTGAGCGAGTTTTGTTTTCATGTTTGATTTGATTGTTAAAAAAGAAATACGAAGATTGCGGTCATTGCGATTCCGAGAACACCGAGAGCGATTAGGATCGTAATCAACAACCCCGAATCTTCGGAAGATCCCGAACCTTGAGAAGAACTTTTTGAAGAAGACTTGCCGCCGGTTGTCGCGATCGGCTTTTCACCCGTGTAGGGACGAACCTTGATCGAGTTTTCTTCTTCATAAATTTTTCCGAATATATCCGAACCGATTTGAACGACGGTTTCATTTTCAACGCCGTTGTTTTTGGAGGAGACAACCGTTCCGGGAACGGGACGAATTTGTCCTTCCGGAGTTTCCAATTTCATAGCTTCAATGATGCTCTGAGAAGAAGTATCGGACTTTAACAACTGGATCATGATCTTATCGCCGGGTTTCAGAGCGTTGACCTGAATTCCGGAAACCGGAGAAAGAACATACTTCATCGGAATCACTCTGGAACCTGCGGGAATGAATTGTTCCGTCGATTCGATCGGTCTGCTCGTTTCAATCGGAGGCGGTTCGAAAGTGGGAAGATCGGAATCCGATTCTTCCGAAGAAGAATCTTCTAAAGGACTTCCTTGATTCGTTTCATCGAGTCTTGCGCGATCCACGATCATATAAAATATCTGAATGTCCGGTTTGGAATTTCCGGTAGCTTCGTTGATTACTTGATTGAGAATATAAGAGATTTTGTTGTCGTCCTTACTCTTAAAGTAATGAATCAACTGTTCCATGAAGTCGTCGGATTTACCGTTCGACTGAAACAGTTCCATCAGTTTATTCGTAAGATTCTTAAGTTGTTTGCCTTCGTATTTTAATTTTTGGCAAACGTTGGCTACGTCTTTATGAGTGGAAACTGAAAGTTGAATCGAGCCGATGTTTTCGGATTGTCCGACCGCAATGACTTCGATCTTATCCATCTTCGCTTGTTGGATATCGATGACGCTCGTGAATAGAATATGAATGGAAGAGGCTGTGTCTCTCGAGATGAATTGAAACGAATAGACCTGATTGGAGCTCATGTATTTTTAACTTAAGAAGGCTCCGATTGGGAAACTTTCTTCTTTATTTTTGACATTCTGGTTCGGATTCAGAGAATTGTCAAACTAAGGAAGGATTTCACCTTCTAATTTTAAGAGTTTTTTGATGAAGTCAAATTTGTTCCGGGGTTCTTTGATATTTCTGGTAACCTCCCGTTATATTCGGGGTTCCCGGGTCGCTGGTCTCCTCTCATTAAAGTCTAGACTATCGTTCATCGTTATGACGGTCGGAGTTTCTCTTTTGATCGTCGTCTTATCTATCTTCAACGGTTTTCAAAGACAGGTTAAAGAATCTCTTTGGCAAGGCGGACCTCATATCACGATCGAAAACAATTTCGATTCCGGCGATATTCAAAATTATGAAAAGATAGTTTCTTGGTTAAGTAAGAATCCTTATTTAAAAGATAGAATTGTTTCCATCGGCGGAAGCATCACAAGTCACGGTTTAATTCAAAACAGCAATTCGTTTATTCCCATTATGGTTCGCGCTCTTCCCGTTGAAAATATTCAGGACCTGATCGGAAACAAACTTCCCAACTTCCCGAGAATCGTTCATCACAACCGCGAAGAAATCGTAAAATACAACGTAGACAATCAGGTATTGATCGGCAAGGAAATGGCCGGTCTTTATAACTTCGATCTCGGAGCCAATTTGACGATGGCCGTTCCGGGCGGAAGATTCTCCTTAGGAAAGGGAGTGGACGTTTCCATCAAAACGTTTAGAACCGTCGGATTTTTTAAAACCGGTTATTATAACTACGATACACATTACGTTTTTCTTTCGCTTCCAGTCGCACAACGTTTCTTTAATTTAAAGAATTCCGTGAATCAGATCGCGATCAAAGTTAAGTCTTTGGACGATTTACAAAATTGTAAAAGAGAAATCCTAAAAGAATTCAGAGATCCCGAATTCGAAAACGAAATCGGTTACTCCGCTTCTTTCAGCGTAAGAACGATCGCGGAAGAACAGGAAAACTTTTTCACCGCGTTGAAGTTGGAAAAGACGATCATCTCTATTATAGTTTTCTTATTTATCATTCTTGCCGCTTTGGGAATGGTCGCGAGCGTTTACAGTTTGGTAAGAGCGAAACGAAAATCGATCGGAGTTTTGAAAGCGCTCGGTCTTCCTTCTTCGGGAATCTTATTGATCTTTACTTTGAACGCGATGGTTGTCGGAGTTCTTGCTTCTCTTGTCGGAGGAGTTTCGGGAATTTTTATCGCGGGCAATTTGGAAACGATCGTAAACGGACTTTCCGAACTCATCAACATGGTCGGATTTTATTTTTATCATTCCGAGTGGACCAACGTAGAATTGGTTCCGAAGGACGTTTATTATTTCGATCACATTCCGGTCGATATAGACATTTCATTCATTTTTATGGTGACGACGGCCGCTACGATTTTATCGGGAATCGCGGGCTATTTCCCGGCGCGATGGGCGGCCGGACTCAATCCTGTGGATACGATAAGGAACGACTAACGTGAGTCTGATCAAAGTAAGAAATTTAGTAAAAAATTATCATATTCTCGATAAGGAATTTAAGATTCTCGATCATCTCGATCTCGATGTCGAAGAAGGTGAGATCGTTTCCGTGGAAGGAAAGTCCGGAATCGGGAAATCCACTCTTCTGAACATCTTGGGTTCTATGGATTCTTCCGATAGCGGAGAAGTCAGCGTTTGTGGAGTTTCCCTCGATCAAATTTCCGAAAACGGAAAAGAAAGATTTAGAGCGGAGAAGGTTTCCTTTATCTTTCAACATCATCTTCTTCTTCCGGATTTTACCGCGTTGGAAAACGTAAGCATTCCTCTTCTGATCAACGGTGTTCAACCGGGAAAGGCGAGACAACTTTCGATCGAGATGTTGGATCGTGTGGGTCTTAAGGATCGTCATGAAAATTTTCCTTCTCAGCTTTCGGGCGGAGAAAGTGCGAGGGTGGGAGTTGCGCGCGCGCTCGTTGCCGGAAAGAAACTCGTTCTTGCCGACGAACCTACCGGAAACTTGGATCGTGAGAATTCCCGCAATCTGATGGCCTTAATTTTGGAACTTCAAAGAGAACTTCGTTTTTCCATGGTGATCGTAACACACGATATGGAACTGGCATCGCTCGCTCACAAAAGAAACCAGATGGCTGGCGGAAAGCTCCAACCGATTTCTTAAAGTAAAGAGGAATTTCGCTTTAACGTTTGTTCCGACAAAGCATTTCGGTTGAAATCCCGCTTGCGTGGGAACGCCAACCCTGTTGTTCTAAAATTGTAGAATGTAGGAACTCATACTTCGATTTCTCGTAAAATTCGGAGTTGCGTGGTAGTTCCTACATTTCACAAAATAAAACTGCCGATGCCTTCTTCCGAAACTTGTATCTATTGTGGAACGACCTCAACGGTCTGGAATCAAAAAGGAAAAATCGGTTGCGCCTATTGCCTCAAAATTTTCCGCAAAGAATACCAAGCCCATCTCAGACAAAAGGACTTTGAATTTTCTTCCCGATTTTTGCAGGGCGCGGAGCTGAAGAATTTTCTTCGTTTCGAATCCCTTTCCGAGTCGGAAAAGATTCTCGAGTTGGATCGGATTTCTCCTCCGTTTACGTTTCGGTTGAGAATCGGGCGTAACCTAAAAGGGAGAATCTATCCGACTGCGACAAAGAGCGCCGGAGTTCCGACCCAAATCCTAAAAGAATTCCTAACGCAGACTTTAAACATAGACCCTACGCTTCTTAACCACAAAGAATTACCCGCTCGAATTCCTTGGGGAGAAGGAAATCTATTCTTCGGAGACGAGGACCATCTTCGTTGGGAAACCTTAGCCCCGACGGTTTCGGAATTATTTCGACAAATCGAAAATTCTCCCTTAGAAAAATGGGAGAATCAAAAACTTTTTGACTACGATCCGGACTTCGGTTATGTCACCTCCTGTCCGACCAATGCTGGTTCGGGAACAAAAATCAGCTTAAAGCTCTCGATGAAGTCCTGGAAGAATCAAAATTCTCCGTCGTTTAAGGTTCCCGGCTTTTTGGAGTTTTACCTTGAGAATTCATCCGAATTCGCAGTTTTTTATCTAAAAAATTTTGCTTTTTCTCAAAAAAATTCCTTTTTAAATTTAGTTTATTATTTAGCCTTACAGGTGGAACCGGCGTTGTAAGCCCGGAATTTACTCGAACTTCCGATCCTTTTTCGAAAACGTTCCGATACTGAAATTAAAAGCAGAGTTCCGCTCCTGGGTGGGAATTTCGAAGCGAATTCAGTCTAATCATTACAAATAAAAATCAAAGGCGCTGTTATGCTGGAATTTACTAAAAGAGCCAAAAGAGTCATCAACGAGATTGCTCAGGATGAGGCCAAGCGTCTTGGTAGCGACTATATCGGACCGGAGCATATTCTGCTCGGACTTCTTAAGGAAGAAGATTCGGTCGCTATCAAAATCCTGAACAACCTCAACATTAACCTCAACGAATTGCGTAAAGAGGTGGAAAGAAGAACGCGCGAAGCTTCCGGAGCATTGCTCATGGACGTCGCCGGAGGTCAGGATCGATATCAAAAAATTATCGAACTTTCCAAAGAAGAAGCAAAACGTCTCAAACACAATTATGTGGGAACGGAACACATCCTTCTTGCGTTGTTGAGAGATAACAACAACATCGCGGGCGGAGCGCTTTATTCTTTTAGCGTAAATTATAATGTTATAAAGAGCGAAATCTTACGTTTGCTCGGAGCTCCTCCAACAAGCTCCGTCGGAGTAAGTTCCGCCGCTCAAACCGGTCCGCAAGGAACTCAACCTCGTCAGGAGAAAACCAAAACTCCGATCTTGGACGAGTTCGCACGCGACCTCACTCAACTTGCCAGAGATAAAAAACTGGATCCGGTTGTGGGAAGAGCGATTGAAATTCAAAGAGTGATTCAAATTCTTTCCAGAAAAACGAAAAACAATCCCGTTCTCGTTGGAGAATCCGGTGTCGGTAAAACCGCGATTGTGGAAGGACTTGCACTTGCGATCGTTGAGAAAAGTGTTCCCGATCTTTTATTCGAAAAGAGAGTTCTTTCTTTGGATCTCGCGTCTTTGATCGCGGGAACAAAATACAGAGGAGAATTCGAAGAACGTCTGAAAAAGATCATGAAGGAAATCACTTCCTCCACGAACATCATCATCTTTATCGACGAGCTTCACACTCTAATCGGAGCAGGGGCCGCTGAAGGAGCCGTTGACGCGGCGAATATTCTCAAGCCCGCTCTTGCGAGAGGAGAACTCCAGTGTATCGGCGCGACTACAAGCGCGGAATATCGTAAGTATATCGAAAAAGATTCCGCTTTGGAAAGAAGATTCCAAGTCGTGAAAGTTGCGGAACCTTCCGTGGACGACGCGATTCAGATTCTCCAGGGATTGAAAAAAGCGTACGAGGCTCACCACAAAGTGAGATACTCCGATAAGGCTTTGGAGCAATCCGTGAAACTTTCTCACAGATATATCAATGATCGTTATCTACCTGATAAGGCGATCGATATCATCGACGAGGCCGGAGCGAAAGCGCGTTTGGCGAACTGTGCTCGTCCTCAAACGATCAAGGATCTCGAAGAGGAAATCAAATCTCTCGCGACCAAAAAAGAAGAATTGGTCCGCGCTCAAGAATACGAAAAAGCCGCCGGAGTTCGCGACGATGTGAACCGGAAAAAACAGGCTATGGAAGAAAAGATTCGTTCTTGGCAAGAGAAGATGGAAGACTTCGCGGTCAACATCGAGGAAGACGATATTCTTTCCGTAATCTCATTATGGACAGGAATTCCTTTGGAAAAAATGGAAGAATCCGAATCCGATAAACTTCTCAGACTCGAAGACGAACTCAAAAAACGCGTCGTTGGTCAGGGAGAAGCGATCGAAAAAATCGCAAAAGCGGTTCGTCGTGCAAGAACCGGATTCAAGAGCGAAAGACGTCCTACCGGATCTTTCATCTTCTTGGGACCTACGGGAGTCGGTAAGACCGAGCTTGCAAAAGCTCTTGCGAACTTCCTCTTCGGAAACGACGACGCGATGCTTCGTGTGGATATGTCCGAATACATGGAACCGCACGCGGTCAGCCGTTTGATCGGAGCGCCTCCCGGTTACGTTGGTTATGATGACGGAGGTCAGTTGACCGAGTTCGTCAGAAAAAGACCTTACTCCATTATTCTTTTGGATGAGATTGAAAAAGCGCACCACGACATTTTCAACATTCTCCTTCAAATCATGGAAGAGGGAAATCTGACCGATACGAAAGGACGCAAGGTCAACTTCAGAGATACGATCATCATCATGACTTCCAATATCGGCGCGAAAGAAATTCAAGCCGGTGGAAGACTCGGATTCGAGGATCGTAAAGACGAAGCTTTGAAATACAAGTCCGATCAAACCCGCGATCAGTTGAAGAAATACTTCAACCCGGAATTTCTGAACCGTGTGGACGAAGTCATCTACTTCGGATCTCTCACCAAAGAGAATATCATGTCCATCATCGATATTATGGTGATCGATACGAACAAAAGATTCCATGAAAAGACGATCCAAGTGTCCATCACTCAGGCCGCTAAGGATCATATCATGGATATCGGTTACGATGAGAAGTTCGGCGCGAGACCGCTTCGGAGAGTTTTCCAAAGAGAACTCGAAGATCACATGGCGGTTCAGACGCTCAAAGGCGCTTACAAGGAACCTACTAAAATCGAGATCGATTTCAAAGAAGGCAAACTGGACTTTGTGGAAACTCCGTGGACCGATTACAAACCGGCTGATACAAAAGCCGGAGGAGACGACAATTCTTCCGGTAATCCCGAAAGGTCGGAAGAGATTGCCTTAGTCTAAGGATGCCTATACTCATCCCTGTATTGATTCTGATTTCCTATCTTCTGATTCGGAAGATTTGGTTCCATCTTAGGAAAATCAGGACCATTGCAGGGATCGAGAAAATTTCTCTCTGCGTTTTTCACCCCGATTTATTTCTTCCCGAGGTACGGGTCTTTTACAAGTATTACTTTCAGGGCGGAGTTTACTACGGCTCCGGGTATATGCTCTTGGCCGATTTTCTCGGTCAGGAAGAATATTCGATCTATCGAAACGCCGATGGTCTTCCGGTTTTGGAAATGGAAGATCAGGTGGTTCTTTCGGAAGAACAGATCGAACATTTTCTGATGCAGAAGTATCCGAGTATCATCGTTTATATCGATCCGGTAGAACCGTTTCATTCTCTCATCGATTGTATCAATGCGAAGTCGATGAGCATGACCGCCTAAAAGAATAGAGAGTTTAGAAATGCAAATCCGTAATTTTCGATCCTTGTTTTTCATTCTGTGTTTAATCGTTCCGATGTTTTCCTCCCAAGTTTTCGCACAGACCGGGGAAGAATATTCTCTCGCGTTAAAGGAATACGAGAATCGCAACTACGAAAAATCCTTGGAGATAATACGCGCTCTTCACGATAAGGGCGGACGTTCTTACGAATCTCACTATTTGGCCGGACATTGTCATTTCGCTTTAGGTAGAACTAAATCCGCGGGAACACATTGGTCCGAAGCGCTTTCCATCAAACCGGGCGACGCGGCGGTCAGCTTGGATTATGCAAGATATCTTTTGAATAACGGAAGAGAAGACGACGGTCTGCAAGTAATCGCTCGCGCTTACGAACTCAATCCTCGCAATAAAGACATTCGTCTTCTTTTTGGAACCGCGCTTCTTTATAACGGAAAAGCGAGAGACGCGTTGAGCATCACCGAAAAATTAAAAGCCGAAGATTCGAACGACTATCGTCCTCTCGTTTTGGAAGGTCAGATTTATTATTATCTCGGAAGTATAGAAAAGGCCGAGGTGAGTTTAAAATGGGCGAACTCACTCGTTCCGAACAACGCGAACGTATTGAACAATCTCGCGCTCGTTTATGAAAAGGCTTCCAATCAAGAAAACAAAAAGGGCAAGTTGAACAGCGCGAAGAATTATCTGAACTCCGCAAAAGAACAGATCGAATCGGCGCTCAAACTCGAACCCGAAAATTCTCACTTTAAAGATAACTTAAGAAGAATCGAAGCAAAACTCAATGCTCTCTCCAATAGCTGAACAAACCGTTTTATTCAATACTCTCGGATGTAGACTTAATTTTTTCGAGTCCGACGGTTTGTTTGCTTCTCTCACAAAACACGGTTATCGTTCCGCCGAAGCGGAGGAACATCCGGAAGTTGTAATCATCAATACATGTACCGTAACGAATAAGGCCGATTCGAGAAATCGAAACACGATTCGAAACGCGATCAAGAAATTTCCGGGTTCTCAAATTTGGGTCACGGGTTGTTACGCGGAAACCGATCGCGGTTCCATCGAAGCGATTCCCGGAGTTGCGGGAGTAGTCGGCAACACGGAAAAATCCAAACTTCCCGCAATGATCTTGGAAAAGAAAGGTTTGATCGATTCGGAAGAATTGATCCGGGTTTCTTACGATCGTTTTTCCTATTCGGACGTTTTACCGAACGGACATACGCGCGCGTACTTGAAAATCCAAGACGGATGCAATCGTAAATGTTCTTATTGTAAAATTCCTCAAGCGCGCGGCCTCGGAGTCAGTAGAAAGTATCAGGACGTTTTGGATCAGGTCCGTTTTCTGCAAGACAACGGAGTCGGCGAAATCGTTTTAACCGGAGTCAATCTCGGTTGGTTTCGCGACGGAGAAAACAAAAAGGCTTTCAACAAAATTCTCGGCGATATATTAAACATTTTAGAATATTCAAGAATTCGAATTTCCTCCATTGAACCTCCCGATGTCGGGAACGAACTCGCGGAATTGATGTCTCATCCGAGATTTACTCCGTTTTTACACATTCCATTACAAAGCGGAAGCGCAGAAATTCTAAAAAGAATGAAACGCACTTATACGCCCGATACCTTTCGCAAACGTGTGGAAACCGCAAAAGAAAAAATTCCGGGATTGTTTTTGGGAACCGACGTGATCGTAGGTTTTCCGGGCGAAACCGAAGATATGTTTCAGGATTCCGTAAGAATGGTTCGCGAGCTTGGGTTTGCTAAAATTCACGCGTTTCCGTTTTCGGTAAGAAGAAATACGTTAGCCGAAACCTTTCCCGATTCCGTCAGTAAGGAAACCAAAAAGGAAAGGGTTCATATTCTCAACGCTTTGTCGAGAGAACTCCATCAAAATTACGCGATCGGAGAGAGCGGAAAAACCAGAGAAGCCATTCTCGAGCAGGGTGGAACCGCGGTTACGGACAATTATCTAAAAGTAAAATTGGACGAACCTGAACTTCGCAACCTCAAAGTGGGTCAGTTTTTAAACGTGGAACTTCTTGAATATCGAACCGAAGACGATAAAGAAGGCACGTTCGACGGCAGAGTTTCGAGATAAAAAGAATCTTCTCAAACTTGTTCCGGTAAAAAAATCTCGACCAACGCTTCGTTCGTATTCAAAAATTCTAAAGTAAGATAACCCCCGAAAATTTTCAACAAGGCGCTGTGGATTCGTAGTCCTTGTCCCGCTGATTCAAAGGAAGAATTTCGATCGGTTTCAATCCGATTTTTGATTCGTACTAAAACGCCGTTTCGAGGATCATTCCTTGCAAAAAACGAAACCGAAATGTCGTTTCGACCGCTTTCTCTCGAATACTTGACCGCGTTTCGAATCGATTCCCTACACGCATAAAAAAGAATTTCCAATGCTTCCGGTTTGGAAATCGGAAACCGCTCTTTCAACTCGGGTTCGAAATTCCAATCAAAACGAGAAGCCTCCCATTCGGCGCCGATTCTTCGGATCAACGCGTCGATCAAACCAAGCCTTGCGATTTCCAAACTCGTATCGGGAAGTTCTCTTAAAAAACTCGAAACACGTTTGTGTAAATTCGTAAGAAGTTGGATTTGTTCCGAAAATTCGTTTTCGTTTTTCAATTGAGAAAGAATTAAAATCGAGGAATGGATTTCGGGAAGAATTTCATCGTGAAGAATTTGTCTCGTTTTGTAATCTGAGATTCTCTGCTCTTCCATATGTTTTCTTTGTAAAGAACTTAGGGCCAACGAATTGCTCTCCGTAAAAAGAGAAGACAAGATCCAAGACACGGCGGCCTTTGCGGTTTCGATTTCCTCTTCCGCATACAAACCTCCGTTTCTTTTTTGACCTAAGAATAAAAGACCGTCTCCGGATTGATCGTTCTCGACCTTGATACAAAGTGCAAAATCGGAATGATTCTCCCGTTCCAAATAGGAAAGGCCGTCCTTTTCGAAAATCAGATTCAAATTTTTGAATGTTATTAAGTTTACGTCCGCGATTTCGGGTTTTTGGGATTCTTTAAATTCTTCGGTTGTGCCCGTGTTCGGATAACGTAGAATCATGTCCGCGATAAACGGAACTCTGCTTTCGTTAATAAATAGAGCCGAGGATGTTTCCAAAATATCCGAACAAAGAATGTCGAAGGATCTTTGGAATTTTTCCTTTAGATTTTTCGAATTCTCCAGAAGGTCGCCTTTAATTTCCTCCGTCTTTATGATGGAACTTAAGACGGAACTTTTCTCCAATCGCAAATCCTTGCTTTTTTTCAAAAGAAAGGTTCTTGCTACGCAATAAACGTAAGAACCGGTTAAGAACAGTTCAATTTTAGGAAAACTGAATGTAGCGGTTGCAAAGTAAAAAAGAGCCAGGATGAAAAAACCGAAGTTCGCGTTTCTCCATTCTTCCCTGAGGCTGATTTTCGGAAGAATTCGGCCCGTAAATATTTCGTAAGAGATCAACGCTTGTCCCAAAACGAGGATCGAGATCGAAACCAAAAATAAGATTCCGATGAGGAAACCGTAAAACGGAATCGGATCCCGGTCCGATCGGGCCACCGGGTCTTCTATGATACCGGTTCCTTGTCCTAAAAATAAAAAGAACACGAGTATAAAAACTCCGAAAAGGAGCAAGGAAATCGTTTTTAAAAAGGGGACCGCCTTGTTTCGAGCGATTTCGGGAAGTACGTTTTTGGAAACACGAAATGAAAAAAGCGCTATGATCGGAATCGTAATGCAGAATAGAATATAAACGAGATAGGAAAGTCGAAACGAGAACGGAACTACATTCCAAAAATGGAATAAAGATAACTTCAGGGAAATTTTTCGACTCCATACGAAAAAGAAAACGACCGCGGAGATTTGTGCGATCAAAAGAAGCCAAAAGAAAATTCTATAAATTCTTTTTTCTCTTAAAAAACCCAAGAACCAAACTACGATAAAAAACCAACCGAATGGAATTAAAATCAAACCGAAGATTCCCGGAAGAAAATAAACCGCCGAATAATTTGAAACGGTGATCAGACCCGATTCTCCGATCCAAGAAAAAAAACCGAACAATGCGGAAACTGAAATCAGAATCCAAATCGTAAACGTCGCGGAACGATCTCTTCTTTCCAAATTGACGAGAGTTGTGGACGCGAGCCATAACAGAATCGAGGATAAAAACAGAAATACGGAACAGATGAAAATTTCCGGATTAAGATTCAAGATTCGATTCCCAACGAACCCATTCTCCGGATCCGTTTCTATAATAAGCGCTTCCGTCCTCTTCCCATTGTAGAAAACGATTTTCTCGAACGATCAGCGCGGCTCTTGTGCGCGCGACTTTTTCGTCGACGTTGGATTCGTTTAAATCCCAAGCCGCGTAGATTTGTCCGTTGATTCTGCTGATCGTTCTTTTGTCTTTGAATCCGAGTCGAGCGGCAATTTGTTCGTTGCTTTGGCCCGTAGCCAACATTCTTGCCACGACCTTTTCGTTCGGTTCTAAGATCGCCATCGGGGAATTTTCGTCCTGATCCTTAACTTCCACGATTCTCGTTTCGATTTCGGGATCGATAAAACTTTTACCTTCGTATGCAAGATCGATCAAAGGAACGATCATCTTGGGTAACAGATAATTCGATTTGCGCACGTATGCGTAATGACTCAAAATTCCCGCTTTTCGAAACGTTCGAAAGTATTCGTCACTGTCTTGGATCGAATAGATGACGACCGGTTTTCTGGGAAATTCCTTTCGAACGGCGACGATCGTTTCGATTCCGTTTAACGTTCCCGCTAAACGGACGTCCGCGAGTAA
Source organism: Leptospira barantonii (assembly GCF_002811925.1). Lineage (NCBI taxonomy): Bacteria > Pseudomonadati > Spirochaetota > Leptospiria > Leptospirales > Leptospiraceae > Leptospira > Leptospira barantonii. Next base: position 40,721 of record NZ_NPDS01000001.1, read on the forward strand.
AACGTCGAATTCGTTCTTTAAAGCGAAGTCGATCACTTTTTCGCCGGTCGCGCAGTCATAGACTACATTCAAACGTTCGAATTCTTTCAAACCTTCGATCAGTGATTTTCTCAGCTTTTCGTTGTCTTCCACGATCAACAGATTCAAAACTTTATCTTTCATAACGAAGACCCGATTTTAAGTTTTTGGAAGCGACATTGTCAAGCACTTGAGTGTCTTTGAGTCCGCACTCGAGAGGATGAAGTCCTTGAGAAGTTTTAGTATATTCTCAGGTATGAAAAGAATCATCGAATCCGTTTTATCCGTTCTCGCTTTGGCGTTGTTTTCTCCGATCCTGATCGGAGTCGGTTTGTTCATCCTTTTGATCGACGGTCGCCCCGTTTTCTTTTTACAGGACAGGCTCGGTCTTTTTAAAAAGCCGTTCCGAATTTTCAAGTTCAGAACGATGCACAACGGAGAAATTACGAAGCTCGGTTTTTGGTTGAGAAGAACCGGAATCGACGAACTTCCTCAGATCTGGAATATTCTGATCGGCGATATGAGTATCGTGGGTCCGAGACCGTTGACTTCGTATGATACGGATCGTTTGCGGTGGAATGAAAAGTTTCATGAAGTTCGTTGGTCGGTTCGTCCGGGAATCACGGGCTTATCGCAGTTATATTCGGGTTTGGGTTCTCGAATTTCTTTTTGTTTCGATCGTTCTTATCTCAAGTTGAGAAGTTTTAGTTTGGATCTTCGGATCGTACTTTTGACTTTTGTAATGAACTTATTCGGGAAGAATAGAGTTCGCGATCGATTGAAATTCTCTCTTAAAAACCGCAAAAGAAGAATCGAATGGAAAACTTGGAGAGATCATTTTCGTAAAAACGAACATCGGCCTTTGCCGAAAATCGTGTCCGAAGTCTTGGAACTTCGTCCCAACGAAATGAGTTCGATCGCTTATTCTCTCGCCATATTCCAGTTAGGCGAATCTGGCGAAGGAAGAATCGCAAAAGAAATCGATAAGACCATTCTTTTCGGAATCGACGATTTTTACAGGGAAGCGTTGAAACTTTTCGTAAAGGAAGAAGGAAGACACGCAAGAATTTTGGGGGAATGTGTGCGCGCCTTGAAGGGAGAATTGATCGAATCCAATTGGACCGAACGATTGTTTCATTTTGGTAGAAGATTGTTAGGAGTTCGACTTAAGTTGATGGTTTTGTTAGCCGCCGAAGTGGTTGGAATTTGTTTTTATCGTAAGATCGCGGAAAAAATTCCGAACGGTTTCGTGAAGTCGGCCTTGCTCGAAGTCGTAAAGGACGAGGAGAAACATCTCAAATTTCACGGAGATTTTTTTAGAGTTCGAGTGAAGACGTTCTTATCGAAGATTCTTTTTAGAATCCTTTGGAGAACGATTTCCATAGCCGCTTGTATCACGGTGATTTTGGATCATCGCAAAACGTTCCGTATATTAGGTATTTCTAATTATAAAACGTTTCAAAAATTTCGTGAAATTTCAGTTTCGGCGGAGGAATTTATCATCGAAGGTTTGACTTGGAAATTGAACCGGGCCTTTCGTTCGTAAGGACGACTTCGGTTTATCGGGAGCAGAGATAAAAAAGATTTTTTGAATTCGTCTTAAAAAAACTTGTCCGCGTTTTTTGGATTCGTTTATATTCGTATTCTCCAAAAAAAGAGGTGATTATGGAACAGGTTTTGGCGTTTCTCAAAAAACATTGGATCAAAGGATTCGGGTTGTTTTTGGTTTTCATTTTTAATCCGCTCGTTTGTATCGGGACCGGGCATCGCGGGGTTGTTACGAACCTCGGTTCCGTTTCCGATCGGATTCTCGGGGAAGGAATCAACTTCATCACTCCGGTCGTTCAATCTGTGAAAAGTATCGACGTAAGAATTCAAAAAGTCGAAGCGAATTCCACGGCTCCGTCGAGCGATTTGCAGGAAATTCATACGATGATCACTTTGACGTATCATCTTTCTCCGAATCAAGTCAACAAACTCTATCAGGAAATCGGAATGGACTACGAAGACACGATCATCGTTCCCGCGATTTTGGAAACGATGAAACACGTAACCGCTCAGTTCACCGCGTCCGATCTTGTTACAAAAAGAGAAAGTGTATCGTTGAAGATTCACGAGTTACTCCATACGAAACTCGGTAAGTTTTATATTCTCGTGGACGAGGTTTCCATGAAGGATTTTGAATTTTCGAAAACGTTTTCTGAATCGATCGAGCTAAAACAAAAAGCGGAACAGGACGCGCTCCGTGCAAAAAACGAATTGGAAAGGGTTAAAATCGAAGCGGAACAACAGATCGTAAACGCAAGAGCGGAGGCGGAAACGTTGAGACTGAAATCGCAACAGATCACTCCGATGATGGTCGAGATGGAACGGATTAAAAAATGGAACGGTAAATATCCAGATACGTATTTGGGAAGCGGTTCCAACACGCTCTTTCAATTAAAGTGATTCAAACATAAGGCCGGGTTATCCCGGCTTCTTTTAGATTTGTTAAGCGACTTCGGTTTATCACGAACGGATGAATTCTTCCGTTGTGTCTTCCTCTTCCCTAAGATCGTAAAAGCCGTATTCGAAATCTTTTCCCGCGACCACTTCCAAACCGTAGACGTGTTCGGAAATGCGGACGTTTTTAACGATGTCGAGATGATAGAGTTCGGCTAAGAATTTCATTTTGTCCAAGGAGATCTTATCGTTGATTTTAGGTCCGATCGTGTATTCGTTTTTGACCCAATCCAAAACGATCAACTTCCCGCCTTTCCTCATTGAACGAATGAGTCCGTCCATCGCGAGACCCGGATCGGGAAACGTGGACAAAACCAAAGAAGCAAAAACGGCGTCGGGTGTGGGAATCCATTCCGGTAAAAGAGGGTGATCCGATTTTTCGATAAAGAATGGAGTAAAGTTCGAGACTTCTTCCCGATTCTTCCAATGAAGAACCTCGTCGATTAAGTCCTGTTGACATTCTCCGCCCCAGATCCAAGCGTCTTTGGGCAGTTGTTTTTTCAGTTCCAAAGTGAAATACCCGAGTCCCATTCCGAAATCCACTAAGTGCATTACTTCTTTAAAGCTGAAATGTTTGAACACTACCTCGGGAGGCGTGAGTTCGCGGCGTTTACTTGAAATCAGAAAGTTCTGATATTCGGGGTTTTCGTAGTAATCCAGGTCGCCCATAATTCTTACTTGAATTATGTCTAATTCATCGTTTCCGAAATGTCAAATCCGAATTGGTGTTAAATAACGCGGTTTGGACTGTCGATATAATTACCAAGACATTCCTTTTATGAAAAGTCGTACCCGGATCATATTCATAGTATCATTCATAACGTTGGTTTCCTTTCCGGGAGCTCAGGACAATTCGTTCAATCAAAATCCTGTAGAAAACTATAGCATAGCCAATTCCATCAGCGCGGAGATTTTAAGAAAGGACGAGAATTCGATTCGAATTTCTTGGGATGCTCCGAGAGAAACGGGTGAGATCATCGTGGCTCGTTCTTCCAGCATGATCGATTCCGTGGAAAAATGTATGGTCGCTGATTCTCTCGGTAAGTATCCGAGCGGCATCGCGGGCGGAGTGACTCAGATCTTCGATTACAATCTCAAACCGGGAACTTATTATTACGCGGTTATTCTCGCGCATCACGTTAAGAAGAATACGATCCGTCTGGTTCCCGGAAGAAATTTTACCACGATTCCAATCGTCATTGAACACGCTCTTACTCCCGGAACTCCGAACACGGAAAATAAAACTCCCGAAATTCCGGACGACGCAAGAGTCGCCGATTTAACGGTTAAAAAAGAAGGCAAACATCTCAGACTCAATTGGTCTCCGTATGAGAAGGCGATTCCGAACGCGACCGTTTACACCGTGTATCGTTCTTCGGAACCTATGTCTTCTTTGTCGTTGATGAGAAAAGCGGAGAAGCTTACCGAGTTGAGCCATCCCGAATCGACTTTCTTGGATCAGGATTTGGGAAAGTCTCAGACGATTTACTACGGGGTCAGCGTTCGATCCGGTGCGAAGGAAATTCTTCCCTTGGTCAACGGACAATCGTTTACTCGATTCTTTTACATTGGCGGACCGAACAAGGGCGGCAACCAGAATCAAGAAGGTATTACAAGTCCTGAATATTCGGATGATGAAATGCACGTTCGCGATCTTACCGCGGTCGTCGACGATATGAACGTCAAACTCGAATGGAAGGCACCCGATAAGGCGGACGAGAATACGGTTTATACGATCTATCAAGCCTTGAAACCTTTGAGCGGAGGAACCGCGACCTTTCTCGGCGGAAACGTTCGTAAACTCGGAGAACTCAATCACCCGGATATTTCGGCTCAGATCCGTTTGAAGTCCCTCGATTCCAAAATTTATTTCGGAGTTACCGTAAAACATCAGGACAAGGAAGGATTCAACCTCGTCGAAAACGAATCCTACGTCGCGATCAACGGGGATAAGGAAGAATCATCGGTTGCGGATAACGCGGAAGAGAAACAACAACCCAAGGTTCAGGACAATCAAAAGAATCCTGTGGAAGACAAAAAAGAGGAAGAAGAGGAATTTTCAGGAAACGACGACGAGCTTGATAAGATCTTAAAAAAGACTTATTGGAAACGGGAATACACCGATGCGATCCACGATTTAAAACCTTATACGGGAAACGGAAATTCAACGGGAGTGAGAGGAAAGGCGAAGTTTTTCACTGGACTGTCCCACTATAAAAAACGGAATTATAAAGAAGCTCTCAAGTATTTCATCAATAAAGATAGTAAATTTTACAATTCAGAACGCTCGGAGTTTTGGTCGAAGCGTTGTCTGTCTCGGATCTCCGGAGGAAATCCATGAACCGCTCCATCATCTTAATTACTGGATTCTTATTTATCTGCGCCGGTCTTTTAACCGGAGTTTATCAAACCACGGTTCAAGACGAGGATTCCAAACGGAAGAACGTCTTGGAGCGGATTAAAGAAGGCGAGGAATATCTAAAGCAGACTAACGCGAAAGCCGCGGAGAAGGCAGTGGATATTTTTTCCGAGTTATCCGCGCGCGAAATTCCCGAAGAACATTCCTTTCGCGTAAAATACGATATGGGAAGAGCCTTGGAAAGAAATCAGGACAGCCTTCTTGCGCTCGGAATCTATCGTGAACTCAATCAAAAAGAGGGCCTTGCAAGGGACGAACGTTCCAAGGTCGCTTATTCGATGGGAAATCTTCTTCTGCAACTCAATCGCGACGAGGAAGGAAAAGGCCATCTCGAAGAAGTTCTGAGAATTTCCGCGGACGCAAAACTTCGTTCGAGCGCGTTATCCGCCATCGCGGACTATTATATGAAGAAGGGAAATTACGATCTTTCCCGTAAGAACTACGTTCTCGCTCTTCAAGAAGATCCTGAAAACGTAAAAGCCCGCGTTCGCTGGGGAAAATCCTTACGAAGAATGGGCAAGGATTGGTCCGCATACGACGTTTACGACGACTATGCGCAGGCGGGATTCTACTTCGATCCTGAAAAGGAAAAGGTAAGTTCCGAGTTTAGAAGCGGCATCTTGGAAAAGGCAAGACAACTCTACGTTCGCAAACAATACTACGGTGCGATCGAAACTTTCAGAAAGGCTCTTGAAATGGGAGTCAGTCCGAAAGCGGAAGAGCAGGCTTTGTTTTATATCGCTGAAAGTTACGAAGCGATCGGAAAGTCAGATTCTTCCCTTCAATTCTTAAATCGTGTTTTAGGAAACCAAGACGGTTCTTTGGATCAAACCGCTCTTTTTAGAAAGGGAACGATCTACTTTAAAAACGGAAAATACGAAAAAGCGGCCGCGTTATTCCAAGAAGCAACGGATAAGTATCCTGATTCTCCGGTTGGAAGAAAGGCGAGCGCTTGGAAAAAAGAATCTCTCGATCAAGTAGAGGATAATCTTCATTATAAGAACAGCGATAAGGAAAAAAGCAAAGAGGACTTGGAACAGGAACGATTTGATTGAAGGTTTTGATCGAAGAAATTCAATTGAGAATATTGTAATATTCTAAGGCTCCGTTTTGATAAACTCTTCGTCCCTGAGCTCTATCTTGATTCCGAGCGCGTCGTAAATCGCGTGTGGGATGTCCACGATCGCGCGGATTTTCTTTTCCATTTCGGACGTGTATTTGCCGTAAAGAACGGTCGGAACCTGATTGACCGTGTGAACGTCCACGCTCAAATCCTCTAAGTTTCCGTGATCGGAAGTAACGATCAGTTGATCTTCTTCCGGATTCAATTCCTCCAAAACCCCCGCGAGAAACTCCTCCAATTCGCCGATGTATTTTTCGGCGGCTTCCCAGTGCATCTTGTGACCGACCTTATCCGTTAAAAAGAATTCATAGATACAAAGAGTATAATCGTCTTCTTTACAATTGCGAATGATGGACTTACCGGTTTCGTAAGGATCTCTTAGCTGAAACAATTCGTCCGAATCTTCCAAATAACCTCTGGAGAATTCCTTCAGATATTCGTGGGTGATGTCCATATAAAGACCTTTTCCCTTACGAAGATCCTCCATGTTCTTGAGAGGTTTGTCGCTCGCCATCTGAATCAAGGTCGAAGCCGAAACGTGACGCGGATTCTTTTTAACGTGATCCGTAAACGCAGGAGTATAACAGTTTAAAAGATCGGCTTTGAAACCGCGTTCTTCCAAAACACGAATGATGGAATATTTACTGATGATTTTTTTCAGAGTGAAGGTCGGAAAACCGCTCAGATGTCTTTGAAGCACCTGGCACGCGTTGATTCCGGTCCAAAGCGAGGTTTGGCCCGTTGCGCTTTGGGGAAGACCTTTGATTCCCATGCTTGCATCGGTTCTTAAAAAGACGGAATTTTTCAGCGGAGCCGGGGCGTTTTCCGGAATCTGCTTTCCGGCGAGCGGCAGAAAAAACGACTTAGCATATCTGGAAAACGGATTGGTTTCCGGTTGATCCGGTCCGAAGCCGATTCCGTCGATGAACATATAAAAGATCATAATTTTATAGCAGGTTTTCTTCTTTCAGGTTAGACCAAACGGGCCGATACTAAGAACAGTGACGTCCAACTTTTACAGAAAAATCGCCTTAGGCCTAACACTGATTCTATTAGGGCTGATTCCCCTTTCCATCCCTTTTTTCAGGGAAGAATGGAAAGAGTCCGCCGCGGCGTTTTCATTGAACCCCGCCGGCAATGAAGGATTTTTAAAACGCGACGGATTCTTAAAAGTTTGGTCCGAAGCGAAAAAAGCGCCCTTGTTCGAAGCCGGTTCGAAGATAGAATACGCGATCCGTAATTCTCCTCTTCCGAAAGAAGCGAAGGAACTCGGCGAAAGTTTGATGAAGAATCTGGAACTCAAATCGATCAAGATTTACGATTCTTCCTATCGTCTCGTGTATTCAAGCGAGGAAACCAAAGAAATTTTCAACGGAGATCTTCGATTGGGCGATCTTAGAATTTCTCCTTCGGATATAAACTTCGACGGATCCGGAATTCCGATTTATCGAAGCAGGGACGGAGAATGGTTTCTTTGGATGAAGGGATTCGCCCTCGGCAAACACGTATCACTTCCGTTTAACATAAGAGACAAACAAGTCTACTGGATTTTCGAACCCGGCAGAATCGGTAGCGATTCCCTGATCGGATCAAACGATTTGAGATCGTTGAATTATCCGGATAATCTGGAAGAAATATTAGCGGAATTTAATAAACCCACTATCGAATGGAAGGATCGTCCTCTTTGGGAAAAGAATAAGGTAGGGAATCACACGATTTTTCTTTCCTACGATAAGGGATCCAGAATGAAACAACTCTTCCAGATTCTCGTGTTTCTTTCCTTTTTACTCGGGGCCTGCGGATTGGGAATCATCTCGTCCACCTTAGTACATTCGATCGTAGTCGAAAAAGAATTCGATCATAGGGAAAAAATTCTCAGGTTGAGGGACGTTTTTCTAAGAATATTACTGCTTCTGAAACGGGAGGCGTCATGACCGGACTCAAACTGAGGATCGCGATTTCAATCCTATCGGTTCTTTCCTTTTTCTATTATATGCTCGCTCCGTATTTTCCGGAAGGTGTATATTATAAAAATCGAATCAATTCCGTTTTTACGAATTTGAACGAGGAACTTCATCGACTCGAATCCGGTTTAAACAAGGTGAAGTCTCCGTCCGAATTGGAAAATTTGCAGTTGGAATTTCCGATCGTATCCGGTTTGAAATTCGTAAACGAATCCGATCTCGCTTCGAGAAAGGACGCGGAAGGAAAACTTCTCGCAGAAACGTTGAAAGAGGGTGCAAGTCGTCTTTTCTTTTTAAAACCTTCTTTGGTATTTTGTCTTCCCGTTACGGATGAAAAAAAACTGATTCTTGCGGAACTCAGAGAGGATATGCTTCGTGTTTCTTTTTCCGGAACCGAATCCATTCTAATTCCGGATTTAAAGTTCGGCGGATATGTGGAGCCGGGCAAACAAGTTCACGGATTGAGCGGCGATCAAATTTCTTCCCTTTTGATCGGTGGAATGAATCGTTCCAAAAGCGCGGTCAATCGGATTCAAATCGGATCGTTGCCGTTCATCGGATATTATTATGCGACGCCGGAAAATTCTTACGGTTTCTTAAAGGGTATTCTTATCTTAAAACCGGGCAACGACGGACTTTCCTTTTTGTTTTTGTCCGGTTTTCTTGCGCTTCTGTTTCTCATCGATTTGATGATTCGAATCCTAAGAATGAAAAAGGATCTTTTTTCGGATAAGGAAGGAAAGGAGATTCAGGAAATCGTAGGACAGATTTCAAAAGGAGTCAACGGGCTTCAACTCGCAAAACAAAAGGCCTTGGAGTTGGCCGAAAAGGATAAGGTCGAAGAGATACGAACTCTTTCTTCTCAAGAAGTCGACGAAGATCTAAAAACGCTTCCGATCACTTTGAAGGAATTAAAACGCGACGACGGTCCTTCCATCTTTGTTCTTCCTTTCGAATTGAAGGGAGAAGGTTATATCTCTCCCGCGTTTTTAAGGGATCCGGAAAAATTTAAAACACACGCGGCCGTTCCCCCGGAAATCGAAAAGAAACGATCGGAAATATTCAGTTCCGAACTTCAGAATTTGATCTCCAAGGTGAACGAACCGCAAAAGGAAAAGGCGATCCCCCCTTCGGAAGAAACTCGGGAAAAACAACCCGAGCCGAGAGGGACACATCATCTCGAACTCGGCCCCGGTTATATGAAGTGGCTGAGTTCGCTTCAAATCCGGGATCGCAGAAAAATTTTGGAAGTTTTGGACGAACTCGGATACGGATTGGAATCCGAATATTCGTTTATTCTAAAATACTACATTTCCGTTTTTTCATATTTGAAACTTTCCGGATTTGCGATTCACTACTACGATCGAAGAAACGGAAGTTACAGTCCGTTCGCAACCTACGGATTGAAACAAAGAACCTCCGAAAATATGATCTTTCTCTACGACGATCAATACATCGGGAAAGAATCCGGTTCTTATTCTATGATCGGAATCACCGAGGAAAGAAAGAACGATCGTTTTTTTAGAAAGAAATTCGATCCGATCGATTTGGAATCCTGCATCTCCATTCTTACCATTCCTTTGTCCAATTTCGGAATTCCGTTTCGGTTCTTTTTATTCTTTAAGGACCCGCCGATCGAAGAGACCGCACTGGAAATCGAAAATCTGATCTTCCATTCTTTGGAACCGGTCGTTCCCGCGTTCGAAGAATATGATCGAAAGATTTTGGGAGAATTGTTTAGAGATAAACGCGACGTCGTATCCTCCCGTATTCATCTTATGAGAATCGCAACCGACGGAGAAAGAGGAGTTACGAAATCCTTTCGAATCGAATTTCACGGAAAGGATTTTAAAAAGCTGGAAGCGCTTCGTAAAAAAGCGATGTCCCAGATTTCCGAAATCATCGGACCCGAGGATATGTGTTTCGGAATCGGAGTCGGTGCACTCGGATTGTATACGAGAAAGGATTTGGAGGAACAGGTTCGTTCCCTTATGGATCAAATCGGAACCGCGTACGATCTGAACGTGGACGTATATCCCGCAAACGGAAAGAATCTTTTTACGTATCTCTAAGATTCGATCGAATCAAAGTATGATTCTTGTTCGCTTAACGATTTGGTTTTTGTTTTTGACGTTATTCCATTCTTCCGTTTTTGCAAACGAGGAGAATAGAAAAGAATGGAACCGCGCGGTGAAACAAAAGATTCTCAAGATGAACGAGGATCGACAAGAAACGGAATCGATTCCTTATCTCGAAAAGTTCGTAGAAAAAAATCCCTCCGATCTCACCGTAAAACTCTGGTATGCGCGGGCCTTATTCTATCGAAACGACTTGGAAATCCCTGGACACGCAGAGGACATTTTTTCAAGAATGGAAAAGCTCAAAAAGATCAAAGAGAATTATCTTTTTGCCGCAAAGACCTTCGAAGAAGTTTTGGAATATCTCGCGCAAGCGACTCCCCGCGATCCGGATCTCGGCAAGTGGCATTTTCTTTGGGCCATGTCGGAATGGTATGCGGGAAGAGAAGATCGTGCGATTCAGATCTTTAAGAAGTCTTTCAAATACGATTTTAGATTGAACGAAGCGAACTACAATATCGCATCGATCTATCAATCGTTGGGTCAGTTGAAAGACGCCGATATTTATTTTAGAATTTATTTGAAGAACGATAGGGAAATGAGAGAAGATAACTGATGGCGAGAGTCGATAAACGATTTCAACTTCTGATGACCGAGGAAGAACTCGAACTTCTTAAGAACGAAGCCGAAAAAAGAAATCTCTCCGCGGGGGAGATGTTGCGTCTTTCTCTGCGTAACGAAGTCTATCGATCCGATTCCTACGAAAGATTGGAAGCGCTCCGAATTCTTTCAAACTTAAAAGAAGAATGAAATACTATCTCTCCAAATCTTTATTGAAAGTTCTCATCGGAAATCCGTCCGACTTGAAACCGATCGTCGTCGAAGCCCTCGAAAAATTGATCAAAGGTCAGCATCTTTTTTATACCGGAACCGTTTCGGTTCTTCCTTTGCTCGAAGAAGAAAAGGACGCGGTCAAACGGGAAATTCTCTGGAGTCAGATCAAACGTCTTTGTCTCGGAGTTTTGGATTTCAGACCCGAGAATCTTTCCTTAGCGCAAAAACTTTCCAAAGAATTCGGAAATGCTGAATGGGTTTGGAACGAGATTTCGATCGCGATCGAAAAGGATTTGGACGGTTTTATCACGGTCGATAAGAATCTTCCCGATCAAAAGATGATCCGAGTTTTACTCGCTCAAGAAGTAGACTTCGACCGGATCGCTTAAACCGGAAACCTGATCCTTTCCCGTCTGAAAATGATAGAACTTGTTGTAAGCGCTGATTCTGAAAAAGTAAGTCGTTCCCTTTTTTAAAAACAACTGATTCTTTTCCAAAAGAATCTCCGAGTTCAATGAGATGATCCGATTGTCTACGCAGGCCGACAGTTTATTATAATATTCTTGTATATTGCTTGAATTCTTTCCCGAAGGAAGTCCGGTGATCGGATCGAGATAATCCGAGGCCGGATGTTTCGGTCGATTTTTCTTATTGGGCGCCTCTCCCGTTTCCGAAAACGTTCCGCGAACGATTCCCACCATTCGATCGGGATGAATTCCGTAGTGGATGAAATAACCGCCGCCGTGGATCACTTCTCGTTCCGGGTTCGATTTCCAGTTGAGGCAAACGCTCGGACCGGAATCGTCCACCGAATTCTCCGCAACCTTTAAACCGAGAGGGCGTACCGGCGGATTTGTTTCTCGAAATGTGAGGGAGATGTTTTTCAGTTCGGGAGTTTGACCGCCGCTCGGATCCGATTTCAGTTTGATTCTCCATTGGTAATAACGAAACGGAAGAATATCTTCTTTGTTCTCCGAGATTCCCAAAAACTTTTTCAGGGAATTTTTCAAAGGAATTCTATACGTATCGGGATCGAGAGAATCTATTTTATAATTTTCTAATTTTCTTAAGTCCAAAGAAATCCAAGCCGGGGATTCCGAACTCGGAGTAAACGGAGTCGGGGAAACTCTAAAATACAGTTCCATCGCGGAAGAGGTCGGAACTACGGCCTTCAACTGAACCTCTTCCAAAAACGAACTCGAATACTTGGTTTTGTAAACCGGAGATGTTCCTACGCCGAATTTGGTCTCGGTCGTATGAGTTTCGGGATCGAAGTCCTGACCGGGAAAGGAAGAATCTTCCGAACTCGGATTGGGTTTACCTTTAAAGACCGCAAAATTCTCCATCCAACCGTAGTAAGAACTCGCGATTCGAAACGAAGTCGTATCGTCGGGATGAAAACCGATTCGTGTCAGATTTTTATGGGTCGGAATTCCGCCGCGCGCGGTTTCCTTTCCGTTGAGATATAGAACGACTTCCTGTTCGGAAGGATTGAAATAGAGAAGCACTCGATTCCATTGATTCTTTTTAAGAATGGTGTTCGAAGTGAGTTGTAAGGATAAAAAACGTTTTTCTTCGGTTTCAAAGAAAGAATGAAAACTTGCCTTCAAACGATCGTCCGAAATTTTAAGATCCCAACCGTATGTGTTTCCCGATGTTTCATACAACCTGGAAATTAAGGTCGCATCTTTTTCCACCGTCCCCGGAAGAAAACTGAATCCGATATAAAAGTCTTCGGTTAAATCCTTGGAAGTCAAAAGACCCGAGTTGGAATGTGCGATTTTAATTCCGGTTCTTTTTCCCGAGAACCGGGCGCTTCTTTTCGAATGAAATACGTTTTCCGTATCCGCGAGAAAAGAAGACGTTAGTACTTTATAATTTCCTGATAAATCCTTTAGGTTGGAAGGATCTCCCGTTTCGAAATTCAGATAAAGATCCGCGCCCGCGCTTCGATCTCTTGTTTGTAATTTTAGAATTTTTTGATCTGAATTCTTACCCGAAAGTTCGAGTCCGTTTTTTTGAAGATCGACTAACGGAAGAATTTTAGTTTCTGAAAAAACGGAAACCGTCGCGGGAAAAAGAAACAAAACAAAAATCGATAAATGGACAATCGTTAATCGAAAGATTGGGAAACGAACGGAGAATAAACGGGAAATTGTTAAACGAGACGGAGACAAACGTGATAAATACGAATCAAGACGGGACAAAAAAGCCGGAGGAATGGCGTCTCCGATTTTAGAATTTGAAATCAATTCCATCCGGTTTGTTGTTAGGAATTTAAGGTTTCGAGTTGATTGACTCTTCTTTCGTGACGTCCGCCTTCGAAAGCGGTGTTGAGCCAGGTACGGACGATGTTCAAGGCCAGTTCTTTGCCGAGAATTCTTCCGCCCAAAACAAGCACGTTCGCGTTGTTGTGGCGTTTGGACATTTCCGCGGTGAGCTGATCGTGACAAAGGGCCGCTCTGATTCCGTGTAAACGGTTCGCCGCGATGGACGCTCCGATTCCGGTTCCGCAAAGGGCGATCAAACCTTCCACTTCGTTGGAAAGAACTTTTTTACACGCTTCCGAGATGACGATGGGATAATCTACGGACGTTTCGTCCTTGGTTCCGTAGTCTACGATTTCTAATTCTCCCGCGAAAGAATTGCGGAGAAATTCCTTGAGTTCAAAGCCTCCGTGATCCGAGGCGATTCCGATTTTTTTCATGATCTATATTTGGTTATGTCCGACTTTACTCAGGTTTCAAGCAAATAATTCTTCCCTTGTTCAAATCGTCAAAATCGAAGAATCGATCTAAAGAACGGAATCCCGATATGTCTTCGGCATCGCGTCCCAGAATTCCACTTGAAGGAGGAATAACGAGAGATAGATCATCGAGAAGTTTTCCTCGGAAATCCTTTCGCCTTTGAGCGCGTAACCGGTCGCGTCGTTGAGTCGAGATAGAAGTTCTTTTTTTTGTTTGAGATGTGTGGTGAGAAGTTCCCATTCGATCGAGTTTAGCGATCTGGTTTTGTCGTCCGAAAGAATATAATTCTCATAATAAGAATTCAACTCCGCGTACGTCGAAAGATGGCGGTTCCAATCCAGTAGAAGTTTTGTTAATTCCTCTTCCGGTAGATTCTTGCCTTGAATGCAGGAGATCGATTGAAATCTGGATTTTCCTTCCTTATAAGCGATCGTTTCCGCGATTCTCTTTTTTTCTTCGAGTGGAAGCGCGCTTTTGAACAGATTGGCGAGCTCGGAAGAACCCGCCTCGTTTGCAAAACAATCCTGAACCGCGACTTGGGAAACGAAATTCAGACCCGATGCGAAAAGGTTTTCCGCGGAAACGCAGACACAAATTCCGATCGAGATCGGAATCAAAAAGATATTTCTTAAGAAAGAAAGTTTCATTAAGCTTTGGATTCGAATTCCTTCATAAAGGATACGAGTTTTTGAACTCCCGCGAGAGGCATGGAATTGTAGATCGAAGCTCTAAATCCTCCCACCAATCTATGACCTCCCAAACCGTGAAGACCGTTCTTTTCCGCTTCGTCCAAAAACTTGGAATCCAAATTTTTATCCTTCAAAAGGAACACTGCATTCATCTTGGAACGGGATCTTTTTTGAACCGGACAAGTATAAAGCGAGGAAGAATCGATGAAGTCGTAAACCAACTTCGCCTTTTGTTCGTTTACTGTTTCCATCGCTTCGATTCCGCCTAACTTTAAAAGCCATTCGAAAACGAGCTTTGCGATGTAGATGGAATACGTGGACGGAGTGTTGTAAAGGGATTGGTTCTTTACCATCACGGAATAATCCAAAAGAATCGGAATCTTTCTTCCCGAAATTCCGAGAAGATCGTTTCGAATGATGATCAAACTCAAACCGGAAGGTCCGATGTTCTTTTGCGCGCCGGCAAAGATCACTCCGAAATCCTTCACGTCGATTTTTCGGGAAAGAAGTTCGCTGGTCATGTCCGCGACTAACGGAATATTTTTGATCTTCGGAATCTCAGGATATTGAGAACCGTAGATCGTATTGTTGGATGTGATATGAAGATACTTTCCTTTTCCGGAAAGACTTGCGTCGGTGAGAACGGGAGTGTCCGTAAAATTATTTTCCGTCGCATCGTAGATAACGTTGACCCCGTTGAATTTAAGACCTTCTTCCCAAGCCTTCTTGGTCCAGATTCCGGTGTGTGCGATGTCGAAACTTTCCCCGTCTTTTAATAAATTGAGGGGAAGCGCGGAGAAGTGAAGCGTCGCTCCGCCTGAAAAGAATGCGATCGAGTAGTCGTTTCCGATGTTTAGAAGTTTGCGTAAAAGAGATTCGGCTTCTTTGAGCACGTCTTCGAAAAGAGGTTCCCTGTGACTGACTTCCATGATGGACATTCCGGAGCCTTTGTAATTTAAGAATTCGGCCGCGGCGATTTCCATCACCTCGTTGGGGAGCATCGCGGGGCCTGCGCCGAAATTGTAGATTCTTTCCTGGAACTGATACATAAGGCTAGGGTTGCAGAGGGGAGGCTGGGGATCAACTTTCTTCCAAGAAAGAAGACTTGAGATCGGGAAAAATCCTTGTCTCAATAGAATGCTTGAGGATAGCATATCCCCTGGTCAAATGACTGCTTTCACTTCCGAGGATGAAAAGGAGTATTTTAGAATGTTCAGAATCTTGATAGCGTTTGTATGTTTCGGTTTTTCTTTATCTATATTTTCTCAGGAAAATTCCAAACTCGGAGAGAAAGAAGTTCGTTCTTCTCAAAGGGTTCAATTTATCAATCGTTCCTCCGCTCGCGCCGGAGAAGAAGTCCGCGGAACCAACGAGAAAGTCGGTTCGGGTCTTGCGGATATTCTGAAAAAAGAACCGGATAAATCTCATACACAAGGCGGAGTCAGCGTTACGAGAATCGCTCCCGAAGAAAAAAAATTCGGCGCGGACGTATTCGGGATTCTCGAGGATTCGGATTACGGTCACATCAATTCGATCCAGAGAATTCTTTCCGGATTCGTAAAATCGAACTTCGGATACGACGATAAGAATGCGGACATTCTCGCCACGTACATTCTTTACTACAACGCGATTCATAGAAAGGACAAGGCTTACATCGGAAAGAAATATTCAAATTCCGTAATTAAGTTCGTAAGCGTAGGTTCCATCGGAATTTCGAAACGTTATTCGGAATGGCCCGGTAAAACTCAGATCATCATTCCTCTTATGGAAGACGTTCTCGGAAAGGACGTTCACACCGACGAACTCGAGGACGAAGTAAACAAGGATCTGGATAAGAAGAAGGAAGGACAATCCGAAAAGGATAAGTTCAACGATCTTCAAAACGAAAAGAACAAGAAAGAACTCGAAGAACTCAAACGCAGAAAAGAAGAGAATCAGAACAAACAAAAGGAAATTTCCGATAAGGAAACCAAAACCGATAAGGAACTTCAGGAACTCAATAAGGATCCGGTAAAAAATAAAACCCAGATCGTCGAAAAGAAAAAGGAAAAAGAGCAGATTCAAAAAGAAAAGGAATCCGCTAAAAAAGAGGAACAGAAGTTAAAGGAAAAAGAAAAAGAAGTAGTTAAGAAAGACGAAGAAAGAAAGAGCAACAACAGTTCTTCAAGTTCGTCCAGCTCTTCCAGTTCCTCTAAATCCGATTCCAAAAACGATTCGGGAAGTAAGTCCGGGGGCGATAACAAATCTTCTTCGAACGATAAAAAATCCGAAGCCGAGTTAAAGAAAGAACTCGCGGATACTAAAAAAGAATTGGAAACCAAAAAGGAAGAAGAAAAGAAAAAAGAGGAGTTCGATAAGAACGTTGTCGGCGGTAAAATTCTTTTCTTAAAAACCTTAAAGTATTTGGACAAAGGTCATTATAACAACGAACTTCAAGTGTTGGATCCGACCAAAGACGATACGATCTTTCGCGGTGACTTTAACAAGATCTGCGGAAGAACATTCGAAATCGTCGATGGAAAGGCTCTTGTGATCGGTTTTGAAGACGGTCACTCTTCCAGTCACAAGCTGATCTTGATCGATCAAGAAACTCTGAAGCCGACTCTTTCCGCGGAAGATAATATTTTCTGGAGATCTCCGATGATCGTAAAAGGCGACGAAATTTACGCCTTTGAAGAGGTTCAGGAAAAATACTATCTTTCCCGTTTCGGAAAAGATCTGAAAAAACAGGCGAAGTCTTCCGAAGAAATCAGCCCGAATTCGAACGTAACTTTCTACGGAGAAAAAATCTACGTAACCGGTAAGGAAGAAAGTTCCGGTAACGTTCAGATCACCGTTTTTAACAAAGCAGATCTGAAGTTGATTAAAAAGATTAAGCCGTAGTTCCGACCTTCTCCATCGGTCGAAAAAACTTCAAGAAACCGGGAGCTTCCAGCCCCGGTTTTTTATTTTAAGGATTATATATTTGGAATTCGATCCGAAAATTCTCAGAGAAATCATCGACGGGTTTATAACCGAATCGGCGACATTCTTTCCTGCTTGGGAAGAATCAACAAACGCGGAAAGACCCTTTCAAGCGGAACGAAACTTTTATTCACAAGCGGTGAAACAGAAAGAGTTCCAGGAACCGATTTTGAATTACGTTCGAAAAATTATCGATCACAACCGAAACGGTTCGATTCTCTGGTCCTCGGAAGAAGAACACGCAGGAACCCGCGCGGTGATGGCTTTGGCTCTCTTCGACAAAACATACATCAAAGAATATATCGACTTTTTACGAACCAACGATCTGGATCATGAAGTGTATCAAAGCGACGACATTCAAGAACTGATCGAAAGATGGGGTTGGTGCGAGGAAACGTTATCTTTGGCCGCGGCTCGTAGTTTCCGCGGACAATTCGGCTCCGATCAACTCGGAGAAATGTTGAGCGACGGTCTGGAAGAATATCTGACGAAAACGGATTCCATCGAGTCCTTTGTCGAACGCATCTGCGAAGAACTTCGAAACGATTCTGCCATCCGCGAAGAGGAATACGAAGAATGGATCGCGATCGTTTCCTATACGTTTGGAGAAAATCAAAAATCCGTTCGACGAACGATGAAACAAAAACTTCAGGTCTGAACGGAATTTTATAATATTAGAAAATTCTTATCTTAAAGAAGTGAGTTCTCTGTAAGCACGAACAACTCCGTCCGCGATCGTCTTTGTAAACGTCAAAGCGACTCTCGCTTTTTCGGAGGTGATCATCACTTCGTGAGCGTCCACCGAATTCGGATCAAAAACCATTTTCTGAGTCATTTCATCCGCATCCACTTGGAGATCGTTCACGGA
Source organism: Leptospira barantonii (assembly GCF_002811925.1). Classification (NCBI taxonomy): domain Bacteria; kingdom Pseudomonadati; phylum Spirochaetota; class Leptospiria; order Leptospirales; family Leptospiraceae; genus Leptospira; species Leptospira barantonii. The sequence continues at coordinate 58,927 of NZ_NPDS01000001.1, forward strand.
GGTAAGAGCGTTCTTCATCGCTTCCGAAAAACTTTCAGCCACGTAATCCGGAGAAACGGGTTGTTTAACGTCTTTGTAATGTCTATCTTCGGTTGTGGATACGTTCACGTTATCGCCTTTCGGGCTGAGAGGATGCGCCTTACCGCCGTTGTATCCGGAATTGTAAGTATACCAAAGAGACGAGTTAGAATTGATTTCCATGATTAAGCTCTACCTATTTCCAAAGCCTTGTTGAACATCGCTTTGGATCCGTTGATCATCTGAACGTTCGCTTCGTAAGATCTGGAAGCCGAGATCATATCCGTCATTTCGGTAACGATGTTGACGTTCGGCATTTCCACATAACCTTTCTTAGGACCGATCTGAATCGAGTCCGGGTGAGTCGGGTCGTAAACCAGACGAAGAGGGGTCATATCCTTTTCGATTTTCATCACCTTCACACCTTTACCTTCTCCGGGTGCGACTCCGAACGGATATACGGGACTTTTCCACCTGGTTCTCAGATTGATCGGAGTCATAACGACTCGATCCCTTCTAAAAGGACCGTCCCCGTTCGTATTGCGAGTCGTAGTCGAGTTTGCGATGTTATTCGAGATAACATCCATTCTCAATCTTTGCGCGGATAAGCCTGTAGCGGAAATGTTGATCGATGAAAAAAGGCCCATGACTACTTCCTAATGTTTAAAATTATGTCTCATTAAAATCAATTCAAATAAATAAAATCCGAATTTTAAGCCATTCTCATGACTTGCTTCAAGTCCCTGTAGTTCTGGTTGATTCTTTCGGACATCATCATGTATTGCATTTGGGAATTGGAGGCTTCCACGACTTCCTTTTCCACGTCCACGTTGTTCCCGTCCGCTCTCATGGTAGTTAAGTAATCGATATTCGCTTTCGATTGAACTCCGCGGTAATCCAAGGGTTTGAAAAATTGAATGTGACGTTCGTCCGAAATTTGGGTCGGAACCTCTTTGATCGCTTCGATCTTTTCGGATTCGACGGCTCTTTTGATCATGGATTCGAAGATGACTTCGGATCTTTTAAAATGAGGGACGTCCGCGTTTGCAATGTTGTCCGAAATCACTTTTCTCTTGAAAATGGAATTATTCATCCCTCTTTCCAGGAGATCCTGGGTTTTCATGAAATGGGTTTTCTCAAACATTATTTCTCTCCCCTCCAAAAAATCGGTTGAATTTGCGATTTCCAGGAGAGATTTTTTTAGGTAGAAAGTTTTTTTTGTCCGAAACTTACAAAGTATACGGAAGAACTTTTAAGCGAATCTTTCATGTCAGAGAACCCCGAAACAATCGAAATCACCCCGGATCTTTCGATCCTATTCAACGATTACTACGCATTCCGGACGATGCTCATGGATGCGATCGCGAAAAAACCGAAGAATATCATTCTCAATTTGGGGGATATTCCGGTAATGAATTCGATTTCGATCAGTTCCCTCGTTTGGTTTTTAAAGAATGCCCGTTCCGAGGGAATTTCCTGTACGATCAGCGCGATTCATCCCGATCTTCTCAATACCTTCGAAGTCCTGAATTTAAAAGAATACTTGGACGCTCAGTAAATTCTTTCCTTACGATTTTAGAATCCGTTCTATCTTAAAGATTCCGGATCATTTATGCCTTTTGTTCGCAACGATTTTCATTGGACAGGGGGAGCCGGATCTCTATGCTTGAATCTATGAAAAAATTAGTTCTCATAACATCCTTGATTCTGTTTCTATTCTCCGCTTGTAAGAAAAAAGAAGAATTAGTCTTAGGAGATTGGATCAAAGTAAAAAATTGTCCCGAAAAGGGAGAATGCCCGAATCCCGAAAAAGGAAAGGGATCTCATCTTCTCATCCTTCCCGAAGGACTTGCAAAATACGATACGTTCCATCTTACTTATAAGATGCAAGGGGACGACATTCATTTCAATCTTGCGGATTTGGCTTTCGATTTGGAATATAGAATTCTCAAAGTAAACGATAAAGAATTACAACTTTTGAATAAGAAAGAAGACAGCGTTGAGTTCTTCGAAAAAAAATAAATTCGAGAATTCGATTCTGATCGGATAAGAAATTTTATGAATCGTTTGTTTCTTTCTTTTTTGATTTTGTTTTTTCTTTCATCGGAAATTTTTTCCGACGACGAAGACGAAAATCTTCCGGGAAATTCTCCACCCGTTCCGAATATGGAACATTCTCCCGGAGATCCGACCGAAGCGGCTCGTAGAAGAGTTCAGATCACCGCGCTCAATACCGAAACCGTCAATCTCATTCGTGCGAATAATCTTGCCCGCGCTTCCGTCAATATCGATAAGATCAAAAAGTTGGATGAGAATACGGTAGAATATCATTATCTAAAAGGTTCTTATCTTTACGCACAAGGACGTTATCCTCAGGCGAAAAATTCTCTCTTAAGAGCGATTCAATTCCATCCGGGTCACGACCCTTCCTACTATCAGTTGGGAATGATCTTCGTTCAAAGATCGAAGTGGGGGAGATCACTGGAATACTTTCAGAAAGCGGTGGAACTTTCCAATTACAATCCGTTCTATCGTATCAACTTAGCGCTCGCTTACTTCGAAACCGGTAATTATTTAAGGGCAAAGGCCGAAGCCGATCGCGCGATCGAACTCAAACCGAATTTTAGAGCGGCAAAACTTCTTCTTTTAAAATCCAATTTTCTTTTAGGTAACAAAGCCGATGCGTATTCTCAGTGTGTGGATTTCGTAAAGGAAGGTTTCGTTTCCCGCGAATACATGCTGATCCATGCAAGACTTGTAATGGACATTCATCAGAATTATAGAAAGGCGATTAAGATCTACAATCAATACGGCGAACTTCCGTTTCAGGAAAAAAGATTTTTAGCGCACGCATATTACAATACCGGCAACTACCGAATGGCGGCGGCCACGTATCAAACCGTGATTCAATTTAGGATCGCCGAGGAAGAGGATAAGATTCAATACATTCGTTCTCTTTCGTTCATCAAGGATTATAGAAGACTTGAATCTTTCGTTACTTCTTGGCTTCAGGAAGAACCGGACAAACGAAGAAAGGTGCAAGAAGCTTTGGACATCGCGGAACTTTTGAAGGAAAACGAGTCCAAGGTTTTTCATATGTTTCCTTCCCGTTCTCCGTATTGAGGTTTTGTAGGAACTCCGACAATGCTCCTCAAAAAAAATCGTCGCCGAGTTTTAGCTTTTCGGCTTTGTCGGAATCCGAATCAAATAGATCACGACTAAAATTCCGATCAACGAAACGAGAATTTTCACCGCTAAAATCGGAATGAAAAAGAAAACGGTCGTGCTGATCGATAAAAAAATCATAGAGATCGCAACGATCTTAGCACGGAGCGGAATCATTTTGTGGATTCTCCAATCGCGAATATAAGAACCGAAATATCGGTTGTTCATCAACCAATTGTAAAATCGATGCGAGGCTCTTGCGTAACAAGCCGCGGATAAAAGCAGAAAGGGGGTTGTGGGAAGAATAGGTGTAAAAATTCCGATAATCCCCAAAGCCAAAGAAACCGAACCGGCGATGAACAATAAAAAACGAATGATCTTGGAACGATGCAGACGGACTTCGTCGCTGTAATCTTTTTTCTCCATAATCAATAGAATCAAAATTGTATGTAACAATTCAATTCTTTCTTAGGTGCGAATTTGGACCCGTTTGACTTTAAGATTTGATTTTTTCGTTCCTCGTTCGAGGGAGAATTTTAGTTCTCCCAGGCCCGGTCGTTTTCGAACCAGTGGTTGAACTGTTGGACGTAATTCTCTTTCGAGAATTTTTTGAGCGATTCCAATTCAGCGGGAGAATACAACTTCGTGAGTTTGAATAAAACATCCGATTGAGCCACCATGTGATCCAAATCCAAAGAACTCAAATATTGAATATACAGATCGAGATGTTTTAGATTTTTTTCGAGAAGCCAAAGCATCGTGTACGTTCCCGTTTCCAATTCTTCGTGCGTGACAAGTCCTTCGCCGTCGTCCTTGTTGTATCGAATCAACTCTTTGATAAAACCGATCGACGCGGCTTGGATCTCTTCGTCATCTTTGGGGATTTTGGAAAAAATATCCTGTTCGTTCAGAATTTGATCTTCAATAGTAACACCGAAGCCGAACCAAGGATCCGATTTTTCGAAAATCGGATCGGATAACACGGATTCTTCGGCGTCCTCGAGAATCTTCGTCCAACTTAAGATCGCTTTGCCGATTTCTTTTGGATTGAATTCGGAAACCGGCACCACAACGAGGTGGGCCGTAAATCCGACTTCTTCATCCATAATCACCGTTTTAAGAGAGAACTTCGGTTTCATTGTGTGATCCTATATTAAAAATATCTTAAGAATAAACTTCCGGAAAAAAATCGATATCTAAGATTCTCTGAGCGAGAATTCTCAAAAGAACCTGTCCGAATAAAAGCGAATCCGTTCCCGGAATTTTAACTGCCTCGCAATCTTCGTGCGAAACGAAAAGGTAAGCGGGTTCTTTATGAGCCGTTTTTTTCAATGGATCGCTTAAGATCCAATTCTGTCCGAATTCTATGATACAAGGAACGTCGTCGACAGAGAGTTCCTTTTCTTCCAGAGCTTCGAGATATTCTTCGTTGTCGCCTTCTTCCAATGCTTCCGGCTCCCATCCGCCTTCGTTCATGTTTCCTTTTTCGTTGATTCCGAAAAATCCGATACAACCTCCGCCTAAGTCTTCAAAGTAAATTCCGTTGTGAACCTGAGAGGTTTTCACGTAACTCTTTGGTAAACCTTTTGCGGGAGAATTCGTAAACGGCGGGTTACAACGGATTTCGCAAGGTTCCGAGAAACTTGGATCTCCGTATTTGAGTTCCGCGACCAACACGTTTTCGGAAGAATCGATTTGAATTTTCAAAATCTGAGCGGAAAGTTTTGTTAAAATTTCCTGGTCTTCTTTCGTTTCCGTTAAGAATGAAAAATGTTTGAAAAAGGTTTCGGGAAGATTCTTACTTTCGCAGAGTTCTTTCCAAGTTTCGAGGTAGTTCGCGGAAGCGCCTGCTTGATATCCCTTCTTTACTTTCTCTTTGAGTAATTTATCGGCTTCTTTGAGACAGGTTGCTTCGTCATCGAACGTCTTTGTCTGCGTTTGTCCCGCCGTTCCGGTTTTTCCATACGTTACCGTAAACGAGTTCCCGGACGTTTCGATGTTCCAGAATTTATCGGAAGAATCGTCTTTGAAGAAAAGTTGGTGTTTCATTTTGAATTTCCATTGTAGAAGGAGAACATTCTCCTAATTTTTTAGAGTTCTTTTTAATTTTTAGTTATTTAAAATATTATAATATATCTTTTCGCAGAATAAAATCGCGGATTCTTCAACGTAATCTCCTTCTTTTGTTCTATTCCGTTTTTCTTATGGATTATAGAGCTGGAAAAAATTCACCGCTTCCTGATCCGCATTCGGTTTTGCGGCCACGTCGTTTGCGTCGAATTTTGCCGAAACCGCCTTGGCTTCGTCGAAGCTATGATGTGTATTCGGGTAAACGGTTATGGCGATCGAGTTGTTTGTTGCGGCGCTTGCGCCTAACGTTTGTGCTCTGGAAATTCTCGTGTCGCAATAGCCGCCCGTGTAAAGAGGATCCAATCCTGCCGCGAGAATTTTTACATGTGTAAACGGTAAATATTGGCTCGTGGATATTCCGCCGAACGCGTTGTTCAGGCCGCATCCCGGATAAAAAGAAATCACCGCTTTGAATGGTCTTGAATTTTCGGTTCGATATTGAGCCGTAGTGCTCGTATCCGAGGTTGATAAAACGCTACTTCCGCCGTGCGACCATCCCAATAAAACGATTCGATTGTTGTTGATGATCTTGGATCTTTTTACGTAACCAAGCGCCGCATACGCGTCCGTTGGTCTATCTGTTACTTCGGATGTTCCTACATTCGATCCGTTACTGCATTGATTTTGATCCGCGTTTCTCGGTGTAAAACTATCAATCAAAAGAGTCGCGTATCCCAGATCCTTCCCTCTACCGGCCCATTCCGTGAATAAGGAAGCGGGTGGTTTTGTAGCGTCGCTGTTCGAATGAGCGCCCGCACAACCGTGCATCATCACGATCAGAGGGAACGGTCCCAATCCGGCGGGTTTGGAAAAGTAACCATCCAAGATTAAGTTTTGAGTTGGATTGTAGATTTTGAATTTGTAGTTCGTAAGCTCCGAATCTTGATCAATCAAAACCGGTCCGGATGTAATACTTTGGATTTCGATTTGCTGAGCGATCACCGCGGCGCCTCCCGCCAAAAGGAAGGGAGAATCATCCTTCGAATGTTTACAACCAACAATGAGAATCGACAGGAATAGAAAGATACTTGGATTGATTTGATGTAACTTCATGCGAGGAATAACAGTGGATACTGGAAACATTTCATTCAAAATTAAGAATTATAAATCTTATTATAGTATGACCGAAACTTTAGAATTCTTGAAGATAAGAATGTGGAACATAAGCTTCAGTTTTTTCCTTTTAAGAATCGAATTTTTCATTCAACCGTTGCAATGTCTCTGAGCGCTTTTTTGAAATGCTCTTTAGTTGCGATCGTATGTTCGAGAATTGTTTTGTTCTTTAGAGTGACGCTCACCTTGTCCGCAGAACCGGCATTGTTTTGAAGTTCCTGGATCACCGATTCTTCCAAATAAAAATAAAGGACTAACGCATTGGAAGAAACGTCCGATTTGTAAAAACTTCCATAGTAATTCTTTTTTGGAGTTTTGAAAACGATCTGAGAATAAGCGTCCGTACCCGAATATACGTAATTGTTTACCCAAAATTCTACATTGTATGCGACGTAGGATTTGTCGGGCGTCATGGTTTTCGTAAAAACTAGAAAGTGATTGTATCCGTTCGAATCTTTTAACGTGATATCTATGTTTTTGCTGGAGAATATTTTTTTCTCCGCTTCTTCCGCTCGCACGGTGGTTGCAGAAATTCCTAAAACAAATCCAATGAGTAGGATCGTTTTGAGAATTCGTTTTGTTTGAAATGGATTCGGGTTTTGATTCATTCTTATCCTTCTCGATCGTAAATTCTAATTTTATAAAAATAGAATTTTAACAGAAACAGAAAGTCCTTTCTCGTCACTTTATCAGATGACTTCCCCTAAGAGTTCGCATAAGCATACTTCGACGAAGAGAAAGGATTCCGAAGTTTGCGATAAAACAACGGAATTGTCGAATCAATTTTACCGAAATGATTTCGGTGCTTCTGTCGAATTATCGGGTATGAAAATTCGACACAACGGATTAAGAATTGAAATGTTTTTTGGTGGCGATAGAAACTGCGCGGCCCATGGTTCGAGTGATTAGATTCATCGCATATATGCTCAAAACGTGATACGCTTCGCTTTCCGCGCCGAGTTTTTCCTGGGCTTCTGCCAGAATATTCTTCGGTTCTTGTATCGAAAACTTTTCCGCATTTTTAGAATCGATTGGAGGATTTCCGTTTTCGTCGATTTCCTCTTGGGCAAAGGAAAACGTTTTGAAATAATCCTTGGAAAGAATTTCTTCATATTCGCTCCAAGGCAAAGAAGAAAGTTGTTCGAAGTAAGAAGTCAGTTCGGGGATTTTCGAAACTGCAACTTTGAGTTCTTCTACTTTTTGTTCGAGCTCATCATTCGTAGGATTGCTCGGATAAAAACTGTTCTTTGGAGAACGTGTGAGTTCTGAGGATTCTTTAGAATTCTCGTTATTCTGATTGTCTGACAATGTTTTTTCCGGAAATAAAATTACGATCGGTTTCCACATGAGTCATTGGTAAAATCGCCGTAAGATTCTCGGATAATGATATCTCTCTTTCGGTTCCTTACGGACATTCTTTTCCGAATCTTTGCTATTTTGCCTAACGTTTCCTAAGACCTCTTTTGAAATTTTCGGGTTTCAAAAGAAAACGAAAAACGATCGGAGCAAGGTAAGATCGATATAAATACGAGGTTAAAATTCTGCCAATGGATTCTATTATAAGTTCTTATAAACAATCCGCTTAAATCCAGGATTTTGAAAATGCTTGTGAGGGCAATCCCATATTCAAAGAATCTTATATGATATTAATGCGACATGGAAATTGAAACAATTGACATATACGATCGTTCATTGGCGGGTATTTGGTTTTACCAAACATATTTCTAAGATTCGATGACTTTTGATGGAAGAATGAGCCTTTCGATGTGCATAACGTCTTAAGAATAAGCGTCGGATTCATCGGGCTCGTGAAATCGAAAATAAAAAAGCCGGACCTTTGCAAGCCCGGCTTCGAACATTCTCAGGTTGAGAACGGAAACGATTAGGTATCTTTGAGAGCGGTAACGATCTCTTGAGTCGCTTTCTTTCCGTCTTGGAAATACATAAGAGCGTTGTCTTGGATAAACAACGGGTTTGGAACTCCCGCAAATCCAGGGCTCAAGCTTCGTTTGATTACGATAACCGTCTTAGCTTTGTCTACGTCCAGAATTGGCATTCCCGCGATCGGGCTACTTGGATCCGTTTTCGCAAGAGGGTTTACCACGTCGTTCGCACCGTTGATGATTACCACGTCTACTTGTTCGAAAGATGGATTGATTTCGTCCATTTCTTTCATCTTGTCGTAAGGGATATCCGCTTCCGCAAGAAGAACGTTCATGTGACCCGGCATTCTTCCCGCAACCGGGTGAATCGCGAATTCTACGTCGATTCCTCTGTCCGTTAGAATATTATAAAGATCTCTTACTGCGTGCTGAGCTTGTGCAACCGCCATTCCGTAACCGGGAACGATTACAACTCTTTGAGCCATATCCAAGAGCATTGCAACTTCTTCAGCGGAAGTGCTTTTGGTTTTTCCAGCGTAGATGTCTTCACTACCTTTGGAGTTGTCGACCGCCGCGCCGAGTCCGCCGAAAAGAACGTTCGGAAGAGAGCGGTTCATCGCCTTACACATGATCTGTGTAAGAATGATTCCGGAAGCTCCCACGAGCGAACCCGCGATGATAAGAACGTTATTGCCGAGAACGAATCCCGTTGCGGAAGCCGCGATTCCGGAATAAGAGTTTAGAAGCGCGATTACCACAGGCATATCCGCTCCACCGATCGGCATTACGAGAAGGATTCCTAAAACGGAACCTGCTACTACTACATACCAATACCATTCGATTCTTTCAGGTTGAGTTACAACGTAATAGCTCAGTGCGATCGAAGCAATGAAGAAGATTACTTTTACGATTTGATCGCCAGGATAACGAACCGCTTTTTCGGAAAGAATTCCCTGTAACTTTCCGTAAGCTACGAAACTTCCCGTAAGAGTTACCGCTCCGATGATTCCGGATGCGGCGGTTGAAATCGTAAATTGATACGACTTGAGGACTTCAAGATTGGTTCCTTGGTGAAGGACTTCCATTACGGCCGCACCAGCGACTAAGAAGGAACCAAGACCACCGAAACCGTTCAGCGCCGCGACGAGCTGAGGCATGGAAGTCATCTCCACTTTTACGGAGAGATAAATTCCGATCGCGGTTCCTACGACGAATCCCGCTAAGATATATTCGTAAGCAAGACCCTTTTCTACGAGAGCCGCGGCTACGGCAAAGAACATACCGACCGCGCCTACGAAGTTTCCTCTCACCGCAGTCTTAGGGTGAGAAAGAAGTTTCAATCCTACGATAAAAAGAACGGAGGAGAGAAGATAAATTAAATTGATAATTGATTTTTCCATATTCTTACTTTTCTTTCTTCTTGAACATTCCTAACATTCTGTGGGTTACCCAAAATCCGCCCACGACGTTGATGGTTGCCGCAACCATCGCGATAAATCCGATAATATTGATCATAGGACCGTTGATTGAATGAAGAGAAAGAATCGCTCCAATGATCGTGATTCCGGAAATCGCATTGGAACCCGACATAAGAGGAGTATGTAAAAGGGGAGGAATTCTAGTGATAACCTCGAAACCTACGAATACGGCTAATAAAAAGATCGTCAGGTAGCCTACGAACTGTTCCATAATAACTTTTCCTAATAGAGATTCCTTCCTTTGGAGAGCTTAGGAAGGCCGGGCGAACCGATGGGATCACTTTTCAGAAACTCCTGTCTCCTGAAAACCTTTTTTTCTCAAGAGACAGGCGTCGCATTTTCCACAGGCTTTCCCGTTCTTTGGGTCGTAGCAGGAGAATGTAAGATGAAAGGGAACCTTCAATCGATTCCCGAGAAGAACGATTTCTTTCTTCGTAAGATTTTGAAGCGGGGTTAGGATTTTGATCGGAGAACCTTGGCTTCCTTTTTTGGTTCCGAGTTGGATCGCCATCTCATACATCTTGATGAACTCCGGTCTACAATCCGGATAACCCGAATAATCCATCGCGTTGACGCCGATATAAATCGAATCGGAACCGGTTCCTTCCGCGAGAGAAACCGCAAAGGAAAGAAATAGAATATTCCTTCCTGGAACGTATGTGTTCGGGATCTCGTCTTTTCCCAAAGAATTTTTCGGAACCTTGATCGATTTTTGAGTGAGAGAAGATCCTAAAAACAATTCAGGTTTTAACTTTTGAATCGTGTGAGGAATTCCTAATTTACGGGTTATCTTTTTTGCGTAAGACAATTCGATTCTATGTCTTTGTCCGTAATCAAATGAGAGAGCTTGGATTTGTTTTCCGTCCGCCAAGGCTTGATAAAGACAGGTTGTGGAATCCAGCCCGCCGGATAAAAGAACGACCGCTTTGTTGTTCGAAAAATTTTTGGAGGATTCTTTTGAAGATTTTTTCGGATTCTTCGTATCGGAATTCTTCCGTTTTAAATTCGTATCGTTTGTTGGATTCAAAGTTCGAACTTATCCTTGGGAAGAATTTTTCGGACCTTCATAGATGCTGGCGCTTGTGCACGTTTCGTTCAGAGTAATTTTATAAAGCAAGGGCAACAAGGGTTTGATATGATTCCAAAGCCAGATCGAAATGTTTTCCGACGTAGGGTTCTCAAGTCCGGGAACTTCGTTGAGATAATAGTGATCGAGATGATTTTCGATGAGAGGTTTAACGATCTTGCTGACTTCCGCGTAGTCGATGAGCCAACCCGTTTTAGGATCGATCTTTCCTTTTAAATGAAGTTTAAATCGAAAGCTATGACCGTGCAGTCGTTTGCATTTATGGCCGTCGGGTACGTTCGGTAAAAGATGAGCGGCGTCGAAGCGGAATTCTTTGGTGAGTTCGATTTCTTCCATTGCGGTCCTGCCCGGTTTTTAAAATTCGGAAGATCTAAAGGTCGTCGACCGGGATCAGGTGAAGAGACTGAGAAAAAGCCGGTTTATTTTACCAGCTCTTTCAAAATTTCCTGTCTTTTCTGGTCTTTTTGATGCTCGTTCAAAACCAACCATTCTCTTTTGATTTGTTTAGAGCTTACACCCTTAAGTTCTGCGTATTTGTTAAGAAGTTTTGCAGTTTTCTGGTTCATATCGACCAAAAAATCGGAAGGAGAGTCCCTGTCAAGCATCTCAGTTTGAGTCTTCTTGTTCTCGGAAGAATTTCGTGGTAGTTCCTACATTTTACGATTTCGACAAGGCTCTGTTCTTGAAAGTTGTATGAGTTCCTACATTTTCAAAAGAAGATCGAGGTGATCGATCTCTTCTTCTACGCCGATTCGTTTTCCAATCGAGACATCTTGAAGATAAAAACCAATCTTATGTCTCTTTGACTCCACTCGACTTTGAAACAAAAGCTCCACTTTCCAAATTGTGGGAACTCCTCGGATCGGGCCTTTCTTTTCGATCGTATTCTCCTTAAAGAAAAGATCCAACTCCGCAAACAAAGAATCTTCCGACCCGACGCTCGTCCTCGCGATCGTGACCAGGGGAGAATCTTCCCCATCCTTCCGAAGACCAAAGCTCAATTCCCAAAAGGAGAATCCTTCCTCGTTCATCGCCTTTCTTCCATAAAGCAAAACGGCTTTGACGCTTTTAAGCGCGGGCTTTATCGAAAAAAATCGAGAACCCTGTGGATCAAAAATGAATGCCTCCGAATTTTCACCGAGGATCTCTTGTCGAAACCGATTTGCATTCGACGAGCCGCTCATCGAATCCGAAACAGGAACTCCAACCCGATGTGCGATTCCGACACGCGGAGAATTTTCGCGAAAGAGCGAGTTTAGAATTTCACTTCGACGAGATATCGTTTGCTTGAAAAGATCTTCGCCTTTGTATCTAAGAATATCATAAAAAACGAATGCCTTTTCGGAATCTTTTTCGATCAGCCAACCTAAAAGTAAAATCGGTAACGTCAACGGATCGGGCCCGGTAAACTCCTTTGAAACCATCGAAGAAAAAAGTCCTTCCAAGGTTTCGGAAATTTCCTTTTGATAGATATAACTTTCACGAGTCCACACCGCAGTCCCGAAAGAATTCAAAACGACTTGAACCAAACGGCCATTCTCCGGTATTAGAAAATACGAATGTCCTTTTAAAGAATTTTCTTCGGGGAAATCCCCGGCTTCGACCTTGTTCCATTCCACGTGCAAGGACGGATCGATTTTATTCTGAATTTCCGTTTTTGATAAACGAATCAGTTTGCCACGATCGGGAAACCAGTTCGTAAGAGTTTTCAAAAATGAAAAAGATTTCCAAGGGGCGCCGAACGAATTTGTTTTTTCAAAAAGAATCGCAATTTCCAAATCGAAACAATCGGCGATCGCCGAAAGCAAAATCGAATCCGGAATTTTAAGAATCTGTTTTCCTAAAAGAATTCTATGAAGAAAGATCTTTTCGGAAACAACTGCCGAATTCCAAAAAGAAAAAAGAATTTCTCGGATTCGTTCCGAGCTTTCGGAAGCGGGTCGGGTCGATAGAATGGATCGGATTTCTTCCGCTATCTTTCGGATCGAAAGAAGCGTTATCGTTTTATTTTCCGAAGAATTCTCCGTTAAAAGAGCCAAAGCCTCCGCGAAATCTCCCACTTCTTGAATCGAACTTTGAATCAACCAACTCGGTTTACCCGAGAATTTAGCAACGAGCGAAATGAATTCTTCCTCTCGGAAAATTCCTTTTTCTTTTTTGCCGTTTAAGTAGAAGAGTGCGACATCGAGTTCGTCCGGATCGCAAGACGAGAAATAGCCCGCAAGAAATCTCCTTTTTCGAATCGGATCGGATTCTTCTTTGAGTTCTTCGCAGAGTTTAAAAAAGGAATTCACAGCGGATCGTTATACAAGATGCGATTCTAATTTTTGAAACGAAAGAAAAGAATGAAAGCGAATTCTTTTTCCGTTTTGTAAACTTTCAAGATCGTTTTAGCTGGATTTCCGTTTCGTTCAGGGAGGTCGCCGTGTTTGTCCTATAATTCCGCGCGATTCGTATTTATAATTTCGAATTCGATTCTCAAATTATCAAAAAGCGTTTCGAAAAAAGTAATTCCGATAAAACTTTTCTTGCTATTGAAATCGGATTGGATAAGCTCCTTTTTCTAAACTATAGAAAAACCGGTTAGGCTATGAAAAATTTCGTTCAATACGTTTCCAATTTTTGGAATCGAACTCCGTTGTGGATTCGCAGGTCCTTGGTTGTCGTTCTTGTTCTTATCGTTATTTTAAAAGCGGCGTTCGCATTTTTAATCTATTCGAAAGCGCCTCGTTTATCCGGCGAACTCAAAGCGCCCGGACTCGCCAAACCGGTTTCGGTAATCCGGGATTCTTACGGAGTTCCGCACATTCAATCCGAAGATTCCGCTTCCGCATACTTCGCGTTAGGTTATGTGAGCGCCAGCGATCGTTTGTTTCAGATGGAAATTCTCAGAAGAGCGGCTAAGGGAGAATTATCCGAAGTGTTAGGAGCGGACTTGGTTCCAACGGATACTTTTTTAAGACAGATTCTTTTAAAAAGAACGGCCGAAAGAATGTTAAAGGAAGCTTCGAAAGGAAATCCGCAGATCCTCAAAGAACTCGATTCTTTCTTGGAAGGAATCAATTTCTTTTTGAAAACGGAATCTCTTCCGATCGAGTTTACGATTCTCGGTTATCAACCGAAACCATTTGATCGAATCGACGTATTGAGTGCGCTTTCTTTGTTGTCGTTTTCTTTTGCGGAAGCGTTGCGAACCGATTCTCTTTATACGATTTTGGAAAGAAGACTTCCGAATCGAAACGTCGGCGATGTGTTCCCGAGACACGATACGGAAGATCCGTTTTCCATTCAGGAGAATCAGCCTTCCTTTTCTCCGAAGAAACTCGCGATCTCAAGAAAAAACTTTTTTCCAAGCAGGGATAACAAAGAAAACAGAAACGGCGAAGATACAAATCCATTCTCCGTTTCCAAATCGGAAAAACTTTCCACGGTAAACTTGGATGATTTCGGTTCCGTGATTCAAAAAACGAATCGTATCTTGGAAGAACTTCCTTTGTTTTTAGGAAGCAATTCATGGGTGATCGCTCCGTCTCGATCAACGACGGGCGGTGCGATTCTCGCAAACGATCCTCATATCGGTTATAGCAATCCGGGAACTTGGTACGAGGTTCATCTAAAAGCCGGAGATCATGAAACGTACGGTTATCATCTTCCGATCGTTCCGTTTCCTTTAATCGCGCATAACGTTAAAAAAGCCTGGGCTTTGACGATGTTGGAAAACGACGATATGGATTTTTACGAAGAGGTTTTGCATCCTACGAAATCGAATCTCGTAAAGGAAAAAGGCAACTGGGTTCCGGTCGAAGTTTTTAAAGAATCGATCCCCGTAAAAGGGGAAGAATCGAGAGAGATCACGATCCAAGTGACTTCTCACGGGCCGATCGTTTCCAAACCGATTCCCGGTTATAACGGTCCGGTCGTTTCGATCTATTGGATTTTTCATCATCTTTCCGTTCCTATTTTGGAAACGATTTATTCTCTAGGACGTTGTTCCACTTTGCAGGAATGTTCCGCTGTCGCCGCAGATCTTCCCGCGCCCGGTCTAAATGTTTCTTATGCGGACGCGAAAGGAAACATCGCATGGTGGGGAGTGGGAAGATTTCCGCTTCGTAAAAAGAAAACCAACACGCGTAAAATTCTAAACGGTGCGACGGGAGAAGACGACGTGATCGGTTATCTTCCGTTTGCTCAGAATCCGAAACTGATCAATCCGCCGGAAGGAATCATTCTTACCGCGAATCATCTTCCCGCGTATGATCTCAAAGGTTTCGGAAAACCGGAAGGGTATTGGCAGGAATCGGATCGGGGAAGAAGGATCTACGAGCTTCTTTCCCAGAAAAAAAATTGGTCCGTGGACGACGTCAAAAAAGTTCAAACCGACGTTCATTCTTTTTCGGCGAGAACGATCGTACCTTTGATTTCTTTGGAAATCGAAGAGGATAAGAATTGGTCCGGCGTTTTTAAGGAAGCTTTGGATATTTATCGTAAGTTCGGCGGCGAAAACACGTTAGACTCATCGGGAGCAACGATCTTTCATACGCTCAATCAATTCGTAATGTTG
Organism: Leptospira barantonii; assembly: GCF_002811925.1. Lineage (NCBI taxonomy): Bacteria > Pseudomonadati > Spirochaetota > Leptospiria > Leptospirales > Leptospiraceae > Leptospira > Leptospira barantonii. The sequence goes on from NZ_NPDS01000001.1 coordinate 74,362, forward strand.
AATCTATGGCTTGACGAGTTCGGAGAAGCGGATCTTCACATATTCGGTCAGAGCGCGGAACGTTGGAACGCTTACAAGTCCATTCTTGCTAATCCGAAGTCGGATTTTTGGGACGATCTTGCAACTCCGGATAAACGCGAAACGAGAAAGGATATTCTCATCCGTTCCTTTACACAAACGGTTCGTTATCTTTCCAAAGAACACGGAGGTTCTCCTTCTTCTTGGAAATGGGGGAAGGCCCATCAGATCACTTTCGAACATCCGATGGGACAGGTTCCGTTACTCGGATCGATTTTCAATCAAGGACCCTTTCCGGTCGTTTCGGGAGAATCCGTGATCAACCTGATGAATCATAAGGAAATCAATCCTAAGATGACCCCTCGCGTAGGTCCGTCCAAACGAAGAATCGTCGATCTTTCGGATCCGGAAAATTCTTGGTCGGTGTTGCCTACCGGAAATTCGGGAAATCTCGGTTCTCCGTTTTACGGGGATCAGATTCGCATGTTCTTAAACGGAGAACATCGAGAGATTCGATTCTCGCAATCTCAGATCGAGAAGGATTCGAAATACGTTTTGAAATTCGTTCCGTAAGAATTTTAAGATCGATCACATAATAATTTTATAATGTGATCGATCGTCCTCTCAAGTTAACGAGATTTGGAAAGGATTTTCGATATCGGGGTTTCCTTTCTCGTTTCCAAAAATTTCAAAACCTGTTTTCTAGTTTTTGTATCCGCGATGCTCAAAGCCGAATTCGGATTTTCCAAATCGAGATCGGCTCCGTTTTCCAAAAGATATTCGATGATCGGAGTCTTATCCTGAGGTCCGGGTCTGCACGCGAAATGCAACGGAGTATAAGCGTGTGTATTCGGAATCCAATTCGAAGCGGAGTTGAGATCGCCTCCATTCTCGTGTAAAAATTTTAAGATTTCCAGATAGTCGGAAGGATTGTGATTGGAAGGACCCAAACACGCTTCATGAATCGCGTTTCTTTCGTAAACCTTTGTATTCGGATCCGCTTTTTGTTCAGTGACCAAATAACGAACCAGATCGAACTTTCCCAAGTTTACGGCCCTGGGAAGAACGGAATCTTCCAGTTTTAATCCTTGTTCTAAAAGGAATTTCACCGATTCTAATCCGCTAAAAGTCGCGATCTCGAGAATCGTGTAGTGGTCGTTTCGAATATTAGAGCTTTTTAAATCGATTCCCGCGCTCTGATATAACTTTAGAATTTCGATTTTTCCGGAATGTGCGGCCTCGACCACGTCCTTAGGATCGGGCATTACGTTTTTATGAAGTAGATATTCGACGACTTCCGCTTTTCCCCGATCACGACACGCGTAAAAATGAAGCGTGTTTCCGTTGGAATCTCTTGTGTCCAAGGGCAATCCGAAGCTTTCCAGGAATTTCAAAGTCGCGGGGCTGTTTTCGCTCGCCGCAAAAAATAAGGGAGAATTTCTGTAGAAGTCTTTGCCTCTCAGTTCTAATTCTTCCCTTATCATTTCGATTTCGTTCTTTTCGATCCATCGCATCAGAGCGTAACGATGTTCAGCTTTGGCTTTTATGAATTTAGGTTCGCGGGTTTCGTTCATGATCGGACTCCTGATTTGACAACCGAGATCGAATTCTTTTTGAATCGGAATTTTAAAAATGTCCGATCGTGTTCTTTTTGATTCTAAATAATTTTTTTCCAAAATCCTATCGGCTTATAAATAGAAAGAGAATTCCGATAAAACCGTGATTTTGAAAATGTAGGAACTGCTACGATCCGAAAAAAGGACAAGATATTGACGGAAACGATCCGACTTCTACACGAACCGTTTTCTTTTCATGCGAACCAAAGAATAGAATATTATAATTTTCGAGTATTCGAAAGCGATGTAAGTCCGTTTATGAGACTAAAGTCCGAATTATCGGGAATCTAAGGATTCTCCCGATTCCTCGGAATGAAATTTCGTTTTCAGAGTTTTTGCATTCTTCCCTTGATCGGAAAGAAAACGAACTATGTCTTTTGTATCTCCATGCGTAAGGAGAATTTCCTCGGCGCCGGTGGATTCGATCGTATGAATCAACTCGTTCCAATCCGCGTGATCGGAAAGCACAAAACCTTTGTGAAAACTTCCACTCTTTCTATTTTTGGAAAGTTGCATCCAACCCGAACAAAACGCGCTTCGAATTTTTTTCGAACGACCATTGGGGATCGAAGAACCCGGAGGTGCGATCAAAACGAAAGGATTTTTGGATTCTCCTTTGAACTCGGATAAACTTTCGGTTTTCGGCAAAAGGATTCCGGATTCCTTATATCTTTCGTTCATGGAAAGAATGGAATCATGAACGAAAAAATCCAAAATGACGCCCGAGTTTTCCGCCGCGATCGAAAGACCCTTGAGAATTCTCTGCGCCTTTCCCAAGGAATATCCGTAAAGAACGGTGATCTCGTCCTGCTCTCGGTTGTCCAAAATGTAATTTAGAATATTCTGAAATACGAATTCCGGTTTTTCCCAAGCGTAATACGGTTTTGCAAAGGTCGCTTCGGAAAGAAATGTGTCGCATCTCAGAATTTCGATCGGTTCACAGGTCGGATCGGGAACGGTTTTGTAATCTCCGCTGACGACGGTGATCTTACCGTTGTATTCGATTCTTACCTGAGCCGAACCGAGGATATGACCGGCGGAATGAAGACTGATCTTGACCCCGTTTCGATACACGGCTTGGCCGTAACGAAGAGTTTCTATGTTGGAATTCTTCCCCAAACGTTCTTTGGTAAGAGAAAGTCCGCTTTCCGCGCAGAGATAATGACGGGAACCCTTTCGAGTATGATCGGAATGTGCGTGCGTTAAAATCGCTCTGGGAACACCTTTCCACGGATCTACGTAAACGTCCGCTTGTGGAACGTAAAGACCCGCATCGGTAAGAACGATCATTTCCATTGACTCCAGAGAAATTCTTTTTCAGTCTGGATGGAACGTATTTTCAATGAGCAAAGAAGAAAAACTGAGAAGGTTAAACCTCGTTCAATCCGAGGTTTCCGCTTGTAAACTCTGCAAACTCCACACGACTCGAACTCAAACCGTTTTCGGGGAAGGCAATCCGGATTCGGAAGTCGTTTTTATCGGGGAGGGCCCCGGCAAACAAGAGGATCTCACCGGCCGTCCTTTCGTGGGCAGAGCCGGTGAACTTCTGACAAGAATCATAGAAAAGGGAATGGGTGTTCCGAGAGAATCGGTTTACATCGCGAATATCGTAAAGTGTAGACCGACCCTCGATATGATGTTCGAAAAGGACAGACCGCCCGAAGAAGAGGAAACGCGCGCTTGTGCTCCGTATCTTTTGAGACAACTCGAAATCATTCAACCGAAAGTGATTGTTACATTAGGAAATCCTTCTACAAGATTTATCTTAAATACGAAGGAAGGAATCACCAAACTCAGAGGAAACTGGGGAGCTTTTTTCGGAATTCCGGTGATGCCTACGTATCATCCGAGTTTTGTGATTCGTAACGGTGGGGAGAATAGTCCTCTCAAACGCGAAGTCTGGGAGGACATCAAGAAGGTTATGGATTTGCTGGGGTGGAAGAGGCCTTCGTAATCTCGACTTCTTTTTCCTTGAGCCAGTCGGCGATTCTTTGATAGATATCGGAAGGTGCGTCTTCGTATGCGAAAAGTCCCAAGTGATCGTAGTCGATCGACATTCCGTTGTCTCTTCCCGCTTCCCAATATTCCTTTTTCCCTTTTTTTCTTTTATAAACCGGATGAATACTTTCGGTCGGAGATACGTTGTCGATTCTTCCTCCGATAAAAAGAGAAGGGAAGTTCGTGGACTCGAACGACTCCCAGGTTTTCGGATTTTCCTCAAGGGCCGGTAAGTAGTTAAAAAGATTCTGATATACGAATAGAGTTGTGGGATCGTCCGCGTCGAAGGAGATGAATCGTTTGCAAAAGCTGTCCTTGTTTTTGCAGGAAACGCTTAGGTCGGTTCCGAATCTTTTTTCGGTTTTCATCTGTTCGATAAAACTATCGTTGTATTTGTAATCCATTCCCGTTCCGAGAAAGAACGCTTTGGAAATATCCGGAATTTTCTTCGCTTTAAAAGAATGTAATACGGCCTGACCTCCGAGGGAAACTCCTCCGAGGATGTATTCCTTTTTGCCGGTAACTTTTTGAATTCTTGAGATTACGTCCGGAATCAGATTCTCCCCTATATCCTTTAAGTTTACGGATTTATGATCTTCGAAATGAAGAAGCCAAACCGAAAATCCGTTTCCGTTCAGAACCCCGATCAACCCGGATTTGTCTCCGAGATACAAAGCCTTTTTGTTGATGAACACCGGATCCACCAAAAGTACGGGAGGATAGGAAGAATTCTCGTATGAGAAAGTAGTTAAGTAAACGTTCGGAGCGATGTTCGCGGTTTGTGACGTGAATTTCTGTTCCGTAATGACCACATAACGTGTGCAACTGAAAAGAAGCGCGATCAGAAGTGCGGCGATCGAAGTCGATATTGTTTTTGTGAGTTTCATTCTTAAATCCAAAATAATGATTAGTTTCTTTTATCCAGCCACGAGACGATCGGCGTAAATACGTCCCTGTCCGCATTCTTCCCTACGATCAGATCCGTATGACCGTAATCGTCGGAATGATTGTTCGATCTCGAAGCGATAAAAAGGGATTTGTCTTCGGAAGAAATCGTATCGTATGCGTAACGAAGAGAATAAGACATTCCGAGTTTATCCCTTCTACCCGCGACGAACAAGGTTGGAATTTTGATATTCTTCAGTCCGTTCGTATAAGAAATCTTATGATCCAGACTTCGGATCTCGCCGCTTTCCGAGAGGTCTTTGAACTGAAGAATTTCCTTTTTCGCTCCGGGATTGATCGAAGTCGTTTTTACTCCGGAAAGAACGGAAGAATCTATATTCGCCTTATGCCAGAAAAGTTCTTCGAACGATTTCTGAGGAAGAAAAGGAATTCCGGTTCCGCCTTGAAGTCCCGCCCAAGTTTCGGTGGGAACGACGGGCCAAAGGTTCATCAACCAAGTAAGAGAACCCCATCGTTTGATTGCGGCGCTCGGAGGATCCATGATCGCCGGAGAACCGATCGCAACGAAGTTCGCGATTCTTTTTTCGCCGAGACTTCCCACTCTTCCGTATACGATCATTCCGCCCATACTATGACCGATCCAGTTGACCTTGTCCTTTCCGGTTGCGTTTAACACGTGTTTGATGGCAGTATCTACGTCGTATTGGATGTAATCGTCCATGCTGTAAGAAAACGTTTTATCCCCGAAAAACAGGGAAGGATAACCTGCGTCCCTTCTTCCTCTCAGATCCAACAACCAAACGTCGTAACCTTCTTTTTGAAGTCTTCCGACGATGGAACTCTTCTCGTTGATCTTTAAATACGTTCTATTTGCGATCAATCCATGGCATAAGATGACCGGATATTTTTTAGGCGCGTGACCGGCCAAAGGAGGAAAATGTTCGAGAGTCAAATCCCAACCGTCTTCGGTTTTAGGATGATGCATTTCGCCTTGAAGCTGAATGCTCGCCTTACATTGGGAAAGAAAAATTCCCAGGAAAAGAATCAGAAAAGTTCTTCGGATATTCGCGTTCATTAAAGAATCAAACTATCGATTTATCCGAAGAGGATCAAGTAGAATTCAGGAATTTACGCGTTTCACCTTAAAACCTGTTTTGAGATATTTGTCGATCTTCGGTTTCACCACGTAATGACAATAAGCCTGATCGGGATTCGTTCTGAAATAATTTTGATGATAATTCTCCGCCGGATAAAATTCCTTGAGAGCCTCCACTTGAGTCACGATCGGATCCGAAAAATGTGAAGCCGCTTTTTGGATCGATTCTTCCGCCTGTTTTTTTTGTTCGGGAGAATGATAGAGAATGATCGATCGATACTGGGTTCCCGAATCGTTTCCTTGTCGGTTTAACGTAGTCGGGTCGTGACAGATCCAAAAGATTTCGAGTATGTCCGAATAGGTTATGATTTTCGGATCGAACGTGATTTGAACGACTTCCGCGTGTCCCGTGCTTCCGGAACATACGGATCTATAATCGGGATTTTGAATATGTCCTGCGGAATATCCGGATACGATGGATTCCACTCCTTCCACCATCTGATACACCGCTTCGAGACACCAAAAACAACCGCCGCCTAATGTTGCTTGTTCCATACTGAACGATTCGAACCTTTACCGAAAAGGTTTCAAGTGAATTCCGAATTCGAGCTCGAAATCGTTTTTTAAATTTTGATCGTGACTGCAAAGACGATGAATTTTTCCTCTTTGGATTTCGATTTATCCCGATCAAAAACCGGATCGTAAGAACGAAAGTATCTTCCTTCCAGTCTAACGAGCGCGTTTTCGTTCGGAATATAATCGAAGGTCATCGTCGCTCCAGAAGTTAAAAATCCGTTTCTGGTTCCGGTTTGTATGATCGTTTGTTCGGGGTCGTACATTCTTTCCAAACGAAGAGAGGTTCTAAACTCTTCGACCGGTCTCCAAGTGATCCAAAAAGTCGCGTGATACCATTGTCTATACGCGCGTACTCCCGGATCCGGAACGCGTTGAATCCCCACGTCGCCCGATCCTGCGACGATGAAATGTTTCGTAAAGTGATATTGAAGTATTATGTTATTGTAATATCTTGTTTGGCGCGGTTGGTTGTCCGGCGCCTCGTTGCCTACGAACGTGTTGTGCGTGATCTTGAATTTATCCGTAACCTTGTAGTCGATCTGCGTTCCGATCGCCTTATCCCGGTTCGTTTCGGTGATATTGGACCAACCGTTCATCAGATGAAGTTGAAACGATAGTTTATCCGAATATTGATACGAAAGACGAAAACCGCTCGAATAATATGGAACGTAATCCAGGGCCAAGGCTCTTGAGTAGTTCCAGTTGTTATGCGAAATCCAACTTTCCAATCCTATGTTTCCGAAATAAATTCCTCCGTCGAGCCAGAGATTTTTTGCGAGTTTCACACCCGCGTACGCTTCTTGAATGTTTCTTACCGAAAGTTCGTTCGAATTTTTTCCGGTACTGACTTCGTTTTTGTAGTTTGCGTTCACGGAGTTTCCGAATTGAAACGCAACACGTCCTCTGTATCGATCCGTTTCCACCTTACCGTCGATATACGCGAGGTTGATGTTGATCTCGTCCCAACGCGCGGGTTGGGTCAGATATTTGTTGTCTCTTGAATTCGGCCGATACGGATTGTGCGCGTAATAAGAATCCACGAAAAATCCGAACACGGGATGATGTTTGTTATCCTCTTCTTTCTTTTCTTTCGAGGAAGATTGTTCCGATTTTTTAAGAACCTTTTCGCTTTTTTCCACTTCGTCTTTGGATTGAAATTCTTCTTCGTCGTCTTCGCTTTCGTTTTTGTCCCGCTCCTTGTCCTTGTCGACCGAGTTCGGTTGTGTCAGTGTTCCGGTTTCTTTTTTTTCCTGAGAATCGACCGAAACGACGCCGAGCACAAAGTATATAAGAAAAATCGAAAATACTGTTTCTAACCGTGAAAGATTCTTTTTTTGTGTCATGATTGAATCTTATAAAATCTCTCTCAAAATTCAAGGGCCGAGAAGCCGATTCGGAATAAGGATCGGCACATTCGAGTTAAGAAAGAATTAAGATTCTGCCTTGGGAGCTTTTAAAAATCCAGTCAAAAAGAAAAACCGGTTCCGAAATCCTTCGGACCGGCCTTTAAGAGATGTTCTAAAATTTTGCGACGTAACCCAGGCTGACGATGAAGTGATGTTTGGGAATATGCTGTTGTTGGTAAGCGTTCAAAAGATAGTTTTTAGAAACGCTGTCCAACGCGAGCGATTGAATCGCAGACGCGGCCGTTTGATTTACGGTTCCGTGGATTTTCGAAGGATCGGTGACTTTTCCGTCGTCCGCGTTCGTATCCGATGCGACTCCTGTAGGTTTCGGATAAACCCGATCATTATCGAAAATATAAAGATCCGGTCTGTAAACGTCGCTTACGCTTACGTTCATTTCCTTGAAGTTCAATTGAAGTTTCGCGGTTATATCGGTGACACCCGATCTTTTATCGGTGTTATTGTTGTAGTATTGATAACCGGTTTGTAAACCCGGAGTCAGTTTCCAATCCTTGGTCAGTTCGTATTCGTGGCTTAACGCAACCCGGTGATGACTGTTCCCCTGATTGAGTCCGCTCGTTTCCGAAGATAAACGATAATACGAAACAAGTTCCGGTTTGAGATAATTCAAAAACGCGGGTTTCCAACCGAGAGTATAGTTAAACAAACTCGCGTTAGTCGGATAGTTCGCGCTGTTTACAATCAAAAATCCGGTAAAGAACTGACCGATGGAAGAATTCCATTCGTAAAGAATCTGACCGATAAAGTAATCCCGAACACCGTTGTTTTCCTTTCTCGGTTTTACCTGATTGGGATCGTAAGACAACTGACCCGATTGTAAGGATTGAAACACCTTATACGTTTCGTCCGTGCCCCCGGGAGTAGATTGATAAACGAAGTCGTTATCCGTGTTGCTTCTGCCGATCAAAGGATTGGCCATGATCAGATTCATACGAAAGCCCGGGATCGGCGTAAAAAAATTGACGAAGGTTCCCAAAATCAAACCCGGCGAGAATGTTTGATAAGGATCGTTGTCTCTTCTGCTTAGCTTTTCTCCGAAAAGACTGTTTCCAAAAACGAACACGTCGTTTGCGAGAGTTTGACTAAAACCGAACTCGGCTTTTTTATCCGTAGGTTTCGGCAGATTCTGCGCGTTGTCCTCGGGAATCCCCGAGCTTATATCGGGGCTTTGTTTGTCCTGTGCTTGCAAAAGACTTGCAAAAAGAAAAATCGAAAGAATGAGAAGGGCTCTATTTGTATGTTTCATTTTTTTTATATCCATCAGTAGTTCAATTCACGGTTGAAGTTTTTATATCGGGACTCGTTTGAATTTTTTTCGCTTTAGAATTTACGACGAAGATTCCCAGGATCACAAAAAAGGTACCGAGAATATCGAATAGATTCGGAGTTTCACCCAAGGACCAAGCGGTGAACATCGCGACAACCGGAATCAGATTTCCGAAAACCGCGGCCTTGTCCGGACCGACTTCTTGGATGCCGTAGTTCCAAAAAAGATAACCTAAGAACGCCGTGAAGATCGCCATATAAAGAATGGCGAGCCATGCCTGGAACGGAAAGGAGAATATGTTCGGGTTCCATCCTTCCATAAAAAGTAGAAACACGACGAGGGAAATCATACCGAATAACGACGTGTAGGCGGTGATCTGAATCGTGGAAACTCCTTTGAGATATTTTTTGATTCCCACGGAGTAAAAGGCCCAACATACCGCGGCGAGGAATATGTAAAGAATTCCCTCTCCTTCCAAAATACTTTTTAGAGCGCTCAAACGTCCGTCCGAAATCACCAACAAAACGCCGATAAAGGAGACTAACGTTCCTAAGTAATGAATCAGAGTGATTCTGGTTCTTAAAAGAAAATAGGAAAGAAAGGCCGTGATCGCCGGGCCGAGAGCTATGATGATCGCGCCGTTGACCGTGGACGCCTTTCTCATTCCCAAAAAGTAAAACGAGTTGAATCCGAACACGCCCACGACTCCCAAAAGAATCAGACTTTTCAGATTTCCCGAATCGACTTTGAGAAGTTTTTTATCCGTAAAATAGACGAACGCAAACATAAAGACGACTGCGATCACAAAACGAAACGCGCCGGTTTGGGCCGCGCTGAAATAATACAGAGCTTGTTTTGCGACTTCGAAAGTGACCCCCGTAATCAGCGCAAAAAAGATCAGAAAAAGATACGGTTTAAAGGATTTCATTCTAAATGTTCCTCCTTGGAAAGAAGAGTGTCATATTCCTTAATTTTGTTTTTGGTGAGTTTGATCGTCGCCTCAAGGTCCTTCTTTTTTTGTTCCAAAGTCTTGAGGTGCGCGGTGAGAATCCGAATTCTTTTGTTCAAGGGAGGTTTTAAATTTTCTCCTTTGGAAATCTTATCCAAAAGACAACCTTCTTTGATGAATTCCTTGATGTCCTCCAAAGGCATATTGAGTTCCTTCAGAGTTTTGATACACTTCAGATAGTTGATATCCTTTTGCGAATACATTCTATCCTTGCCGTGGTTTCTTTCCGGTTTGGGTAGAATTCCCACTTTTTCGTAGTAACGAAGAGTATGCGGCGTGAAGTGAGTCATCTCCGAGATTGTGGAAATGCTGAATGAAGCGTTCATTCGGATCCTCCTAAATTCGATCCTGAATTCTAAAAGTTGGACGAACTTAGAGTCAACTCTAGGTGGAGAATTTCCTTAAAAAAAATCGAATTTAAAAAAGAATCAAAAAAAGATTCCATTTCTGTTATGTTGTTATGACACAGAAATCCGTTCCTTCTTTTAAAAAAAACGATCTTTCCTCGGGGAAATTGGCCGAGATCATATCGGATCGAATGTTGGTTAAACAGTCTTATCGGGATTCTTTTTGGAAGGCTTTCTCATCCAAAAAAAGAAAAGTTTCCCAGTCATTTTTGGATCAATTCGAAAAACTATACGGATTCCGTCCTCCGGAAGAAATTTTGGAATGGGAAAACGTTAGATACGCTTATCAAGAAATTATGTATAACGTGAGCGATATTTGGAATATGATCGACCACGAAGGCGGAATTCAGGACGAAGAGGAATTCGAAGACGATTCCGAAGAAGAGGAAGAATCCGACGATTATTATCCGGACTACAGAGCCGTTTCCTTTCAGAAATTTCTTCTTCCAAAAGCGAATACGATCGAGGAAAAACTGAACGCATTGATCGGATCGTATCAAGGTCTTATGTTTTTATTGACCGGCGTCGCACATTTCGGATCGGACGGAGGTGGCGACAGTTGCTGGGTCAATTTTTTCCCGCATTCGGAAAACTCCGCCGAGGTTCATAGATACAATCACGAAATCGGAGAACTCGAAGACGAACCGTTCTTCTCCATCAGTCATTTTGTGGCCGCGAATTGGTCGAACGAAGACGATGATTACGACGACTACGAGGATGAAGACGAGGACGACGAAGAAGAAGGAGAAAATTCTAAACCGGACGAAAGGGTAGAATCATCGATGAACGCAAAGATCATCGATCAATACGAAAAGGAAGCCCAAAAGAGATACGATAAAAGACCGTTTTATACAAAGTCCTTGGATCTTTTTGAAAGATCTTCTTGGTTGCTCGGGCATACTTACGGCGACCCCGCGTATGGTTACGCGGAAAAGTTAGCCTCCGCTCCGAAGTTTAGCGATTGGGAAGAAGAAAAAAAACTTTTAGACCGATCGCATTCATTGGCTGTGTATTGGATTCTTGCGCATTACTTTATGAAAAACGAAAGCGCTTGTAGGGAAGCTTGCAACCTTTCAAAAAAAATTCCCGGAAAGATCGTTCCCGCGCTCGCAAAAACCGTTCTTTCATTGCTCGACGGAAAATCGGATTCATTAGGAAAAGTGAATGCGAAAAAACTTCAGGATCTAAGAAACGAAACGTTTAAAAACTGCGACGCTAAACAGATCGAACCCGCGAATCGAAAGTTACTGGAAGAGGCGACCGGACTTGCGGGAAAGAAAAAAATCGCAACCGCCGATTTGAAAAAAAGGATTCAAAACGGAGAAACTCCACTTTCTTTGATCGAAGAATTTCCCGAAGACGTGGAAACACACGACTTCTTATTAAAAGAAATCGGAAAAAAAGATACGAAGTTCGCAAAGATCGTAGAGGAATACTTCAAAGAAAGAACGGATTCAAGTTACAACGAATGGCCTTACGATAAAAAGAATTTGGACAAACGTCTATCTCTTCCCGTTTCCGCGGCGTTTCGACAAGGACTTCATTACGATTCCGAAAACAAAAAAGCATACGCGGGTATCATCAAAACATTGGGCAAGTTCGACGATCAAAACGCGATGAACTCGTTTCGGGACGCGATCGCCAAACTCAAACAAGACGATAAACGTCTTGAGGAAGTGATCGAATGTCTTTTGGACAGCGAACACGACGAAGCTCAATCGATTCTTACCGAAGCCTCTTGGAAGTTCTTCGAGACGATGGACGCCGCTTTGGAAAAAAAGAAGAAGGTGGAAGACGAAGGCCCGAACTTAAACAATATCTTTACCGTATTCAGTTATCTGCAAAGAGCCTTAAACGAACGATTGATCGTAGGCGACGAAGAAGCCGGAAAACTCGCCAACAAGGTTCTAACGTATAGAAATCAATTGAGCATCTTCGGAATCGCATTGGGATATTCGTTTGCGATTTCGGCTAAGTTGGGATTTCGGGAGAATCTGGAATACATCCGAGCGTATCTGGAAATGGGATCTCAGATCAAGGACCGTGGATCGAATTCTTATCTTGAATTCAATCAGTTGGTCAATCTTTCCGAAGGTGCGATGGCTTGGACCGTTCTTGATCCGGTAAGCGCTAAGATCGGATTGAAAGAACTTTTTGACAAAGCGGAAAAACATTCGAGTCCCGGGATCGCGATTGATCTTCAGGCTTGTTATCTTGCCGGACTTCTTCTTTTGGAACCGAATCGGGAAGAATGGATTCAGTTAGGACATAGAATTCTCGGGAACCGAGGAGAAGAATATCGCGTCTACGGACCGATCCGCGCGGTTGGAAAGGCGAAGATTCAGGAACTCAAACAACATCTTTACTATCACGTGTATGCCGATCCGAATCCTATGGTCGATTATACTTGGACGTATATAGAACACGCGGCGAGACACACTTGGACTCAGTTAACCGATAAGGAACTTCCTCCTTTCGACAGCGACGACGAATACGCGAACCGGCTCGCAAAAAATCCAAAGGATCTTTCCGGCGGAATTTTAAAACCGGAGAAATACAGCATTCAACACGTGTTCGAGAATATTAGAGAAAAGAAATATAAGGATCCGAGCGTAATTCAAATAGGCGGACCTTGGCTCGAAGAATCTCTTCGTTATTCAAGGGACGAATATCGATATAGCGGAAACTACGATCGATGGGAGGCGATGAGAGCCCTTTTTATTCAAGGAGAATCCGCCATTCCCGTATTCGCAAAAATATTAGAACTTCCTTATGCGTCTTCGGATTGGAAACTTCATTGTCTTCAGTTTTTGCGTTTTGTGGAAAAGGAAGGAAGTAAATGGGCGCAGATTCTTTCCATGAACGAGGAATCCGTGTTAAAAGCGATTCGATCCGAATCGTTCGAATGGGCGGCTTGGGGAGATTTGTTGATCGCTAAGTTATTCTTAACAAAGGGGAAAGAATGTTTCGAAACCTTTCTTCCCTTGTTGAAAAAACGACTGAGTTTTATGAATCCTCACGCTTATACTTCTTCATCCGTTGAGGAAGCCCTTGCTTCTCGATTGCCGAGTATTCTTACTTGGTTCGGAAAAGAAGGAGATCAAACGTTGGAAAGGCTTTGGAAAGAATCCGGTCCAGATTCCGAAACCAAATACATTTTGGATTCTGCCGCGAGAAAAAATCCGGACATCGAGTTGAAGGAACTTCCCGAGTTAACCGCAGACGGAATCGAACTTGAACAAAGAATCAACGGCGGAGAATACGGTCCGAGATTTTGGATTCATCTCGGTTTGAAAGAGGTGCGTTTCGGAATCGAAGAATTTCATCTTCACAGTATTTTGGAAAATTCGAAGGCCGAGTCTTCTTTGGATTCTTCCATGCTCAAAAAAGATCCTACGAAAACGTTGTCGGATATTTGGAAGATGGCGCAAATTCTCGGTTATACGGTTTCCAAGAAGAAAGCTAAGAAAAAACGATAAAATGGGCCGAGAATGTAGTGGTCATGGCTCTGTTGTAGGAACTGCAACGGAGCCTTTTCGCTTCCCTTTGGAAATTGGCCGTAGTTCCGACCAAAATTGCGACGTTAATTGTAGGAACTCCCACAATTTTCCTTTTCTCTCCCTTTCCAATCGCGTACACTGGTGGAATCCACGGAGGTACCATGATTCAGAACAATTACTTTTCCGATACGCAAGACATCCAAGATCATTTCGATCACATTCTCCCTTGGACCGAAATCATACTCGATTACGAAAACGAATTCTCCGACGCCGAAAACGGAGGACCGACAAATCCATCGGAAGCAAAAGAATATTATAAAACCGTTTTGGAAACCGTCGGCGACTTAGCCGGAAACATTCTTTCTCCTCACGTTGCGGAACTGGATCGTGAAGGGCTTCGATTCAAAGACGGAAAGGTGGAATTCCCACCCAAGATGCTCGAGCTCGTTTCCAAAGTGGTCGAAGCGGGAGTTCAAGCCTATGGATTCTCCAGAAAATACGGCGGACTCGGCGTACCTTGGAGCGTGAAATCATTTATTTCTGAAATTTTTTACAGAGTGGACGCGTCACTCGCCATTGCCGTGGGATGTGTGAACCTCGCCGAAATTTTGGAACGTCATGCGACACAGGCCATGAAGGACGAATGGATTCCGCGTTTAGCCGCGGGTGAATTCGTATGTGCGATGGGACTTACCGAACCCGATCACGGTTCCGATCTTCCGAATCTCAGAACGAAGGCGACCAAGGATGAGAATGGAAATTGGGTGCTCAACGGAACCAAACGATTCATCACACACGGTTGCGGATTCGGAGATACGCCCGCGGTCTTGTTGACTCTGGCTCGTTCCGGCGAAGTCGGTTCGGGCGCGAGAGGACTTTCTTTTTTTCTCGTTCAAAGTCCGGACGTACAAATCGCGGGAATCGAACATAAACTCGGACTTCATTGTTCTCCCACTTGCGAAGTAGTATTCGAAAATTCTCCGGGATTATTGATCGGGGAAGAAGGTTATGGCCTCATCAAATATACGATGGGAATGTTGAACGGAGCGAGAATGGGAATCGCACAACAATCGACGGGACTTGCCACCGCGGCATATTACGAAGCTCTAAAATACGCAAAGGAAAGAATTCAATTCGGAAAACCTCTTATAGAAATTCCGGCGGTTAAAAAAATCATCGATCGAATCGAAAGAGAAACCTACGCGATGCGATGTTTGACCTTGGAAGGATCCAGAGTAATGGATCGTTATTATTGGAGAGCGCTTCGATTGGAAAAACAAGGAGCGAGCGAAAAAGAAGCGAAGAACGATACGGTTGTTCGTTATTGGGAAAAGATCGCGAACGTGCTGACTCCGATAAGCAAATTCTATTGTTCCGAATCCTGTTTGAAAGTCGTGAGCGACGCGCTTCAAGTGCACGGTGGTTCGGGTTATACCGAAGACTACGACATCGCGAGAATTTATCGTGACGCGAGAATCACAACGATCTACGACGGAACTTCCCAGATTCAGATCAACGCGAGTATCGGAGGAATCACGTCCGGATTGACTCATACTTTCGGAGAATATCTTTCCGAGCTTGTCAATCAGTTGGATTCTTCCTTGGCTCATAAACTCTTTCATGGGTTTCAAGAACTGGTCGGTCTTTACAAGGATCTCCCCGGAAGAGAGGACAAGGATACATACGCGGAAGAAATCGTTTTTACTTGTTCCAGGGTATTGGCCGGAATTCTACTCGAACTTTCTTGCAGAAGACTTCCCGAAGATAGAAAACAAACAAGACTCAAACACGCGAAGGATTATCATCTCGATACTCTTTCCGTATTGGAAGGGAATCTTGCAAAGTTGAAAGAGGTAAGCGGGGTTCTCGCATAAGTAAAAATATTCAGTTTTCTGAATATTCTATTTTTATTCTCCATCAAAAACGAACACCCGCGCTTGCGCCGGAGGTATATCCATGCAAAATCCGAATTCTTTCGGACCCGATCCCTTGTCTCCTTATCCGTTTCCCGAATATCCGAGAATCGGCTTTCTCAAAAATTTTATCCGATCCACTCTCATCGAAGTGGGGGATTATACATACTACGACGATCCGAGCGGTCCGGATAATTTTGAACGGGAGAATGTACTGTATCATTACGATTTTCGAGGAGATAAACTCGTGATCGGAAAATTCTGCGCGATCGCCACCGGAGCAAAGTTCATCATGAACGGAGCCAATCACGTAATGAACGCGTTCTCCACGTATCCGTTTGCGATCTTTTCAAAAGGATGGGAACGGGTTATGCCGAAGCCGGAGGATTTTCCTAACAAAGGAGATACGATCGTAGGCAACGACGTTTGGATCGGAACCAACGCGGTGATTCTACCCGGAATCAAAATCGGAGACGGGGCGATCATCGGAGCTTATTCCGTGGTCTCCAAAGACGTTCCCGCGTATTCGATCGTCGCCGGAAATCCTGCTCGAGTCGTTCGAGAAAGATTTTCACCCGAAGTAAAAGAGAAACTTTTACGATTGAAGTGGTGGGATTGGAGCGCCGAAAAGATCACGAACTCTTTAGAGTTTTTGACGAGCCTCGATTTTAAAAAATTGGATGACTTCGTTTAACAAAACGGGAATCGTTTATTCCTTTTTTTGAATACAGGATTTGTTCTTACGATCGAAGGGATTTTGGACGTTCGAGGAATTCGTAATCCACGATTTTCCGGTTTTGGGACAATGATAAAGAACCGCGCCCGAACGATCGTGATAACCGATGACCTGTTCCAAAAGGGATACGAGTTCCATATAAAGTTTTTGTTTGCTTTTTAGGTCCGAAGTTTTACCAAGTTCGACGACGATGGGAAGAGCTTTTCGAAATACCGTCGAATCCTTTTCCGCTTCGCCGCCTTGTTTCAATAAGGTTTCAAGCGCATCCGTCGTTACGGAACCGGGATTTTCCAAATCGATTCGATCGGTAAGTTTGGAAAATTCTTCCAGAACGAAACTCGGTTTTCCTTTGTGAGCGAAAAGGGAATGGAAACAACCAAGAAGAAAAATTAAAAAGACAATTTTTACGTTTTTAAAAAGCGGGCTCATGTTCGCATTTTATCCGGAACAAAAGAATGAAAATCCAAATTTAATCCGAAATCTCGATTCAAAATTTAAAAAGTAAAAGGTGAAATATGAAATACAAACTCGCGTTGATTACCGGAGCTTCCGGCGGACTTGGAAAGGAATTTTCCAAACATTTAGCGGAACAAGGAACCGATTTGATTCTCACCGATCTTTCTTCCGCTTCGCTCAAACCGGTCCAAGCCGACTTGGAAAAAAGTTATGGAATTAAAGTAGAGATCGTTCCTGCGGATCTTTCCGTTTCCGAAGGCAGGGAAAAAATCGTATCACATATTATTCGCAAAAAGTCGAAACCCGATCTTCTCATAAACAACGCGGGGCTAGGTTATATCGGCGATTTTTCAAACGAACCCGATGCGAGTTTTTTAACCACGATCCGAGTTAACGTGGAAGGTTTGGTTCATCTCACTCGTAAAATTCTTCCCTTATTTTTGGAAAACGGAAAAGGGAGAATCATAAACGTAGCTTCGACGGCTTCTTTTCAACCGGTTCCGTATTTTACGATTTATGCGGCTACAAAGGTTTTCGTTTTGTACTTCACGGAAGGTTTAAGCAGAGAACTCAAAGGAAGTGGGGTCGGAGTTCACGCGGTTTGTCCGGGGCCGATTCGAACTCCGTTTTTTACCAAAGCGTTCCCGAGCGGATTTTGGACTCCAGATTTTATCTGGCTCACTCCGCCTCAGGTCGTTCGAGCCGCGTTTTCCGGCGCGGAAAAAAATAAAACCGTGATCGTAGTCGGTTTTGTGAATCAAATCCAAAACTTTCTGACTTCGATCGTGCCGAGAAGTTTCTCTGCTTGGGCCGGTTCCAAACTATTCTCCATGGGAAAGGACAGAAAGAACTAAATTATAATTTTAGAATATTCTTAAATTCCGTTGCTCGCAGTAAGAAGAATCGGTTCCCGATCGGTGACTACGATCGTATGTTCCTGTTGAGCAACGTAACTTCCGTCGTGAGTAACCAAAGTCCAACCGTCCGAGGTTTCGAGTGCGATTTCCGATTTTGTGGAGATGAACGTTTCGATCGCGAGAACCATTCCCGATTTGAGTTTTTGCGAATAACGTTTATCTTCGTAACAAGGAATGTATTTCGGAGCCTCGTGCAGACTAGATCCGGTTCCATGTCCCATTAAATTTTTGATCACCGTAAAACCGTGAGACTTCGCTTCCGCGTGGATGGCTCTTCCGATATCGCTGATTCTATTTCCGGTTTTCGCCGCGGATAAACCTTTGTGAAGAGAGGTTCTCGAACAATCCACCAAAGAGCTGAGCACCGGATGTCCTTCGCCTAAGATAAAAGAACTTCCGTTGTCGCCGAAGTAACCGTCTAACTCCGCCGATACGTCTATGTTGACGAGATCTCCTTCTTTTAGAATCGTTTTGGAAGAAGGGATTCCGTGTGCGATCGCGCGATTTACGCTGATGCAGGTCGCGCCCGGAAAGTTGTAAGTGATCGCAGGAGCGGATCTGGCTCCGTATTGTTTCAAAAGTTTTAATCCGAAGTCGTCCAATTCTTTCGTGGACATTCCGGATTTCGCGTAGGCTTTCATTTCTTTTAAAACCAGACCTACGATTTTTCCGATTTTCTTGAGCCCGATTAGATCTTTTTCGGTTTCGATGGACATTGAATTTCTCCCGGATGGATTTATTTTTTGAAAAGTGCGCGTTTTGCGGGATTGAATTCCCGTTCTATTTTACAAAACGGTATGACCGTTGTTATGATCCGCGAATTCATAATCCTTTTGGGTTAATGAAAACAAAGGCGGCTCTTTTTTTCAAATTAATTTAAGAATCATTCCAAACGATTCGTCTCTTCTTATTAAATTATTTTAAGAACGTGTAACGCATGACATCTGAATCACCGAATTTACTCAATCACATTCAACCGATCGATTATTCAAAAGGACAGATTATTTTTCGTCAGGGAGCTCCTTCCAAAGATCAGATGTTTTTTATTTCCAAAGGTTCGATCGTTCTTTCGGAAACCGTGGACAGCAAAGAACGAGCTATATGTCGCATTAATGAAAATAACTTTTTCGGAGAAATGGCTCTTTTAACCGGAGGAAAAAGAACCGCTTCCGCGATCGCCGCAGTGGACGGAACCCGTCTTATTTCCTTAGACAGTAGCATCATCGAAAATATGATTCATAAAAATCCGAAGTTTATGTTTCGTCTTTTATTAACCGCGGCGAGTAGACATTACAGGGAAGAATTGAATTTTTCCAAACTTCAATATTTGGTTAAAATCGATCCATCGGATCTTGAATTTTCCCAAGAATATGAGAATTGCAGAATTCATAATTTAGGCGTGATCTCGAGAATCTACGGTCATCTCAGCAATTATTATCCACCCGGTAAATATGTGTTCCGTTCCGGGGAACCTGCTTCTGAAAAACTTTGGTTTGTGTTACAAGGAAAATTGGTTCTTTGTAAAACCGCAAAAGACGGAAGCGATATGGAAGTAAGAGACTATCATCCTGGAGACCTTTTGGATCTTTCTTCTTTGATCGGTTCCAAACCGCGAGTTTTTTCGGTTAAGGCTGTGGATGATACCGCGGTGATCACATCGATCGACAGAAATCTTTTGTATCGAGTTCTTACTCTCAATTCTAAATTGTTCTTCAACGTGTTTAAGACGATCGTCTACGATTTTACGATCTTAAATCATTGTTTTACTTTGAGCAAGGAAGCGGAAGCGAACCTTGGAACCTCAAGTTCTGTTGCGACTAACGCGGATTCCAATTCCGAAGCTACTGCGGCTTCTACGGCGACGCAGGAAGTGATTGCGGAAGAAGTCAGCGGCGAAGGTTTGGACAATCTGGCCGAACAAGCCTCGAACGCAAACGAACAAGACTTGGAAACCGCAGAAGCCGCGGGTTCCTGATTTTTTAATACGAAATCGTTTTCTTAACTGAATCCGAAGAACAATTCTTCGGACGGGGATTTTTTCCGTGCGGTCAGGATGAAAGTGTCTATTTTTCCTTTGCCTTTGATTTCCACGTCTTCCCTTTTTTCCATGGAGAATTCTTCCGAAATCAAATGTGCAGTGGACGGTGTGACTTGGATTTGTCCGCTCAGACCGTGAGATTCCATTCTACTCGCAACGTTAACCGCATCTCCCCAAATATCATAGATGAACTTTTTGGTTCCGATCACGCCGGCAACGACGGGTCCGGTGTTGATGCCGATCCTCATATCGAGTTTTAGATTTCCTTCTCGAATTCTGAAACGTTTTAGAAGATCCATCATCTCCCAAGCCATATGAGCGATTGCTAATGTATGATTTTGTCTCGGTTGGGGTAAGCCGCCCACTACCATATAAGCGTCGCCGATCGTTTTGATTTTTTCCAAGCCGTATTTTTCCGCCATCAGATCGAAAGCGGAGAACACCTTGTTTAAAATCCTCACGACTTTTTCGGGATGAAACTTTCCGGCGATTTCCGTAAAACCGACGATATCCGCGAATAGAATGCTTGCTTCGCTGAAACTTTGTGCGATTACCGAACTGTCTTTTTTAAGTTTATCCGCGATCGATTTAGGCAATACGTTTAACAAAAGTTTTTCGGCTCTTTCCTGCTCTTTTTGAACTCTCGCGTAAGCCTTCGCCAGTTCCTTTCTGGCTTTTTCGTTTTCTTCCAGAGTGTTTCTTACGGTTCCGAGAACTTGATTGTAACGATTCGCAATTTGCCCGACTTCGGTGAAAGGTTCGACGGGAACGTCGTAGCTTAAGTCCCCCGTTTTCTTTTGATGTTCCATCACTAAAAAAAGATCGATGAGTTCCGTGGTTGCCTTGTGTTCCGAAATGTTTAGACCTTGGTATTCCTCTTCGAGGTCCACTCTCAGTTTAAAGAATCGATTGATGATCGAAAATAGAATATAAGAAGTTCCGAATGCGAATATACCGATGGACGCAATTCCCAAAAGTTGAACTTGGATTTGTCCCCAACGAGAAAGTCCCGAGTTTAGAATCTGAAGATTTCCGAAAATTCCCACACAAAGAGTTCCGAAGATCCCCATTCCCAAGTGAACCGGAACCGCTCCGACCGCGTCGTCTATTTTCAATTTTTCTAATATGTCTTCGATCGGAGAAACCAAAATTCCCGCGAACAATCCGATGACTCCCGCTTCCACCGCGTTGACTACGTTGGCACACGCTGTAATCGCCACCAATCCGCCCAAGGAACCGTTCAAAGGAAGAACCGCGTCCGGATAACCTTTTCGAAACCAACCTATGAACAAACCGGAGAACATCGCGGCGCCCGAAGCGAGTACGGTGTTCAATAGTACGGTGGGAACATGTCGATCGAATGCGAGAGTACTTCCACCGTTGAATCCGAACCATCCTACCCAAAGTATGATTCCACCTAACATCGCTAAGGGGAGATTGCTTCCCGTTACTTTTCTAGGAGGTTCTCCTTCGACGAATCTTCCCGCACGCGGACCGACTACGAGTAAGAACGCAAGCGCAACCCAACCGCCCACGCTATGGACCACCGAAGAACCGGCAAAGTCTCTGAATCCCAATACGGAAAGCCAACCGTGTGTTTCGGATTGATACAGTCCGGACCAAACCCAATGACCCGCGACAGGATAAATAAAACCCGAAATTAAAATCGTGGAAATGATATACGAAATGAATTTAAGTCGTTCAGCGATTGCACCCGAAACGATCGTCGCCGCAGTTCCGCAGAAAACCAATTGGAATAAAAAGAATGCGGGACTCCAAACGTCGTCCGGAGGAAATACGGGAAGAAACCAAGAGGTTCCGATGATTCCTTTCCAGGATTCGCCGAACATCAAGCCGAATCCTATAAACCAAAACAGGACCGTGGCGATTCCGAAATCCGCGATGTTTTTAATCGCAACGTTGATCGAATTCTTAGCACGAGTCAGTCCGGATTCTAAAATCAAAAAACCGCCCTGCATCAAAAGAACCAAACCCGAGCAGAGTAAGATCCACAAAACGTCCGTTAATGTTTTTTCAGTCGCGCCCATAAACATCAAATGCATGCATACTTCCCTGTAAGATTAAATCCCAACATCTAAGTTTCTTTTTATATATCGGCTTGATAAGAATCGTTTCTACAACGATAACGTTATTCACTTTAAAAGATTCTTTAGATGAATAAGAAACAGAAGATCATAACGTTGTAAAACGATTTATTGGGGTTCTTAAAAAGAATCGAACCGTTTTGTTAAGCGCAATGGATTATGATTAAAATTGAATACACTTTTTAAGCGCAAGATTCTTAAGAACGCAAATTGCAGATTCTTTCAATGATTTGTTTATTTCTTCGGCAGTATCAAAAGAATTCTTCCCTGGGTTTGAATCCTTCCCGCTTGTTCTTCGGCCTTTTTACCGGTTCCTAAAAAGTAATCGAGTCTTCCATGACCCTGAATTTTAGAACCTCGATCGTGAACGAACACGATTCGGTTTTTTTCCGTTAAAACGGGGGATTCAAACGTGATCAAAGCCGGAATCCCTAAAGGAATATTCGGATCCATCGCCACCGATCGTTTCGGAATCAATTCGATTCCACCGCTTCCTCGGGGAGAGGAAGGTTCTCTTTTGAAAAAAACATATCTCGGATTTTTTAAAATCGCGTCCCGGACTTCCTTCGGAAATTCGACGATACAGTTTCTCAGATCGGAAGGAATCAGGCTTTTACAGATTCCTCTCAAGGATTCGGCGGGGCTCAGATATTCTTTTCCGTTATCGGACGAATACGTTATACGAAACGGATCCTTGTTCGGAGTTTGGATTACGGCGGAACCTTCGAGTTGTGCTAGATGTAGGTCCGTGATTTTAACGTAAGAGATCGCCTTTGTTTTGTTTTTCCATACGGAAGGTTCGAACAATTCGATTCTCGTTTCGTACGGAACCAGATTTCCGTTCGCCGATTTTACGACGATTCTTTCGTTACCTTGTTTTTTTACGATCAAATCGGAAGGTGTTTCCAAAATAGGATGAACGAATTCCCCTTCCGGAAAAGTTCTACCTTCCATTATAACTTCATAATATGCGGTGATTTTTCCTTGGTGTTGGTCTACGGTTTCGAGAATCGAAAATGAATTTTGAAATCGATTCCGAAACGATTCCGGATCTTTCTCCTTAAAGATTTTTTTTAAGGTTCTTATGGACTTCAACAGTTCGTTTTTGTTAAACGAAGTTCCGTTGATAGTTATCTTCCATTCGGGTGAAAGTTTTTCGTAATACGATTCCGATTCTCGAATCGCACGATACAAACTGTCCGTGTTCGGATCGGGTGAGAATAAAGGCGCTTCGCCAACGGGAATAAAGCCGGATTCTTCCAAGTCCTTTCCTTGCAAAAGATTCGTGCAGACGAGGAAGAATAGAATGAAAAGAAACACGAACCTCATGGGAGGATATTCAAATGGATTCTGGAAAAAGCATCAATTTATATTCGGAGGGTGTCATCCCGGTCAGAGTCTTAAAGGATTTTTCCATCTCGCGACCGGAAACGAATCCCGCCCTATGTGCGATCTCGGAATGTTTTAGATCGGTTCTGGTTTTTAAAAGATGTTTCGCTTCTTCCACTCTGTATTGGTTTACATAAGCTTCGAAAGAAGGTACGTTCGAATATTCCTGAACGAATTTATCGAGATCTTGAGGAGTGACCTTTAAAATGCTCGCGAGATCGTCCTTGCTCAGTTCCGGATTTTTGAAAATTCTTTCCACCTTCAAAAGATGATCCAAACTGAATTGAATCGAAGGGGTTTTGCTCTGAAATTCCATGCCGGAAATTCTCGCGGGTGCTTTCAACCGTTCCTGCATCTGTTGAATATCGTAGGCTCGGCTGAGGGATTTTCTTCTTACGAACTTTTCGCGATCTCCGAGGCTGATCATCACTACGACGTAAATCGTGGGAAGAGAAAGTACGTAGGCGTGTACGTAATATTCGTGATATTTTAGAATATCCAAATAGTATAATACCGTAATCAATACGCTCCCCGCTATCGGAATCATACAAAGAGCGATTTTTCTTGCGGGTGCGAAACTTCGGATTACCGTAAGAGTGGAAATTACGATCAAAGAGGACGCATATACGAATGTCCATAAGAAGGAATTTACGACCATCGGGCGATCGGAGATGAATGCGGAAAAAACCGCAAAGGCCACGATCGAAATCGCCGTTGTAGACAACGCGGAATGAAAGAATTTGTTAAGCGAAGAAGGCGAAAGAAACTGAACTATAAAGTAAGTGGAACAGGCGAGGGCTAAAAACGCGAAAAGAGGAGGGGTTATGTTCTGAAACTCGGGAGCGTTCGGCCATAGATATTTATATCCGTTCGCATAACAGGCCCAACCTTCCAAGGAAACAAAAACTAAAAATCCCACGATGTTCAGATAAATCGGATCCAATGTCTGACGATAGATGAATCCGGTTAGGAGTGTTACGAATAAACTCAGAACGAGAGTGAACAAAATCAAAAGATTTCTATAATAACTTCCTTTTTCGTATTCGAGACCGGATTCGAGGAGAATCGGAAAGTTGATGATCGAAGAGGTTTTGATCCAGAGGTAATACCGATTGTCTTCGTTTTGAACCTCGTAGGGTTCCAGATGAAAGACCGGATAATAATCGTCGATCGATCTTTCCGAATATTGAAAACGATCCCCCGAAATCTGAACCGAGGATTTTGAAAAAAGAACGGCGGCGTCTAACGTCACCTGAGGGATTCTCACGAAACATCTGGATCGAGGTTGTTGTTTGACGTTGAATCGGAGCCAGACGGCTTCCTTGATAAAACCTAATTTTAGAAGCGGATTTTCCTTCGGTTTAAAATCCAAATTCGTATTCGGAATCTTGGGGATTTCCCGGGAAGAATCGCCGTCTAACGCGAATTCTATTTTATCAAATTCGCATATTTCCGAAGCGGGCTCGGAATGTAGAAATTGAGGAGACACAAAACAAAAAAACACGATCAATGCGGCGATTCGAGCGCCTTTGTCGGCTATCAATTTTATTAAGCGAAGAGGCATTTCAATCAATGATTCTGTTTTAATTTCCACGGAAGCACCGGTGTTTGATAAACGAACATCGGATTTTTGTATTTATTCTTCCGAGGGATAACCTACGACTGATAATAATATCAACGGCGACTCCTCCAGTCAAGATTTCAATATAAATTAACCGTATTATATTTTCATTTTGTTATGCGAACTCGTTTCGCCGAACAATTCTTTTTCGAATAGAAACTTCGTTCTACAAGATTCTCCCTCAAGTGAGTCGTTCGATGATTCGTCTTTTCGGAACGAAAACGGCGTTCTTGATTTTCCTCGGAAAAACCCGTAAGAACGGAATGTATTTTTTTTAAGAAAAGAATCGTCTAAAATGTAAAAATTTATCTTGACTTACCTACCTACTGGTAGGTAAGTGGACTTATGAAACTCGCCGGAGATACGCGTGAAAAGATCGTAACCCTTGCCAGACATTATTTTCAAAGTGTCGGCTTTCAATCGTTCAGCTTTCAGAATATCGCGGACGATTTGGGGATCAAAAAGGCGAGCATTCATTATCATTATCCCTCCAAGGAAGAATTGGGCCTTGACGTACTCGAAGTTTATTATAGGGATTTCGAAGAATATACGAAAAACCTAATAGAGCGTCCGCCGAGGGTTCGTTTGTTCGGTTTATTCAAACTTTACGAAGGTTATACCGGTGAAAACGGAAAGATCTGCCCGTTCGGCGTGGTAGGCACCGAATATCACGTTCTTTCCCAGACTATTCGGGACAAGACCTTGGTTCTTCACAATCAACATCGCGATTTTCTAATACAAACCCTTCACGACGGAATGAAAGACGGTTCGTTTGTTCTTACTCTCAACGTAAAGGATACGGCCGACTTATTCATGTCGGCGATTCAAGGGTCGATGCAGATTTCTAGAATCCGAAAGGATAAGGAATATTTTCCAAAAATGATCAAAAGTCTTAAGTCAATGATACAAATGAAGGAGCATAAAAATGCCGGTTTCTGAATCCGCTACCAAAGCATGGGAAGAAATGAACAAGATGGCCGATAAGATGGCCAAAGAATACGGTCTTACTCTGGAACTTCCGCCGAAATCTTTTAAAGAAATGAAAGCCGAGTTCGTCGAGTTCGAAGGTGGGAAAAAAATCGTCGTTCGTATTCCGTATGACGAGCGTTTTGCGAACCCGATGGGAATCTTTCAAGGTGGAATGCTCTGCACCGCCTTGGACAACACCTTCGGTCCGCTTTCTTATCTCGCGGCGAAAAGACCCTGCGTCACAACGGATTTATCGACTCAGTTTTTCAGGACCTTTTTTCCGAAGGACGAATACGTTTTGATCGAAGCAAAGGTCGTTTCGAAATCTCCCGCGATGATGACGATGCAGGCGGAAGTAAGAAATCCTAAGAATAAACTCATTGCGATCGCGACTTCCAGCGTGTTGATCTTACAAGAATCTATGCTGAAAAGAATGACGAGCAAACAAGAACAAGAAGATTGATCTAAAAATCGACTGCGGTCAGTTACAGTCCTTCTGTCCGCAGTTTTCTCGTTCCTCTTCCGTTTCCAGAGTTACGTGCGCGATCCTAAGTCCCTTTAAAATTTCTCTCGCCTTCGACTTGATAACCCTTTGACGTTCCCAAGGAAGATCGTTTTTCAAAACGAGATGAGCCGTAAGAGCGTTTTCGGTCGTGCTCAAGGACCAAATATGAACATGATGAATGTTTAATACACCTTCTATGGACTTGAGTTCCTTTTCGACGGTTTCCGATTGAATCGTATCGGGTGTCGAATCCAGACTGAGCCTTAAACTTTGTTTAAAAAGAGGAATGTTGCCGTAGACGATTACCACTGCGACCGCGATTCCCACGATCGGATCGATCCAAATATAATCCAGCCATTGGATCATAAGACCGGAGATGATCACACCCACGGACACAAGACCGTCCGCAAGAAGATGCATATACGCGCCCTTCATGTTCAGATCCTCGTCTTTACTTTTGAAAAACAACAAGGAAGAGGAGAAGTTTACGATCACACCGATAAACGCGACGATCGCGATCATTCCTCCCGGAACCGGAGTCGGTCTGGATAACTTTTCGATGGATTCGTAAGCGATAAAAAGAACCGTACCAAAAATCAAAATCGAATTGAGTAAACTCATGAGGATGGACGATTTTTTCCAGCCGTATGTAAAACCCGGAGAAGGTCTTTTATCCTGAAGTTTGACGGCGATCAACGCGAGTATCAAAGAACTTACGTCCATTAAGTTATGCCCCGCGTCCGAAATCAAAGCGAGGGAACCGTTCCAAAGGCCGAATCCGGCTTCTATACCCGCATAAAGCAAATTGAGAACGATCGCGATTACGAGACTTTTACTCGCGCTTCCGTGATGATGCGCGTGGGAATGATCCGAGTGATCGTGAGAATGGTTATGAGAATGATGATGGTGGTGATGTCCCATGAGTTCTTCCGAGTTTGAATGATACCTTTCCCAGAATAGCCGAGCCACAAGTCTGTAAACAGAAAAATAGGGTCGTTGTTGAGAATCGGTTCTCTTAAAAGAAACGCTCTTCGATCCGAGCGCCGATTTTTCCGCCGTGATTTTGTAAGAGTCGCTTTCTATTAGACTTTTCTAAAGAAGAATCCGTCAGTTGGATGAGTTCGGATCGAATGATTTTTTACCGTTTAAGGAACGGAGAATCTCCTCAAGTTTCGAAATACGATCCGAGTTCTTTAAACCTTTGTAAGCCCGAATGAGATTTCGAAGATTACGCGCGTTTTTCGGATCTCTGGTTCTGAGTCTTTCGCCCACGTCCACGGCTTGATTCATATCACCCGCTTTGCGGAGCATTCTCGAGGTATAGCCGAGCATGATATCGTCGGAAGGAACGGCACTAAGATATTCTTGAGCGCAGAATGTCGCTTTAATATATTCTCTCAAACGAAAATAAGAAAAACTCAGCTCTTTCAAAGCCGCCGGATGTGTTTGTTTTCCTTCCTGGATATCGGAAAAGAATTTGTCCAAGGATTTCTTGTCCTTTTTGGCGAGTTTGATCCTCACTCTTTTGGGGACTTGTCCGTTCCATTCAATTTTCATAATGGAAAGATCGTCTGTAAGAACTCCTTCCCGATTCAATTGAGAATTGATCTTTTCCAAACTTCCGTTCGATTCCTCCACGATGCGGAGAATTCTCGTTTCGTCGTAGTTCATATTCTTTTTGCCGTCTATGTTTTCCAAAAGAATATCGTCTCTTCCATCCGAGCCGTTGAACAAAACGTCCCCCGGCATAAACTGAAACGTTTGAACGGACAAGGCGCCTTCCACAAGTTGAGAACCTAACTTTCTATAAAAATGATTCTCCCCAAGAAAGGAAGCGATTCCGTCCCTGTAAAGAATGGAATACGGATGTTCCGCATTCATGTAATACGCGAATCCAGTCTCGTCCTCAATCACGCCTAACACGATCGATACGAGCATGGAACCTTCGAAACTCTCGAAAACTCTATGCAATTCTATGAATGCGTTTTTGAGCCATCTTTCCGGATAAAGATCCTTCATAAAGGAGCTGAATCTTGTTCTTTCGATGATGGATTTGAAAACCGCTCCTAAAACGAGAGCCCCGCCCGCACCTTGCATGGATTTTCCCATCGCGTCCGCGTTGAAAAAAACGGTGACCCTTTTTCCCTTCAAAACGATACTTTCGGTTTTACAAAGATCGCCCCCGATCTCGTTTTCCCTGTTTTTAAAATGAAATTGTTTCTTCTGTTTGATGAAAAATTCTATTCTAACGTTTTTGCTTTCCGCGTTGTTTTGACCGAGAGGATTGATGAGAAGAGAAGTAAGAAAATAATCCCCGTCCTGTTGATCCTTAAGAATACTCAAATTTTCTAATGTTTCCGAAAGTTCCTTGGTTCGTTCCTCGACCCTTTGTTCGAGGTTTGCGTTGAGTTCTTCCGTTTTTGCGTGTAGTTCGCTGAATCGTTCCGCAAGAATTGTGGCGATTCCCATTACGTAGAAAAAAAATCCGTATTTGCTGAACGCAAAACCGGTGTTGAAAAACATCGAATCCAATACGTCGTAGAACGCCGTAAAGGTGATGATGACCGTCCCCAGAAACAATCTTCTTGCCGCGGGAAGTTTATGGCGAATTCCGCGGATCAAAACGTAAAAGTTCATCGGAACCGCAAAGAAAAGCGCGCCGATCTGCCAAACTCGCAACAGATATTCGCAGATATACATCGGAGCAAAAAAAGTGGGAATCGTTAAAAGGGCGTTGAAGATCGAATAATAAAAAATCGGCCGGCTCGTTCTTCCGTTAAACAACTGACTCATAAACGTAAAATAACAGGAGATGCAGATATACAAACCGATCAGCTCGATCCTTTGGATGATCGTGGAATCGATCGGATTTTCAAAAACGGGAGAGGATCTTGTGTAGATATAAAGTCCGATCAAAAGGGCGAACAAACCGAACGTAAGATTGTATCGTTCCTTTCTTCGTTTGATAAAAAGAAAAAGATGATATAACCCCGTTGTGATGTAGATTCCGATCAGAATGAGGGTAATTCTATCCTGTTCTTTGTATATAAGATCTTTATAATATCCTACGTCGTAACCCGAGGTCAGATAAAAACCCGTATGATCGAATTTCGGATCTCCCGAAATTTTAATCAGAAGACGGTTGTTTTCGGTTTTTAGAATCTTACGATCGATTTCGTAAACCTGACCGCGAACGGTTCTGTGAAACGAAACTCCGTTAGCGGAAATTTCTCCCTCGTTAGCGATCGGTTTTCCGTTGATGTATACTTCGAAAACTTCTCCGATTTCTCCGAAACGGATTCCGGGTTCCAGAGAACTTTTTAAAAAGTCCCGAGGCAGATCGAATTCGGTATAAAACGAAAACGTATGAACTTTGGATTTGTGAGGATAAAACTTATTCGTCCAGATCGGAAAGGATTCGACACGTTTCCATTCCTTATCGGGAACGAAATCCTCTTTTAAAAAACGGTCCTCGTATCGATCGAGAATACGCCAGGTCTTCGGCTTACATTCTCCGTTTGAATCGCAGGTTTTTATAAGATCGATCGAGTCTTGTGCGGAAAGCGAAGTCGAAAAGATCGAAAGTAAGAGGAATGTATAT
The DNA here is from genome assembly GCF_002811925.1 of Leptospira barantonii. Classification (NCBI taxonomy): domain Bacteria; kingdom Pseudomonadati; phylum Spirochaetota; class Leptospiria; order Leptospirales; family Leptospiraceae; genus Leptospira; species Leptospira barantonii. Next base: position 104,432 of record NZ_NPDS01000001.1, read on the forward strand.
GCAAAAATTCTAAACTGATAACTCATTTGTTTCTTTCTGAAACGAAAAATTCCCGTTCCGGAATCGCGATCCTTTCGTTCGGTCGAAACTCCTTAAAGGATGGAGAAAGGGCCGAAAAAGATCTTATTTAAAAAAAGATTCTCAAATCTTAAAAGATCCAGGGGAGAATGAATCGGAACGCCTCTTTTACAAGCATATTTTTCGAATTCCAGACGGAGCCGTTTGTTCTTTGCGAACTCAAAGCTTTTCCTAAAAAATGTCGGGAAAATTGTCACAGAAGTAAACTATTGTTGCAATTGTTGTTAAAAAAAGTATTTATTGTCGATTTATGTTTTGGAAGAAATTGACTAAATTCTTTTTCATTCTTCTTTTGCTGTTATGTCACAGCCTGAATGCGTATCAAGAAGATGGACATTTTTACACGGTGCAAACCGTTTTAAATAATTTTCATACTCCTTCTCCGTTGACAAAGGATGAAATCGCTCTCGTAGCTTTTTGCACTCAACTTCCCGACGAGGTTCCCGAGTTAGACGCGATCACCGTTTATAAAAAACTTGCACTTAAACATCCGTTCGATTATCTACTTTGGGTTTTTACCGATCACGGTTCGCCAAAGACCCTGGGAAGAATGGCGGAAGTGCAACAGTTGCTTCACGGTTTGACCGGAGGTGACAGCGAACATCTGAGAAACGTTGCGCTCGTTACCTTGGATCGTCTTCGAAACGATCTTACCTCCAAAAAAGAAAAACCTCCCGAAAAACTTTGCGCGTTGGGTTTCGCATTTCATCTTTTGGGAGATTCTTTCGCACATCGTAAACTGCGGAATGATAAAAAGATGTACCCCACTGGAAGAGGTCACGCTTCCGATATGACCTTGCCCGATCATCCGGTTCACAGTATGGAACGTGTTTCCGATTGGGAGAATTACGCAAAGGGAATTCCCGGTTTGTTTCGTTCAAACTTAAAAGAGGTCGTGATCAATGACGACTTCCCGAAGGCAAAGGAACTTACCACCAACAATCCTTGGCATTGTATTTTCGGAACCAAGTGCGAGGATAAACTTAGGAAAATTCTTCTCAATCGTTTGACCGAATCCAAGTCGTATCCGAAATACAATCCGATTCAAAAGGAACGTTATCCCGCAAACAATTGTCAGGAATACGTTCAAAGAGTTGTGGAACAAAAAGATATTCCTTTCACTCCCGATTGCGGAGGTTCTTGGAAAATTTATAAACAAGTTTCTTTGGATGTTTGGAAACGGCTCGGTTATTTCGACGACGAGAAGTCCCGCAAACAAATCCAACTCTATGAGGGAGACGACCTATGGCAGAATCGTTAAGCGAAGAGAACCCGCGTAAAAAAAGAAAAAAGAAAGTAAAGAACAAGGCGATCTGGGGAGAAGTTCTGATCGTATTCGCAGGTCTTCCGATTCTGATCGGTTGGATCGTGGCCCGCACCTTTGTATGCTGGGGCAACTTAAGTTTTACGGGAGAAGTGTTCTGTACGATCTCGGGCGGGATCAATCCTCTTCTTCTTATCTTGACCTTTTTCCTGATCTTATTCAGTTTTTTCGATCTTCATCAACTCGGAGACGAAATCGAGGAACTGCCGAAGTGGTCTTCGAAACGAATTTATAAGGGATTTAAGTCCTTAGAGAACTGGGATAAGTTCCATTTTATTTTTTCCGCGGTTTCGTTTTTGGGCGCGTTGATCATCGGGATTTATCTTTTGAATCATTTCGAGTTTAGTTTATTCTGATATACATATATAGTCTTTGGGGTTGTAATGAAAAAATATGAAGCGGTTGTGATTGGTACCGGTTTCGGCGGAGCCGTAAACGGTTGTAGATTAAGTAAAAAGTGGCCGGGACAGGTTTTGATTCTGGAACGGGGAAAACGTTATCCAAAGGGTTCTTTCCCGCGTTCTCCGCACGATATGTCCAAAAACTTTTGGAATGTTCCCGAAGAAAACAGCTCCAGGGTTCGTCCTAAAAAGTTGTCCAGGTTGAATCAAACCGGGTTATTCGACATTCGAAACTACAAACACATGGACGTTGTGATCTCCGCGGGTTTAGGCGGGGGATCCTTGATTTACGCGAACGTATTTCTTGAACCGCCCGATCATATCTTCGACGAACGTTGGCCCGCGAACGTAAAAAAGAAAAGCCTTACATCGTATTACAAAATCGTAAAAGAGGTTTTGGGTTCCAGACCGATTCCGATCAACGACGATCCGCGTAGAAAAATCGTACGCACCGAACTCTATCAAAAGTTCGCGAAGTCCGCGGGAAGAGAATCCAAACTCGCCGACATCAACGTATTCTTCGGAAACGATTTTAAAAAACCGACAGAGATCGGACTTCAGGAAAAAAATCGTTACGGCGCGGTTCAAACATCCTGCGTTTATTGCGCGGAATGTGATATAGGATGTAACACACATTCCAAAAACACGTTGGATCTGAATTATCTATTCGTTGCGGAGAATAAATACAAAGCCGACGTTCGAACCGAACACCTCGTTCATAAGATCGTGCCACTCGGACCGGACGGAAACGACAATCCTTCCGCACACGGAGAAAACGGATACAGGGTTTATTACAGAGACTTCGGAGGAAAGACAAGGGAACTCACTTCGGTCGTTACAAAACGAGTTGTGGTCTCCGCGGGCACGTTAGGAAGTACCGAACTTCTTTTGAGATGTAAGGAAGAATTTAAAACACTTCCGGATATTTCCGATCATCTCGGACTTCAATTCTCGGGTAACGGTGACTTCTTATCCTTTGCGGTGAAAGGAAAAGAACCTGCGAATCCGAACTATGGTCCTGTTATCACTCAATACACGGATTATAATTTATTCAAGAGTTACGATCCTAAAAAAGCGTTCGTACTTCAGGATGCGAGTTATCCGGTTTTCGCTTCTTACTTTGCGGAAGCCGCGATTCCTTGGTTTTTAAGAATCGGATTTTTCTTTCACATGATCGGAGAGCTGTTCAAACGATTTTTGAGCGGAAAAATTTTCGGGAAAGTGGGTTATCTATTGAGCGAACTGATGAAGGGAGATTTGTCCTATACATCTGCGGTTTTGCTTTGTATGGGAATCGATCGCGCAGACGGAAGAATGGTATGGGATCGAAAAAGAGGATTTCAAGTTCAATGGCCGCAAAAGAACAGTATGTCGCTTTATCAGGCGATTCTCGGAGTGATGAAGGACTTCGCTTCGTTTATCAAAGCGGATTCTTACTTTCCTCTTCCCACTTGGGCTTGGCCGATTCGAAACAACGTCTCCGTACACCCGTTAGGCGGTTGTATACTCGGTAATTCAAAAGTAAACGCGGTAACTTCTGCGGATTCCAAGACATTCGGTCAGGTTTTTTCGTATCAAGGATTGTATGTTGCGGACGGAAGTTTATCTCCGACCGCGATTGGCGCCAATCCTTCGATGACAATCGCCGCTCTTTCCGAAAGAGTTGCGGAGGGGATTACGGGAATTAAGCCGACAGCGAAACTTTAATAAAAAAATCATAATTCTGCAGGCGCTGAAACAATGTGGAGAATTTTTAGCCAAAAATATTCGTCTAACAGGCTTGCAGAATTAAATACACAAAAATAACATTCGTTTTTAGGATTAATATGAATAGCGCAACGGAATCCACCAAAGACACACTGGAACTGATCAGACCTTATCTCCCCTCCGCGATCGTTCGGAGGTTGGCGGATTCCAACGAATCGAAACTGCAACGATCCCAATCGTTTCACGGCGCGGTTTTATTCTTCGACGTTGTCGGATTCACTCCCACCACACTCGCGTTAGCCGCAAAAGGAACCCGAGGTATAGACGCGTTACAAACCGTTCTTTCCAATTACTACACCGCTTTGTTAAAACATCTCAACGAATGGGGAGGAGCCGTTTATCAATTTGCAGGCGACTCCGTTCTTGTAAGTTTTGAAAAAAAGGAAGAAGAATCGGACGCGGAAGCGGCACATCGAGTCGCAACCTGTGCATTAGGAATTTTTAATTCGATTTCGGAATACAGCTCCAACGAACTTTTGGGGGAAACCGTAAATCTTCCCGCGCGTGTGGGACTTGCTTACGGAGAATATCAGGAATTTATTTTAGGAGAACAGGATCGATTCTTAAGAGCGGTGATCGCCGGAACTCCTGTGGATCAATCCATCTCTGCCGAAAAACACGCGTTAGGCGGTGAGATCATTCTCAGCGCGGATCTTTGGAACCTCCTTCCCGCTTCCAAATCGGGGGACGCTGTGAATCCGAACTTCTACCGTTTGATCGATTGCGAAAAGTGCGAGAACATCGTCGAACCTCCTTCGCGTTCGAAAGCGGAGGATCGGATTTCGGACGAACGATTCTTTAAACGATGCAAACGTTTTATCGTTCCGGAATTGTATCAAAGAGCGACGAGCGTTCATAAGGCGTTTTCGGGAGATTATCGGGAAGTCGCTTCGGTTTTCGTGCGGATCGATTCTCCCTTGGAATCGAGTACGGATTCCAGAAACTTCAACGATTTTTTTACGCACGTTCAAAGTGTAGCCGCGGCTTGTTCGGGAACGTTCGTGGTTACGGACTTATCCGATAAGGGCGGCGTGTTCAGCATTCTTTTCGGAGCGCCCGCGGCTTTGGAAAACAAGGAAGCGTTGGCCGCAAGATTTTCGATTCGATTGATGGAAGGCGCCGTAAATTATCCGGCGGCTAAGAATATTCAAATCGGAATCTCGACCGGAATGGCGTATTGCGGAGATTTGGGCGCGCCGTTTCGAAAGGACTTCACGGCGATCGGCGAGATGATGAACATCGCCGCGCGGCTTGCAACGCTCGGTGGTCATGACGGAATTCTCATCGATTCTCAAACCAAAAGCAAATTGGGTAAGAATTTTTCCTTTCACGAAATCGGAGACGTGGAACTCAAAGGGGTTTCCGGCGCGAAGAAGGTTTTCCAACTCACTTCCGAACAAAAGAATATTCCAGGACTTCTGATTCAGTACAGAGATACCATGATCGGAAGAAAGGAAGAAATCGATCGTCTTCATAAGATGTTGGATACCGCCATCGAAAAAAACGGCGTCGTTTGTCGAATCATCGCGGATGCCGGACTCGGCAAGTCGAGATTGACGAACACGTTTATCGATCAGGCTTACGATCGGAACGTGGAGATTCTCATCGGTTATTGTTATCCTTACGAAAAATTCACTCCATTCTATCCTTGGAAAGAATTGTTGAGTCTCTTTCTCGGAATTTTCGAAGACGATTCCGTGGAAACGAGAGTGTCCAAGGCGGAAAAAGCATTAGAAACTTTGAATTCGTTCGACCTCGCATGGGCCAAAGCTCTGGTCGCTCTTATGGGCGTTCCGGTCGAAGAAGATCCTCTTACGAAAGAACTCGATCGTAAACAAAAGAACGAAAGATTGTTCGAGATCATCATCTCTTTATTAAGAAAAAAAGCGGAACAAAAACCTTTGATGCTGATCTTTGAAGACGTTCACTGGATCGACGAACTTTCCAGTCGTCTTTTGGAAAAACTCGCGGCCAGTCTTTCTTCCATGAAGTCTATGTTGATTCTCGTTTCCAGACCGGAAGGTCAGTTCGCGGAAGAAGCGGTTTCGCCTAACGAGGAATTGATCCGTCTGAAGGAATTCAAACCGGAAGAAGCGAAGGATTTTCTCATTCATAAGTTTCACATGGACACAAGCCAAGAGGAATTTTTGGATCAGATTCTCAACCGATCCAGCGGCAATCCGTTCTTCCTTGAATCCATCGTTCACAACCTGATCGAAGAAGGGACTTTGAAAAAACTGGAGAATGGAACCCTTTCTCCTTCGGATAAAACCAGAGACATTCAGATTCCGAATACGTTAAACGACGTTCTTCTCGCGCGTGTGGACCGTCTTCAAGAAAGAGAGAAGATCGTAATCAAAACGGCTTCCGTGATCGGACGTTTGATCAACGTCGAAACTTTGAATCATTTGTTGCCCGTCGAGTTCCGTTCCGAAATTCAGAATATCCTTCAGAGTTTGGAAGGTTTGGATCTGACTCCTTTGGAAATCACGGATCCGCTTACGTATATCTTCAAACATATCGTGATTCGAGACATCGTTTATAACACTCTTCTGCATTCCACAAGAGAGGATCTTCACAAAAGAATCGCGTCGTTTATCGAACAAGAAAACGAGGACAACGTCATGGAGATGGCGGACATTCTCGCGTTCCATTATCAACAATGTTCCGATTTCGAAAAGGCGTCTAAGTATTCTTTGATGGCCGCGCGCAAAGCGAGAAGCAGATATGCGAACCGCGACGCGATCTATCACTACGGTAAAACTCTCGAGTTTATGGCTCAGTTCGAAAAATCGAAAAGCGATACGTATTATGAAATTACACAGGAGTTGGCGCACGTTCATCGCCAGCTCGGAGAGTATTCCGTCGCAGAAGTTCTTTTCAAAGAATGTCTCGAAAACAAATCCAATCTCAATCTGATTCGTTCCTATACCGGGCTCGGTCAGGTGTATCAGGAACAGGACGATATTTCCAAAGCGATGGAAACCTTGGAAAAGGCGCTTCGGATTACGGGAGTTCGTCCTCCCGGAAGCAGACCCGATACGATTTTCAAAATCGTATTACAACTTCCTTTTGTTCTTAGATTCTCCTTATTCGGTTCTTCTTATACGTCGGCGAGCAAGGCGGAACGTCTGAAGCTCAGATGTATGATTCTCGTGACTCTCGCGAAGTTATACATCATGAAGGACATCAAGAAGTTCGGCTGGTCCGTATTCACTCAATACAATGCGACACAACGGTTTAACGATCCGGTTCGTCAATCGCTCGCGGAATGTGCGCTCGGTCAGGTTTTTGTGGGAATGAATCTTTTCGGACCTTCGAAACATTTCTTGATCAAGGGACGCGAGCTCGCCGAAAAAACCGGAGATCCTTACGCAAAGGCGATCAGTCTTTTGGTGCAAGGCGTATATTACATGATGCTAAACCGTCCCGATCTCGGACTTCCGTTTCTCCACGATTCGATTTCGATCTATCGTCAAGTCGGGGAAAAATGGGATTTGTTATCCGCGCTTTCTTCGGGCGGGTTTCTCTACTACTTTCAATCCGATTTTAGAACCGCGAAAAAATACTTTGACGATATCGGAGAAATCGCGAGCGACTTGGGCGCACAACTTCAGCTCCGATGGACTCGGATTTGGTCTCCTTATTTCGGTTATGTTCTCGGAGAAGTGGAACCGCTTGAATTGGAGAAACGATTGATGATCGAAGTCGAAAGAGCGGCTTTGGAAAACGACGTAATGAACGAACTTTCCACGATCAATAAACTTCTGAAGCTCTCCATTCTGGAAGGTTGGCCCGAAAAGGCGGCGCATTGGTCCAAAAGAAGTTATGCGGGATTTTTAAAATGCGAGGTGAAGTTTCCACAACTTCAAATCGGAAACGTATATCTTGCAGAAGCGGCTCTATATGCAAAGAATGAATTGGGCGATAAGAGTTTGAATAAGATCATCAACTACGGTTTGAAGAACGGTTTAAAACTCGGGAAGTCCCTTCCTTATCTTTACGGACCGGCTCTGATGCTCAAAGGAAAGTTGAAGTTTTATGCGGGCGATCGAAAGAAAGCCGAAGTCATCTTTAAGGAAGCTGAATCCTTTTTGTCCAACACGCCGAATCAATGGGAATACGCGACCGCGTTGTATGAAGCCGGTCTTTTACTCGAGGATAACGATCGGATTTCAACTGCGAAAGGAATTCTTCAGAAGCTCGGAGCCAAGGCCGATCTTAAACATTTGGAAGAAAGTATTTCGATTCCGGTTTGATTAGATCGTATTCTGCAAAGTTAAGAATGGAGAATGCGTGCTTGAGTAGTGAACGATTCGAGACGCGCGTTTAATAATCGTCGAAACACACGTATCAAAGAAAGATTATTGAATGATGAATGATCCTGCGTTAGAACACATTACGGATGCGAATCTCAAAATTGTTTACAAACAACTTCCTTGGGAGCCGGTTCTTGCGTTGAAATTTGGGGAAGAATTTTTTCCAAATTCTCCCTTTAAATTGGCTATGTTACAAGCGATGAGATGTTCGATCGACGCGATCATATCGGATATTAAAGAACATCCTCAACACATGAAAGACGGGCGCTATAACGAAGAAGGAATTCCTTTTTATCAGAGAAAAATCGAAGAGATTGAAATGCTTATCGATGTTCAAAGATCCTCGGGACAAACGAACGAAATCTATTTAAACTGGAAAATTTCCAGAACGACTTGGAAAAGTCGTGAAAATATAATCGCCGATTTAAAAAAGTGGGAATCGTAATTCACGTTGGAATTCCCGGTTCATTTTTGCGAAACGAATTCGGGAACTGTAACTCTTAGATAAGATCGCGAGAACGTGAAAGTTTCGCGATCTTATCTATTACTTCGCTTTTTTTCCAACGAAGAACGCGATCGCACCGATCACATACAATTCGTATTCTTTGAAGTTTTCTTTCAACGCCGCTTCGAGATCGGGAAGAGTGTCCTGAGTATTGTGAAACACGCCTTTTTTGTTTAAATTCTTCATTCCTCTTCTGGATAACAAATGAGTTTGACCGAGATCGTGTAAACCCGTGGAACCGAAGATCACGCCGTCGGGCGTGCGGATTTTCAAAAGATTCTTAAACGCGGTGGATGCTTTTGTGCGGATCGGACCCGGAACGCAGTGAAATAAAAAACTCATTCCGATCGAATCGAATTTTTCCTTCGTGTTGATCGGCTCGAGAATATTGGCTCTATACGCGTTGAATTTTCCTGAGAGATGAGAAAGTCTTCTTCTTGCTTCGATCAAACTGTTTGCGTTGAGATCCATAACCGAGATCGTCGGTTTTGCAACGGGGAATTTCGCCTTCTGTAAAAGATAACCCGTTCCCACTCCGATATCCAAATGATTTCCGGTTAAATTTTTCGTGTATAAATCGACCATGTTTTGCGGATCACAACGCCAAAACCATCGACTGATAATATGTAAAACCACGAGGTCGTAAATTCTTAAAAAGCTGGTCGTATAGACTTGTTGTCCGGCGATCACTTCCGGGCTGTATTGATTCTCGGACATGCCAAGATCGATATAAAGTTGGTCCTGTTGCATTTTTTATTCCTTAAATTATAGGCCGGCACAAATCGAAGCCGCGGTATGTTCCGCGACCGCCGAGATCGTCATTACGGGATGAAATCCGATCGAAGAAGGAATCACCGATCCGTCCGCGATGAATAGATTTTTATAACCGAAAACTTCTCCGGTTTCCGCAACAACTCCTTTGTCCGGGTTGGCCGCAAGAATACAACCGCCCAACGAGTGAACAGATATGATTCGATTGAATATTAGAAAAGTTGCAAGTGGTCCGAATTGTCCGCCGTATGCGTCTCCAACCTGTTGCATCGAGGCGGTCATATCCTTGATGAGAGTTTGATTCTCTTTGGAGTAATTCCACTTAACGTCGATGTTCTTTCCGCATCGAACGATTCTTCCGTTTGCGTTGTCTCTTCCGATCGCGAACAGGTTCGTCATATAAGTCGGATTTCCCGCACCGGGTGCGCCCGGCGGAAGGGGTTTGGACAGTAATCCTTTTTTAAAGATAAATGGAAGAACCCATTTCAGACTTTTCCAAAAAAGAGGACCGATCAATCTCAAGAACCAATTCGGTTTAGCGATTCCTAATGAAGCAAGTACGGTCATCACAGGCTGATTGAACGTAGGCGCGGCCATCGTGAATTGAAAACCTTTCGGAAAATAATTGATTACCGTGGTCACGTCCGGACCGTCCCAAGGTTTGAGATCGGTTTTGCTGGATTCGATTCCGCCGAGAAAGTCCCCGTTGCCGGAATATCCTTTGCCGAGATGTTTGCTCAGGTTCGGAAGTGTTTTGTATTTGTCCCTGCTGTTGAAAAGAATTCGGTTGGTTCCCAAGGTCCCCGCGGAAAGAACGACTCGTTTCGCGTACACGGAATGTTTTTGTCCGGTTTCGGTGTTCTCATAATGGACTACGTAGCCGTTTTTTGGGTCGGGAGCGATATGAGAAACCAAAGAATCGGTTTGAAAGACGGCTCCGTTTTTTTGCGCGTCGGCAATATAATTAAAATCTAATGTATTCTTCGCTCCGTGGTTGCAACCGAATTCACATTCGGCGCATCGAACGCAGGTGGATTGCCCGGGTCTTGCGGGATTCAACCAACTCGCGGCCTCGTCCGGATCGAAATACGTATGTTGATTGAGTTCCGCGGCGGCGCGAAATTTATTTCGTTTCGGAAGGTCCCATTCGGGAGGAACCGGTTTTACGTCCAATTTGGAAGCGACCTTATCGTAGTAAGGATCTAAAAAACTTCTGTTAAACGGCGCGGGCCAACGAGGATCGTCAAAAACTTTTTGATCGGGTCGGATATGAATGTTCGCGTAAATTAAAGAACCTCCGCCCAAACCGGAAGCGGTGACGGTTCCCAGGCCGCTGAAAAAGTTCAGTTCGTAAAGACCGAGTGATTTTCTTTTTTTGGGATAACGCCAGAGGAGATTGTTCACTTGGGTTACGTCTCTCGGGAATTGTCCAGGTGAATATTTTTTCCCCCTTTCCAAAACGAGAACCTTTTGTCCTTTTTCGGAAAGTCTGAGCGCGCTGATGGAGCCTCCGAATCCGGAGCCGATGACGATTGCGTCGTAATATGCGTTGTCTTGTAACATTCTTCCTGCCGTTCGCTAATATTATGAAATTTTAAAGTATCCGATTCTTCAGTATTTGTTTAAAGACTGAAGAATCAGAGGAAACACGTCTTTGTGCGCGTTCTTACCGAACATACAGTCGATATGTCCGTAACCCGGAATCACGTGACGTCTATACTGATTCGGATCGAACCGATTGATCAGCGTTTGATAAGTCTTCTCGGTGCTTTCCGGAAGATAACACTGATTTTCCGCCCCGTGAATGAACGTGATAGGAAGGTTGAGACGGTCCAAGTGAGGAACGTAAACGTCTTCACCTTGAGCGCTTACGACCTTGTGAGCCCGAATCATCTTAGACAAATGTTCGAAAGCTTTGATGTTCGAAACTCCGAACATTTCTCCCAAACCGTATCTATAGGTTTCTTCATTCAAGTTTTCTAATCTATAAAGACTTCCGTAGAGGAAGGTGATTCTTCTGCTGACCGGATTCACGTCGTGTGCGAATAAGGATTGAGGTTGCAAAGCCAAAACACTATTGAAGAATTTATCAAGCCATCCGTCTTTGTCGCTCGTGTAAGCGGTCATGTCTTCCACTCCGAGCGCATCGAGAATTTCCGCCGTATGAAGTCCGACTTTGATGTCCATCGAGGTCGGAACTTCTACATCCGCCGAAATCTGGGAAAGAACTACGGAACGAACTCCTTCCAAACCTGCGAGCAATGCCATCGTAAAGGTGGTCGCGCCGAAACAATGAGCGACCACTTGAATCTTATCGACCTTCGTCAATTCTCGAACCTTCTTAACCGCGGCCGGGTAATCTTTCGTGGCGATCGCGTCTCCCGTGTTCGGAAGAGGCGCGGATGGAAGTGCGATCGAAGTTCTATAATCGAAAAGCCAAACGTCGAATTGATTTGCGTACAGATATTCCAAAAGATTCGTATCGATCGTATCGATGCTGAAGATCAAACTGGAAACTCCCAAACCCGGAGATAAAAAGACCGGTCCTTTGCTTCCGCCTTTATATCGTAAAAGTCTTAAGTCCGCTCCGTCTTCCGCTTTGAAAAAATGAACCTCGGGCGGAGAAACTCGAAGTGGTCTTTTGGTTCTCGGTCTTGCGTCCTTGTCCCAAGGAACGATGGAACTTGCGACTCCGCCGTAAACGTCGTATAACGCGCCCGCAAAGAAGGAACCGAACTTCGCCATTCCTTTCACGTCGTCGAGGATCGACTTCGAATTAATAACCTTCATCGTGGTCATCTGCTTCGCGAAGTCTTCGGGAAGAATATGCAGAATTCCTTTACCATATACGGGAGAATTTTCGGTTTCGCCGTCGTAGATCGTCGTATACAGAGTGCTCGTATCTCTCCAGATGTTGGTAAGTCCGTCGTTCTGAATCCATTTCGCGCCTACGAAAAGATATTTCTTACCTTCTTCCGTGTTGAGAATCATACGATAGACCATATTTCTGGTTTCGATTCGATCCTCTCTGGAAATAAAAAGTAAGAATTCTCCACCGGTTACGGAGATGATGTCTTTGGATATGAATGGAGCTTTTACGGTGCCGAATAACGTAGCTTTATGATCCGGGTTGTCGATCATCTCTTCGAGATTTTCGCTTCGAATCGTAAGAAGGAATTCTATCGAGGAACCTTCGTCTTTTCCGATTTGATAACCTCTTTCCGTATCTTCTTTGGATTGTGTGGAAAAGAATCCTTTCATACATTCCGTGAATTCGATTCCCAAGGTCGTTTCGTCGGGAACGTCCGTATTCTTCGGATAAGAAGGAAGATGATAATTGATCTTGAGTCCTTTTTGACTCGTGAGTTTTTCGCAGGCCCTTTCCGAAATCGCGCAGATCGTCAACAAAGGATTGACTCCCAGTGATCTTGGAATCACGGAACCGTCCATCACATACAAACCTTCGTGAATCGCCGATCCGCTTTTGCCTGAATAAACCTGACAGTTCTCGTTGACGACCGATGAACTCGCGTCTTCTCCCATCGGACAACCGCCGAGAGGATGAACCGAAATCAGATCCTGATCGGTCAGTTTATTCCATACAGGATTCTTAATATAGGTTCCTTTGAGAGGAATCGTGGATTCTTTGAGAATGGTGCTGATCTTTTCGAAGATCGGTTTTTTACCCACGTTCGGCCAGGAAATTCTCAAACGATCGTTTTGAAGAAACATCTTTCCGTCGTTTCCGTCGTGTGCCATTACGAGATAGGTCTGCGTGTTCCGAACTGCCCCGCGATACGGACCCAAAATGAAACTTAAGAATATTCTAAATTTCTCAACTATCCATTGAAAGAATCCTTTCTTGGTTTTGACTCCGGTGAATTTCGAACCGAGTGCGAAGATCGCGGGAAGTTGTCCTCGGATCGCACCCGGAATCGAACCTTCTTCGATGATCATTCCTTCGTTCAAAGGAGAATTGATACGGGTATCGATCACTCCCGTGATACAAGGGCCCACGTTTGCGTTTCCGTTCGTATTCTTGCTTCCGAAGCCGATTCCGTTGATTCTGGCGTTTCCATTATAAGAAAAACCTAACATATCGCCGTTTCCGCTAAACCGAACTCCGACCGCGTCGGAAACGCTTAAACCTTTCTCCTTGGATCTCAGAAGAATTTCCGTGGAACCCAAAGCGCCCGCGGCGAGAATCACCGTGTTTGCACGGATGAATAGTTCGTCCTTGCTGAATTTTTCACGATCTACTCCAAGCGGAGTAAAGTGAATGAGCCAATGATCCGATTTCTTTTCGATATAATTTACTTTTACTTCGGTGAAGATTTGCGTTCCGAAGTTCGCCGCGTCGGGAAGATAATTCATCAAAGTCGTGTTCTTGGAAGAAACGTTACAACCGGTAACACAATCGCCGCAGTTCGTACAAGCGTCCTGTTGAACTCCTACGTGATTCAACTTCGATTCGAACGTAACGTTGATCGGAGTGGGATAAAAATTCTTCTTTAAAAAGGAAGCCGATGTTTTGAGAGCCTTAAATTTCGCGAGATCGCGGTATTGACTCGGAAGAACGTTCGGTCTGAGCATCTCTTCCGCTTTGGAATAATACGGATCCATTCCGTGACGTGCGGCTTCTTCGCGTATGATTTTCGGCCACGCGGAATCTTGAAACACTTCGGGAACCGCTCTCAAACTTACGTTTGCATTGATAAGCGAAGTTCCTCCCAAGCCGCATCCCACCAAAACGTTGATGTCTTTGTTCACGTGAAAATCGTATAAACCGCTCTTGGAACCTATGTGTTTGTCTTCGTAGTTTACTTGAACTTCTTCAAAAGCTGGAATTTCTTTGTTCGGAAATTCTCCAGGTCTGATTTCTTTCCCTCTTTCCAAAAGACAGACTTCGATTCCCGCTCTGGAAAGTCTCGACGCGGCGATTCCCCCGCCGTAACCGGAACCGATTACGACCGCATCGTATTGGCTTTTAATTTTTTCGATAGGTTGAGAAATTTTTTTAATCAATGTTTTTGCCTGGGTTAAATTGGCAAAATATTTCCAAAAAAGGAAAATATTGCAAGAAAAATAGCGTTTAGAGGATTTGAATTCCGGGAAATAATTGAATCGATCTTTGGTTGACTTCAGAACATCACTTACGGAATCTATTATCGAAAGTTCGAATATGATTGTTTAATTCCTTTTTGAAAATCCAAACCCTCGAATCCCGCAAAACGGGAAGGGGCGTTATGTATCTTTATTCAAAATCAGTAGGAATCAAATGTCACTATCAACTTCAATCCTCGTTTCATACGGTTGGGATCCGGAATTCTTTCTTTCGGAATCTACATCGATCGAAAACTTAAAACCGGGACGGATTCTTTCCGTTTACGGAGAATATTCAAAAATCCTAATAGACCACGGCGAACGTAAGGGAATCCCCTCCGGAATTCTTTTATCTTCCGGAGAATCCTTAGTCGCGGGAGACTGGGTTCTTGTACGCGAGATCGACGGAGACGATCTTTGTATCGTGGAGAAAATTCTTCCCAGAAAAACTTTTTTACGAAGAAGCAATCCGGGACAAAAAAACCGTTCGCAGGCGATCGCGGCGAACATAGACCTGTTGCTCGTCATCATGGGTTTGGACAACGACTACAGTCCGAGAAGAATCGAACGTTATTTGTTCTTGGCGAAGGTTAGCGGCGCGCAAGCCGCGATCGTGTTGAACAAAATGGATCTTTGCGAAAGTCCGGAAATCAGATTCGACGAAATCAAAACGGTCGCCGGAGAAATTCCCGTGGAAATGATTTCCGCTTTGGATTCAAGTCAGACTTCGACGATTCTCCGGTACATAGAACCCGGAAAAACGATCGCGTTTTTGGGATCTTCGGGTGCGGGCAAGTCCACGATCATCAATTCATTGTTAGGTGAAACCGTCCAAAAAACGAACGAGGTCAAAACCTCGGACGGAACCGGAAGACATACCACAACTCACAGAGAATTGTTTCTATTGTCTTCGGGCGGAATTCTCATGGACAATCCCGGAATTCGGGAAGTCGGACTTTTCAGCGGAGGAAGCGAAGACGAACTCGAGGAAGTTTTTCCCGAAATCGCCTTGGCCGCGGAACAATGTCGCTTTAACGACTGTTCGCATAACGGAGAACCGGACTGCGGAGTTCAAGCGGCCTTGGAAGACGGAAGAATCGAAGAGGCTCGATATTCTTCCTATTTAAAACTCTCCAAAGAGCTGAGGGCCTATCGGATCCTAAACGATCCCGAAGAGAACAGAAAGAAAAAACAAAAGGACAAACAAATGGCCAAAGCGTTGAGAAATCGACTGAAAGATAAGGGAAGAATGTAGACATTCTTCAGTCGTAGATTCTCCTTCGGGTATTTCGGGAAATAAAATGCTTTTTTCGAAAAAACCTAGAAGGAGAATCGTTTTTTAAGAACCAAAATTCTGCGAACCGGGACCTTTAAACGTATGAAAGACAAATCCTATATCGAACTTTTGGAAAACGCAAAAACCGGAGATCATCGATCTTGGACGGAATTGCAGAACCGATTTTCCCGCTTCGCTTATCAACACGCAGTGAAAATTCTCAAGGACGAGGATCTTTCCGAGGACGTGGTCCAGGAATCCTTTTGGGATCTTTATAGAAATCTAAACGGAATCAAGGTTCTCGAAGCGTTTCCGATCCTTCTCAAAAGAGCCGTCATCAAACACGGGGATCGAATCTTACGAAAAAAGGAAAATCAAAGTCTGGTTTTCGCTGATCCGAAACAGATCGAACAAAACGCGGGTGAAACTCATCTTTCCTATTTCGAAAACGAACGTTCGGAAGCGATCCGTAAAAATCTAAACGAACTTTCCCCGGAAGATCGAAAACTGATCGAACTGTATTATTACAAAAATTTTACGTTAGACGAAATTTCTAAGTCGCAGGGAAAAACGCTTTCGTTTATCAAAAAAAGACATCTGAAGTTGAAGGATATTCTTAGGGACGGAATCGGGGAAATTTACAGACCCGAGGCTTGTCTTCGATTTCTTTCGGCCGCGGCTTAAACGAAGGAGAATCTATTGGAAGCAACTCAGATCTATTCTTCTCCACAGATCGAATCCGTTTATCTCGAACAACGAAAAGTTTTTCTTTGGGGAGAGGTGAACGACAGCTCCGCGAGATATTTGATCGATCGATTCTTATATCTGGAAGCGGTGGATCCCACGAGACCGATTTCGCTTTACATTCATTCTCCCGGCGGTTCGACTTACGCGGGTTTGGCGATCTTGGACGTGATGAATAGCGTTCGTCCTCCGGTGTATACGACCTGTCTGGGAATGGCTATGTCTTTCGGAGCGGTTCTTCTTCTTTGCGGGGATAAGGGAAATCGTTCGGCGTATCCGCACAGTAAAATTCTAATCCATCAACCCCACGTTATGGGAGAATTTAAGGGGCCCGCGGAAGACATTCGTATTTTTGCGGAATCCGTTAAGAGAGAAAAAGATCTTTTGAACGAAATTATGGCAAATGCGACGGGTCAACCATTGGATCGAATCGTGCAGGACACGGATCGGGATTCTTGGTTTTCCGCAAAAGAAGCGCTGAAATACGGAATGATTGATAAGATTCTCGGTGCGGGAATCGAAGAAAAGGAATCGTCTATTGATTTTAAAGAACGCTAAAAAGATCTTGAGTTGAAAAAATCTTTTTACTCATAAAATAGATCCCGGAAAGTATCTCAAAAATAGCCGTTCCGATTTTTTGGTTTTTCCGTTTTCAATATGAGATTTTTATTATCATTCGGCATAACGATTCTGCTCAACTTTTCTTTGTTTGGCGAATCTGCGTCTCCCGCCCCCGGCAAAATTTCTCAGTTGCAAAAGGGCGGTTCTTTTCGTTCCTTCATTCATTACTTTAGCGATGCGAAAGGGGAGAATCTAAGGGAAAAAATTTTCAACCGGGACGAGTCGCTTTCCTTTCAGACCATTCCGACCGAACTCATCTCCCTCGGTTTTACGAATGATACCGCGTGGTTTTACATTCCTTTAAAGAACGATACGGACGCGAGTTATTACGGAAAGTTCGAGGTTTACAATCCTTATCTTCAGGAAGTGGACATTCATTATAGATACGCGCACGAGAATATCGTTCATGAAATTCTCGCCGGATCGAGTCGCGCCTACGACGAAAACTTTCCCACGGTGGACTTCGATCTTCGACCGGGCGAAGAGATTCAGATCGTTTGCAGAATCAAAAGCGGAACGCCGCTTCGAATTCCTTTCGTTTTAAAATCCATAAAAGAATATAGGATTACGAAACAATTCAGATCGATTATAGTCGGTTTGACCGTAGGTTTCGGAATCGCGATGAGTTTATACAACCTTTCGTTGTATTTCTTTTTCCGTACGAGATCGTATCTATATTACTTTCTTATGTTGACCTTTTTTGCGGCTTATCTCACCTCTTGGGACGGATTGGCCCTGCCTCTTTTTAAACCGGAATACGGGCACTATTATCTTCCGGTTACTTTGCTTCTCGTTTACGGCGCCACCATGTTTTTGTTCCTATTCTCTTTGGAGTTCTTATATCCCGATAAGGTTCAAAAGGACAAACGCGCGAGAATCACCACGTATATTTACGTGTTCTTCAATCTTCTTCTGTTTCCGTTGTCTTTATTGTATCCGACTCAACTGAATCAATTTTCGTATTATCTAATATTGATCAACAACCTCATCATCGTTTACTTTTGTATCATTCGGATTCAAAGCGGTTTTAAATCGGCGAAAAGTCTTTTGTTGATTCACATGATCTTTCCGACGGCGGGGATTCTAACCAATCTCAGCGCGTCCGGCGTGATCTCTTTCGATTATTTTTCGTTGCACATTCTTAAGTTGGCGTATATCGCTCAGTCCGTTCTTTTTTCGATCATGCTCGTTCAAAGAATTAAGGAATTGGAATTTAGACTGAAGGACGGATTACAATCCGAGATTCATAAGAACATCGTTCTCCTTAAAAAGGAAATCCAACAAAGAAGAGAAACGGAATGGGAACTCATCCAGGCGAAGGAAGTCGCGGAAAAAGCGTCTCAGGTTAAAAGTAGCTTTCTTGCGAATATGAGTCACGAAATCCGAACTCCTATGAACGGAGTGCTCGGTATGGTTCAGCTTTTGGGAACGACAAAACTCAACGAAGAACAAAAGGAATACATCAAAATTCTTTCCGGTTCCGCCAAGTCGTTGTTACAGATCATCAACGACATTCTCGACTTTTCGAAAATCGAAGCCGGAAAAATCTCCCTCGACAAGGAAGTGTTTTCGATTCGTTCCGTTTTGGACGAGATTCACGATCTTTTGTATCCGCTCGCCAAACGAAAACAGATCGAATTTAAGTTGGAAGGTAAGTTCGACATTCAGGAATACGTTTACGGAGATCAACTTAGACTTCGTCAGATTTTATGGAATCTTTCCGGAAACGGAATCAAGTTCACGAATCACGGTGAAGTCGTATTAAAAGTTTCTCAGAAAAAAAATTCCAACGAAAACATACTGATCGAGTTTACGGTTTCGGACACGGGAATAGGAATTCCTCCGGAAAAACAGAAACAAGTTTTTGACGCGTTCTCTCAGAGCGATACGTCCACCGCGAGAAAATTCGGCGGTTCGGGTTTGGGTTTGAGCATCACCAAACAACTCGTAGAACTGCAGGGTGGAGTTTTGAGTTTGGAAAGTAAGGAAGGCAAGGGTTCTCGGTTTTCTTTTTCGATCGCTTACGAAATTCCTTCCGCATCCGAAATCGAAACGATTCTCGAACCTGCGAGCGCGAAAGATTTGGAAGGGGTTTACTCCGATGTGGTTCCGAAGAAGATTCGAATTCTCGTAGCGGAAGACAATGAAACCAATTGTCTTTTGATCGAAAGGGCTTTGAAAAAATTAGGATACGATCCGGTCGTAGTACACAACGGCCGTGAGGTGATCGAAAGAATGCAGTTGGATACGTTCGACATCGTTCTTATGGACATTCACATGCCCGAAGTGGACGGGATCGAAGCGACAAAGTGGATTCGTTCCCAAAAACAAAACGAAGAATTTCCGATCATCATCGCGTTGACCGCGGACGCGATTGAAAGCAGTAAGGAAAAATACGTTTCCAAAGGAATGAACGACTGCTTGATCAAACCTCTGGATTTGGCGATTTTAAAAAACACCTTGGACTATTGGTCGGATCGGGTCGAAACTTCTCATTGGAGATTATGATCTTCAGTCGAGAATATTCAATTTCTTGCAAGTTTTCTTAACCTTTCCTCGAATTTCGATCGGAATCTTTCCGAATCCTTTTGTATCCATCGATTCGAATCGGAATGGATGTAGATCGTAAGTTTTCCCTCATACGTCGAAGCCGAAACGAAAACGGGTTGGGACAGGGACGGATGAACCGTGAATGATACGTTTTGAATATTCCTATTTTTGAATTTATTTACGGAGGGAAGAATCCCCACGTTGCTGAGCGCCGAGGCCTGCGGATATTTCTGCAGCAGAGCCGAAAAGAACGGGATTCCGTTGGGTTTGTTGAGAATCTGTTCCGTGCTCGGAAGCAGATCGTAAAATCGGGTTCGCTCCTTTGGATCGCCGAGTTGCGATTTGAGCGAGGATGAAATTTTTCGAGCCACTTCCCAAAAATCGGAACCTTTGTGAATCGGAACTTCAACGGTCAACAGGGTGATATAAAGTCCGAGTGCGGTCGCGGAGATTCCTTTGTTGAGATACGGTTTTAAATCCGCAGGATTGGAAAGATTGAGTAGAATCGGATCTTCCGTTTCCAACAAATCCCGTAACGAGAATAGTTGAACGGCTCCGAGAATTCCGTGCAACGTGGTTCCGTTTTGTTTGGAAGCAATCAATAGTTTTTCGAGTTCGGTTTCGTCGATCTGAAAACCGTGCAACGAAGGTTTTGCGCTTTCTTTCTTTTTGGAAAAAGAGGGGATTGTTCCCGTTTTGATTTTTTCGGTCTTTGGTGCGTCCAGGTCTTTTACTTTTGGATCGCTTGGTTCGTGGTTTTGCTCCGGCAAAAGAGAAAAAGCCGAATTCGGAATGTCTATTGAATTTTGAATATTCGATTTATCTAAATCTTCAATTTCTACGTTCAAAACGTCTATCATAAACGAAACACCGGATCTTCCGTCCGCAATGCTATGATGAAAAATCAAAACAAAAATCCAACGATCCGCTTCGAGTTTTATCATAAGACTTCGGATTAACGGAGATTCTTCCCAAGAAAATGGAAGTATGGTTTCTTCAGCGACGAGATCCTTCCATTTTGTTTCTTCGGATCGCAAGTTCATGATCGGAATCCGGTTTTCGGTATCGATCTTAAAGGTTAAAGAAGTCCCGTTTTCGAGTTCAATCCTTGCGTTCGCGAGCGGATGTTTGGATTGAACGTAATCGAGCGCCTTTTTGATTTCGTCTTCACTCCATTCTCCGTTTCCCTCCGCAATGACCGCGAAGTTCATTGAGGAAGCCCGATCTAAAAGCCAAAACGCGGATTCCGCTCTGTCTAAACTTCTTTTTTTAGTTTCGATTTTTTCCAAGTCGTTCGTATTCTGCATCGGTTATCTTGGATTGGAAATTTGAAGTTTCGAAGATTCGGAAAGTTCATACTCATTTTCGGAAACGACTTTGGAATTCGATCGGAGCATACTTGCAAAATCGTTAAACCGAATTCCGTAACGTTTCAACGCGGGAGTTACGTAAAACGCGGTCCATTGTCTGAGATAAAAAGGCTGATTCACTACGAAGTGATGGATTCCGTGAGTTGCACCGAAATTAAAACAGAAAAGATGAAACGGAAACATGAGCCAAGAATTCAAAACCTGAGTCTGATTGTAAACGTTTCGTATGTCGCCGTAGTAGTGCATGTTTGAAGATACGATCTGGATCGAAGATTGGCGAATCCAATTCGGGATCAGATAAACCACGGCTACCGCGTTTAGGATCGATCTGAGAGTTTGTAAAAATGCCGATTCGTATATCGAATTTACGAATAACACATTCAGAATATGGAATGCATTTAACGATAAGAAGGTATACCACGAAAGGAAGAAAATCCCTCGGTACGGTCCGATGATATGAGGCGCTTTGATCTTTTTGAGTTGTGAATACGCGTCCTTAGCTACATTTCTTCCTTGAAAAATCAACGCGAGGTTTCCGTCGATCATCGTAAAGATTCTTCTCATACCGAAAGCCATTCCGTTTCCGATCATTCTTTCCTCTATGTCCTCTTTGTTTCCCGAAAGTTTATGATGAAGAAGATGAATCTCCCTTCTAAACCAAGGATTGACCGTGTTCACTCGAAACAACCAAACAACCCAGAACATAAAGTTTTGGATCTTCGCATTTCCTTTGTGATAAAGATTGTGGATCAGATCGTGTTCGATCTCGTGAAGAAAGGACGCGAGAATCGCGTTACAACCGATACAAAGCCAGAAGGGAATCGCGCCGACTAAGTAAAGTGCCGCAAATAGAATCATACCCGAAGCGGAGCCGATCGTAATGGATAAACCGATCGTATCTTGATGTCGCGTTAAAAAAGGAAATTTAAACCGAATTCGATTGTCCCAAAAACGAATCCACTGAATGATCCGTTTTGTTTTTTCCTTTTCCGAAAAAACTTCGTAGGGTTTGCTGTGAGTTTTCATTTGAGAATTCATAAGCCGCCTTTTCGATCTTCGAATCGGGTTATGCTAACTCGCTTTCGGTAAGTCGTCGTCCCAGTTTATAAACCGGGTCCGGTTCGATTGAAATTCTATCCTAATTTTCAGAATTCCGAAACATTTTTACGATTCTTTTCCCTGTATTCGGACGGAGATAATCCCATTCCTTTCTGAAAGGAACGATGAAACGATGTTTTACTTCTAAATCCCACTTCGTATGCGATGTCCAAAATCGATCGTTCGGGTTCGTTTAACAAAAACTCGCAAGCGTCCTGAATTCTACGATCGTTGATCAGCGCCGCGAAATTTTTTCCCATTTCCTGATTGATGAATTCGGAAAGCTGATGCGGAGTAAGAGCCAATTCATCGGCTAACGAAGATAAGGTTAAGTCCTCGTCCCTGAAAATTTTTTCTTTTTCGAGACATTGAAGAAGATTTTCTCGAACCGTGTTTCTATCGATTCCCTGCAAAAGAGAACGCGCGTATTTTTTCGCGGTTTCCATCGCAACGTTTTGAAGATTCTGAAAATACTGAGGATATTTTCTTCCGATCAGATAAGAAACACAAAGACTGAACGCCATCATCGAAGAACTCGAAAGAAGGAATAAAACGTTTCGATCGATCAAAAACAAAGTTGCGACGGAATGGTTGAGAATCGTAGCGCTTAAGATGAACAAAAGAACGCGCGCTGTCCATTCGTTTCGAAGAATTTCGCCTTTGAACAACATTCTACTTCCCTTAAGAATGGAAAGAATGTAGGAGATCAAAATTCCCAGCGGAATCACGCAGGCCCAATCTAAAAAACTTCTTTCGTTTAAGAAGAATCTAATTCCACCTTCGAGTTCGGAACTTCGTTTAACAAAACCGAGAAAATAAATCGTCCAGAGAATTCCGGGAAGAATCCAGTGTTTGATTCTTAACCCGAATTTGGTTTGTTCAAAATTCGGATCTTGGATAATTTTATGAATCCCGTATAAAATCGGACCGATCGTTCCCAATACGGGGAGATACAAAAGAATCAAACGAGGATAAAAATTCTCGCTTTCGAAAACGATACAAAGAACGGAGATTTGCAATACTCCGAGACAGACGAACAAGGATGCGAGAAGACGATTGAGGGCCGTGATTTTGTTTAAAACCATTTGACCGGAACAGAGTAAAAAACCGAGATACGATCCGAAAACGGTAAAAGATATTAGAAAAATCTGAAACGTTTCCATATCAAGCCGGGCGGAAATCGAGTTTGGAATCGTTCGCGCCGAAAGAAAGGGAGAATTTTAAATCTTGAAGATCGATTCTTCCTCCACTCAACGTCGTTATAAAATCCAATTCCGAAAACACTTTTTCAAAAACCTCGTAACGAAATCTTTCTAAACGAAAGAATTCTCCATGAGTGGATGCGTAAAGGTTTTTTTCGTCCGTAAGTTTTTTAAAAAGAACGACGCCGAGAGCGGATCGAATTCCTGAATTTTCTAATATTCTCAAAACATCATGGAGTGAAACGCTTGTATCTTTGGGGACGGGCGCGCTTTTCAGAAAATTCAGAATCCGAGTAATGATAAAAAGGGAATAAATTTCCTCTCTTTGAAAGAGTTCGGAGGGAATCGCCATCGAAGTCAATCTGGAAAGAAAAATATCGGATTCGTTTCTTTCGGGAAAACCGCTTGCGATCGGAGAATTCGGAGTCAGATAAAAAAGGGAAGCACCCATCAACACGGGTTGTCCCGCGTTAAATCTAAGTGTTTGAATCATCGAATCCAAGGTTTCCATCGGAAGTCCCAAAATTTGATAGGACGTGATTTGAAAACCGAGCTCGAAACCTTCCTGAACGATCTGAAGATATTTTTCCATCGTATGCGGTCTTTTGGTCGTTTCCCGAACGAGCTTGTCCGAGCTGACTAACGCGAGATTGAGATTGGTAAAACCGGCTTCTTTCATCAGATGAAGAAGTTCGCTGTCCAAGCTGATATAAGAAATCCCGTTCATCGCCACGAATTGAACGTCCTTTTTCGGAAATGTTTCGATCAATTCTTCGCAAAGACGCTTCATTTCGGGACGAAAGAAAGTTAGATTGTCGTCTTCAAAATCGAAAACACGATAGCCTAATTTGTAAGATTCCTTAATTTCGTTTAATACGTTGTCGACCGTGTTTCTTCTATACTTGGTTCCGAAAGTCGTATGAACCGAACAAAAACTACATCGATGCGGACAACTTCTCGAAGTGATGATAAAACGCATCGGCTTTCCTTCGAAAAGATAATGTTCCGTGGATAACGAAGATAGATCGGGTGCGGGAAGTTCTTGTAAGGGAAAATTCTCGCCGACCGGGTTTAAGTTTAGTTTTCCGTTTTCTTTCCAGCCCAATGATTCAACGAGCGCATAACGTTTATCGTTTTGAAACTCGTATAGAAAATCGCAGATCGCTTTTTCACCTTCTCCGCGGATGATGAAGTCCACGTTTGAATCCGACAACATCAACTCGGGGCAGGCAGAAACGTGAGAGCCGCCCATTAAAACGGGAACGTTCAAAACTTTTTTGACCACCTCGGCGGTTTTTAACGCTTCTCTATAGTAAGGCGAGAATAACGAAGAGATTCCCACTAGATCCGGTTTTAGTTCCTTAATTTCGTTCGCGATATTTTCGTAGGACGCACCGAAATGGAAATATTCAAAAAACGTTGAGAACGGACTTTTATCGGGAACGGGATAATAATCCTTTAAGTATTTGAGTTCGCTCGGAATCGGAACCGTTCTTCTTCCCGCGAGCTTGTTTCCGAGTCCTCTATGAAAATCGCGTATGATGACTTCCACATCGGGTAAGAATTTTTGAATCGCCCCTTTGAGATAACAAAGTCCGATCGGCTGTAATCGAATATCGGTATCGTAAAAATCCTCGACCGGCGGTTGAATCAATAGAAGCCGCATGTCGTCATAGAAACATAAAGAATCACAAGATCAAGTCACTTCGCTTCTTCTTAGATTCCTAAATCGAATTTTATCCGTTGACTGATCGTTGTTTTCGTGCTATTCTTCGCGGGCAATGGAAGGAGAAACGGAAATGCCTTACAAACCCACACAACCGAGCATGGATCTGAGTAAGTTGTTGGTTCGACTTGCTAAAGACACATCGGTGGGAACCCTGGAAGGTGTACGTTCGATTCTTACCGAGTCGTTCGACTGGACTTCCAAACAACTTTCACAGCTTTCCGACGCGCCTTTGATTCAGAACACGAGTTTGTCCGAATTTCTTTCCAAGTCCGGGGAATCCTTAAGAAACGCCGGCCAAAAAACGGAACAAGGTCTGACCCAGGCTTTGACTTCCACGGCAAAGGCGATGCATGTAGCGTTAGACGCGCTTGAAAATGCGGACATCGTCGTTAAACGAACTCTTTTTGAAAACATTCCGGTTTCCAGTATCGTGGGAGAATCCTTTGCGGGTCTCGTAACGACTTCGCATATCAACGCGTCTTTTCGTTTAAACGGAAACGACGTGGAATATCAAGAAGTTCTAATGGATTGGAAAAGTTCCAAACTTCCGAACGTAATCCTTTGTATTCCCGGTTTATTTTGCGACGAAGGGCTTTGGAATGCGAAGGGAGAAGTTCCCTTGTCCGATACGATGAAGGAATGCGGTTATTATCCGATTTATCTTCGTTTTAATCCGGGAATTCATCTTTCCACAAACGCAAAATTCATGTTGGAACTTGTGGAGAATCTCCTGATTTCTCCCGAATTGAAAGATAAAACGTTAGACGTCATTGCTTACAGTCAAGGCGGTTTGATTTTCAGAAGCGCGTTGTATCAGGCGAAAACGAAAAATTCTTCCTTTTCAAAAAGAATTCGTCACGCTCTTGTGATCAATTCTCCGGACGGCGGATCTTATATCGAGAAGATCGGTTTTTGGCTCGGGCTCGGAGCCGAATCCCTACCGATTCTACCGGTGAGCATCGTTGGTTTTATCGGGAATCAAAGAAGCGACGCGATCAAGGATCTTTCGCACGGAATCATTCGTGAAGAGGATTGGGTCAACAACGATCAGATCAAAAGATATACGAACGATTCTTATTTCGGAGAACTCGACGACGTCGATGCGACTCAGATTTACAGTCTTGTCACCGAGGAAGAATCCAAATGGTCTTCCTGGATCGGCGACGGGATCGTTGAAAAACCGAGTCTTACATTGTTAAGCGACAAGGTGTATCGTAAAAAATCGAATCCGGAATCGAGGGTGTATCGTTTGTTGGAAACCTCTCACTATCAAGTGGTGACGCACCCGGAAACTCGAGAAATTCTTCGAAAGGTTTTAAAGAAACGTTGACGACCCTTTGAAGCCGTTCATTCGAACGGCTGATCAATCAGAATCGGTTTTCTAAGAATCACTCTGAGAAGAAGATAACTCAGTAATCCGAAAGGTCCGAACATAAACGTGGCGATCTGACAAGGAATCACAAGCCAGCGCGAGATTCCGAGTTTTTCCGCGTTGGCGCTTTCCCAGGTTCCCACAAAAAGATCGAACGCGAGATAATGAATCCAACCCGCCACAAGAACCGTTTGATTCTGAAAAAGAAGAGTAACTCCTTCCAGGGAACCGAAATTCCCTTGTGTTTTACCAAAACTGAATATTAGTAAAATCGTATAAACACTTCCGAAAAGAAGTGTTCCTAAGAAACCGGTCGTTACCAGTCTTGTGTGTTTCCAATTCGGCGCTACGATCAATAAGACCCAACCCGCAAGCGCGACGTTGTTTGCGATTTTAAATAGAAGGGAAAGCTCCATTTTATACTCCTTTGATTGACGTATTGTAGATTCTCTTTGAAAAAAGCGGAATCAAAAAACTGAACAACATTCCGAGTCCGCAGATCGAAAGTGCGATTCCGATTTCGAAAGAAGGTTGTAAAATCGATTCTCCGCTTAAAGCCTGAATTGCGAGAACCAAAACGAATCCGGTAAAGAAAACCGAAAAATTCCGGATTACGTTTACGGAAGTCGATTGAACTATTTTAAGACTTCCTAATACAAGAGCGATCATCGGGATCAACTGCATCGCGTGGATTCCGACAAAATGCGGAATTCTCATGTCGCCCGCGATCGTACTCCAGCCGAAAATCGGAAGTCCGGGGCCGCCGTCATTCGCGCCGAACGTATGTCCGCCGTTCGCTTCTAAAATTCCGGCTTTCATCGCTTCGATCTGTTCCGGTCTCGGAACGGTCATAAAAAATCCCAAGATCATTCCGAACGCGGCGATTCCCATTCCCCAACGAACGGATTCCATGAGCGCCTTGTTTTCGGATTTTTGTCGGATTAGCAAAAACGCCGAAATCACATGAAAGATCCATAATATGGAAATACTCGTTCCCATAAGGCTGAAAATGAATCCGTTAAAAGGTGTAGTGATATTGAAGTGACTCGGAATCCCTCGATAAGCCTGACCGAAGATTGCGAGGTTCTCCACGATCAACATGATCGTGATGACCCAGGAAATGTTTCGAATCGTTTTTTCCCTTCCTTCGATAAACTGAAGAATCCATATTAAAGTAAACGAATACATTCCGATCGAAACCGCGAACTTAATCGGTTTGAGCCAAACCGGAGAATTTGTGACTGTTCTTTCGTCGATAAAAACAGCCGGAATCAAGACGAATAAGCAGATCACGTTGATAACGCCGTTCCAAAAAAGCGAAGGGTTGGTCCTGGAAGCAGAAAGGACTTTGTCAAAAATTCTCATAATTCCTCCTAAAAGGGCCTTGACCCGTCCGGAATATATGTTACCACTGTAAACATATAATGTTGGCTCTGTCAACATAAAAAGTAGTCACTGACAACATTTTATGGAAAAAAAAATCAGCCCCAAGAAAAAATCTTCGAAAAAAGAGACGATCGAAACCTATCATCACGGCGATCTCAAAAAGGCGATCATTCTTAAATCCGAGGAAATCTTGGAAAAAAAAGGAATCGAAGGTTTGAGTCTGAGGGACATCGCCGCGGATTTGGGCGTAAGTCACGCGGCGCCCTACAGACATTTTCCCAGAAAGATCGATCTTTTGTTTACGCTCGCGGCGCGCGGTTTTTCCGATCTCGCGGACGAGATGCGTCTCGCGTGGGAGAGTAGCGAGGATCCTATCGAAAGACTTCGTTCCTCAGGTTCACGTTATGTGCTCTTGGCGTTGAAACATCCGAGAAGAACCGAACTTATGTTCGGTGGCGCGTTGAACTGCGAAGAGGAAGCTCCACAAGAACTCGAACAAATCGGAAGAGAAGCGTTTATGGGCCTTTTTCGAATTTTAGAAGACGGACAACAAAAGGGTTTATTCAAATCGGAGGACACATACGGTCTTTCGTTTACGGTTTGGAGTTTGGTTCACGGCTTTGCGGTTCTTACAAACGGAAGACAAATTCCTCAGGCGATTATAGAAGAGCGCACCTTGGAAAAAATCATAGATTCCACTTTGAACTCGATCTTAAACGGGGTTATTCGTTAATCTTCAACGTTACTCATTCTCGTATAAAAAGAGTTGTAAACCCGCGAGTCTAATCCTTAATTCTCTATCGGGATACGGGATATAGAAATGAAATTCATAAACAAGAAGACGATTGGTATAGGAAGTGCGGTTTTACTTTTACTCGTGATCTTGGCGATCAAACCCAAGGATCAGGGCAAACCGTATTCTTCTTATTTTCAAAATTTAAACGAAGAATTAAAAGCCAACGGACCCGGAAAACCGATCGTTCTTTTGGACTTGGATCGTTTGGATGAGAATCTCAAGTTGTTGAAGCAAAATCTGAAATCTCCTTTGCACTATCGTGTCGTCGTTAAGTCGCTTCCTTCCCTCGAACTTTTGAGATATATCGTGCGAGCGACCGGAACGGACCGATTGATGGTGTTTCATTCCGGAGATATAACGATGCTTTTGTCGGACGGGGAATTCAAGAATTATAATATTCTTTTGGGGAAACCCATGCCCGTAAAAGCGTTAGCGGACATTCACTCCAAAACCGGCTCTAAAGAATTTCAAAAGATTCAATGGTTGATCGATACGGAAGAGCGGCTGAAGGAATATTTGGAATTTTCGAATAAGGAGAATCTGAAACTTTCCGTAAGTTTCGAGATCGATATCGGTCTTCATCGGGGAGGTTTTGTGGATTCGAAAAAGTTGCATTCTTCCTTTGAATTGATTCGTAAAAATCAAAACCGTCTTGAGTTTACTGGTTTTATGGGATACGAACCTCATGTGGCCTCGGTTCCGGTGATCTTTGGGGATAAGATACAAGCGATCGAAGATTCATTACAAAAATCTCTGGAAGTATATTCAAAATTTATAAAGGAATCGAAGAATTCTTTTCCGGAATTTTTTCAAAAAGAATTGGTGTTTAACGGAGGAGGAAGTAAAACGTATCGTTTTTATCAGCGGTTCGGAAACGGGATCGTCAACGACGTTTCCGTGGGTTCCGCGCTTGTGAAACCGACCGACTTCGACGTCGTAAGTTTGGACGAACATTCGGCGGCCGTTTTTATCGCGGCTCCGATTTTGAAACGAATCGAAGGAACTCGAATTCCGTTTTTGGAGTCGATCTCCTTTTTGTTTCCACTTTGGGATCCGAATCAGGAAGTAACTTATTTTACATATGGCGGCGCGTTTTCCGCAAAGAAAGAATCTCCTTCGGGTCTTCAGGATAATTCTCTTTTCGGCGCGAGTACGAATCAGGGAATCCTAAACGGATCGCTCAAAACCTCTCTTTATCCGAACGACTACGTTTTTTACAGACCTACTCAGAGTGAAAAGGTGATGGCGGAATTGGGAGAAATCCATCTTTTGCGCAAAGGAAAACTTTCCGGTAAATGGAAGACCTTCGTAAATTAATGCGAAATCGAAACTTGAATTTTACACTTGAATCGAGCGGGCCATTTCAAAAATAGTTCTATTAGGAAAATTGAAAATAAACTATGAAAATTAGAGAAGCGGTCATTCAAGATCTCCCCGAAGTTGCGAAGTTGTTCGACGAGTATCGTCAGTTTTATAAAAAGGATTCGGATTTGGCGAGCGCCACGAAGTTTATCGAGGAAAGAATTCTCAAAAAAGAATCTATAATTTATCTTTGTTTGGACGGGGACGTCTACTGCGGCTTCACTCAGTTGTATCCCTCGTTTACTTCCTTGTCCATGAAACGAACTTGGATCTTAAACGATCTTTTTGTCCGTCCGGAACACCGTAAAAAAGGTTGTGCGAGAGCATTGATCGATCAAGCGGCTTCTCTTGCGAGAGAAACAAACGCGAAGTATCTTGGTTTATCGACCGCGTTCGACAATCATCAGGCTCAAAAATTATACGAGTCGATCGGATTCGTCAAGGACACGGAATTCTTTCATTATTCTTGGGACGTGTAATCGAATTCGATTTTTTGAATGTATGTCTGCGACTGAATCTTCACAAACCGGAATCGTCCAAAAGCCCTGTCAACGTTGCGGGAAAACCTTTTCCTGCGGCGCGTCGGCGCACGCGTGCGATTGTTTTTCCGTAAATCTTTCCTCCGAAGTTCGAAAACGACTTAAGGAAAACTATAACGACTGTCTTTGTGTTTCCTGTTTGGAAGAATTGAACCGTTTCAATCAATAAGAATATTCTAAAATTCTAATTTATAGGAAGGAATACTCGAAAAATTGTTTTCCCCGGTTCGGTAGACAATTCGATTCTTCCCTCGTTTTTATCGAGAAGTTTACGAACCAGATCGAGTCCGAGTCCGCTTCCTTCTCCCGTGTCTTTGGTCGTAAAGAAAGGTTCGAAGATTTTATCGCGAATGTCATCGGGAATTCCGGGTCCGTTGTCCTCTATTTCCACGACCGCTTCATCCTCTTCTTGAAAAAGACGAACCGTAAGTTTTCCCTTAAACTGCATCGCTTGTAGAGCGTTGAAGATCAGATGCGTCCAGATCTGAACGATTTCTTCCCGAACACAAAGGACTGGCGGAATCTCCTCGATGGATCGGGTCAGATCAACCCCTCGACGAATATAGTGCTGATACACCGTAAAAACGGTTTCCAGGGTTTCCTCGATGTGAACCCTCTTGACCGCGGTTTCGTCTCCCGCTTCGGAATAATTTCTCAACTCAAAAAGAATCTTGGAAGCCCGATCCACCGAAACGCGGATCGTATCCGAATTTCGAAAATAGATTTCTTCTAAGTAGATATATTCCAAAAGCGTTTCACGATTTGTCATTTGAAACAAGGGCTTATACGTTTCCGGAAGATTTTCGACCCCCATGTCCGCGATGGTGTCGGCTAACGCGTCCGAATTCGGAACATTCCATTCTTTTAATGTATCGCTGATCTTTTTTCTTCTCCTTCTCACCTCGAGTCCCGCGATTCCCGAATCTCCTTTTCTGCAAGCGTCGATAAAAGAGACGTAAAGATCTCTTTCTTCGGGCGAAGCGAGGGAAAGAATGGAGTGCACCGTCGGAAGCATGGATCTCATCTTAGGAACGGAAGCGAGAAGTGTTTGATTGGAAGCTTTGATCGCACCGAGCGGATTGTTGAGTTCGTGACTGATTCCCGCCGAAAGTTGTCCGAGTGTCGCCATTCTCACGGAATGAAGAAGTTGGTTCTGCGCCTTTCTGAGATTTTCAAGGGCTTCTTCCAGATGTTTTTTTTGCGCTTCAATGAGTTCGTTTCTTTTTCGAATTTCTTCGCTTTCCCGAAGCGCGGCTTGTGTCGCGATTCTTTCCTCGAGATACATGGAAAGATCCTCGCGCATTTTATCCATCGCGCCTAGAAGTGCGCCGATTTCGTCCTCTCTCGGATAATGCGCCCTTGCGGTAAGATTTCCCTTTGCGATCTGTTCGGAATAGGCGATCGCTTTGGAAAGTCCTTTTAGAACGTATCGATCAAAGGAGAATCTAAGCGTTAGAAGAATGAAACCGAGAATTACGAAAGTCGATACGAGCGAGATGAACCAAAGATAAATTAGATCTCCTGAATATAATGAATCTGGAATGGAAACTCGGACCGCCCAGGGTCTAGGCGCGTCACCCAATAAAACCGGATAGTAGTAATGCGTAAAACCGTCCTTGTTTTCGAGAAAGGGCTGACCCGAAGCGATTCCTTCCGTGATTCTTTTTCTTTCCGAAGGTTCTGCGATCAACTTGCCGACGGTCGAAGGATCTTTTCCGTTTGCGGCAAAGGAACCATCCGGAGAAAGAAAGGCCAAGTATCCCTGATTTCGAAACGGACGAATCGAACCGATTTTGGTCTGCATTCTTTCGATCGTAACGTCGACGCCGACCACCCCGGCAAACTTCGAATCCCTAAACACGGGAGCAACGATGGAAACCATCAGAATCCATTTTCCGGAAACGAGATAGCTCGTGGGTTCCGTGAGAAATTCCTTTTGTGTTTGTCTCGGAACGGAATAATAAAGTCCTTTGGGACCGGGGTCTTCGTAGTTTACACAATTCTCATATACCAATTTGTCATCGTCCAAAGCTCGGTTGATATAAGGAACGAATCTTCCCGAAGCGTCGTGTCCTTTTGTATTTCTATAAGAATTGTCCAAGCCGTCGAAAGCGTTCGGTTCGAACACCGCCCAAACCCCGAAGTAGTCGGGTTGAATATGAAGAAATCCGCCGAAAGCTTCCGCCAACATGGGTCGATTCGGTCTCGTTTTTTCCAGAACGGATTTGAAACTTCGCACCGCCCCCAAACCTACATTCAAAAATTGTGATATTTCTCTGGTGTATTTTTCGGAAGCGAGTCTGGCTCCCGATTCCGCTTCCTGTTTAAGTCTTTGATAAGCGACGACGGAATTGATCGTGGTTACGAGAAGTGCGCCCACGGACAAAAGTGCGGCGAGTATTACGGAAATTCTGGTTCTAATTCCGAGCTTTTGTTTTTTCCCGATCAGATTCTTCGTAAAGGAACTTCGAAACGGATCGTCCGTTCTTCCGTTCGCAGTAGGATGGTCTGTGGAAAAAATATCGTTCTTTTTCATGGACGTAACGAAACGCGTATCGCTTTTACTTGATGAAACCCGGTCGCATAGTATTGGACGAAAAGATTGAATTGAAAGAAATTTACTAAATGATTTAAAATAAATTTCCATTTTTTCTAAAGGATTCGAACGGGGAACGGACGAGTTTCGTTTTGTTTATAAGCTATTTATTGAATTCTATTTTTAAGATTTACTAACGGCGTTTAGTCTATTCGAAAAGGCGGATGCCCTTTCGAACAACGTAGAGGGTCGTTCAGCGACCTTGATGAAACGGGAATTGTGTTGATTCCGTTATTTTTGAGGAAATATGTATTATAATTTCAGACTCTGTGAAATAATGAACTAATTGTTTAAGATTCTATACTGAAAACGATGGAACTTCGGATAAAAAGAGGACCCGAGGGTAAAAAGTCAGGTCGGATTTACATTCAAAGTTCGTTTTAGATCTTCATTCTTATTAAATTTCAAAGAGGTTTGCTTTGCTTTCCGCAGTTTCTATACGCAACCCGATTTTTTCCTGGATGATGATGGCCGCGATCATTCTTTTCGGTTCGGTCGGATTCTCACGAATGGGCGTTTCCCAGATGCCCGACGTGGACTTTCCCGTGGTCAACGTTTCTCTTACTCTTGTCGGGGCCAACGCACAGGTGATGGAAACCGACGTGGTCGATCCGATCGAAGAAGTTTTGATGGCGGTCGAAGGTGTCACCGAAGTTCGATCGATTTCTTCGGACGGCTCCGCGACGGTCACGGTCGAGTTGGAACTGAGTCGAGACGTGGACGTTGCGGTGCAGGAGATTCAAACCAAACTCGCACAAGTATCCAATAAACTTCCGGAAGAATTGGACCCGGCCGTGATTACGAAATCGAATCCCGATGATACCCCGATCATCTGGGTTTCCGTAACGGCGGTCGATAAAACCGAAAAGGAAAAGATGCTTTTCGTGAAGGATTTTCTGAAGGATAAGTTTCAGAAAATTTCGGGAGTGGGCGAGATCATTCTCGGCGGTTACGTGGATCGTACGATCAACGTTTATCTGGATCCGATTAAACTTTCCAGAAGCGAAATCGCGGTGGACGATATCGTTAACACGTTGAAGGAACAAAACCTCGAAGTTCCTTCGGGAAGAGTGGAGAATCGAACGAGCGAAATCAGTTTGCGCGCGGTCGGAGAGGTTCCTACTGCGGAGCAATTCGGAAATATTTTTCTAAACTCAAGAAGCGGTTCTCCCCTTTTCCGATCGATTCGTCTTAAGGACATCGCGATCGTAGAAGACGGGTTAGGCGAGGTAAGAAGAATCTCTCGATTCAACGGAGTTTCTTCGGTCGCCATAGGAATCAAAAAACTCAAGGGCGCAAACGCGGTCGAAGTCGGAGATCTTGTTAAGGCGAAGGTTAAGGAATTGAAACCGAAACTTCCGCAAGGTTTCGATCTCACCGTTTCGAACGACAACACGGGTTATATCCGAGACAGCGTAAACGAACTTGAATTCACTTTGATCTTTTCGGCCATTCTTACCGGATTCGTTTGTAGATTATTTTTGGGAAATTGGAAAAGCACGGGTAACGTTCTTCTTGCGATTCCGACTTCCGTAATCGGGACTTTTTTATTTTTATACTTTGCGGGATTTACGATCAACACGTTTACGATGTTGGGTCTTTCTCTTGCAACCGGGATCGTTGTCGACGACGCGATCATGGTTCTCGAAAATATTACGCGACATCGAGAGATGGGAATGTCTTGGTTCGACGCTGCGTTGGAAGGCGCTTCCGAAATTCGGTTTGCCGCCCTTGCGGCCACGTTAGCCGTCGTTGCGATCTTTCTTCCGGTCGCGTTTATGAAAGGAATCATAGGAAGATACTTTTTGGAATTCGGAGTTACGATTTCCGTTTCGGTTCTTCTTTCTTTGTTCGAGGCTTTGAGTTTTACTCCGATGCGGGCTTCCTTGTATTCCGAGGATCAAGCGAAGAATGGAAAGAAATCGATTCTTTCTTCCGTATTCTCGGTGAACGCGCGTGAAACCTGGAATCTCTGGATCGCAAAGGTTTCCGTTTTTAAAAGAATGGATCCTTATATCGAAAGATTTTTGGATTACAGCACGGATCTCTACGGACGTTCGATCGACTTCGTATTAAAATATCCGCGTTGGATCGTGTTCGGTTCGACCGCGTTGTTTATTCTTTCGCTTGGATTCTTTTTTCTTTTAAAGAAGGAATTTATTCCGCCTCAGGACATGGGCCGTTTTATCATACGAGCCAGACTTCCTTTGGGTTCTTCCTTACAAAGAACGGACGAAGTGATGAAGACCGTGGAACAATATCTGATCCATCGAAAGGAAATCGAAAAGTACATATCCAACGTGGGAGGTTTTGGAGGAACCGAAGCCAACACGGGAATGTTCTTCGTTACGATGAAGGAGATGGGCCATCGACCTAAAAATCCTAAGACCGGAAGGGAAATCACACAAGGAGCTTTGTTCGGAATCTTAAGAAAGGATCTCAAGGAACTCGTGCCCGACGCAACGTTTTCGGTACAGGATCTTTCTCAAAGAGGATTTTCGGCGGGACGAGGTTATCCCGTCGAACTGGTGTTGACCGGTCCGGATTGGCAGAAGTTATCCTCGCTTTCCGTTCAAATATTAGAAAAATTGAAAGAAAGCAAGGTTGTGTTGGACGTCGATACGGATTACGTCGCGGGTCAAAAGGAACTTAGACTCGTTACCAATCGCGAGGCCGCCGCTCTTCGAGGCGTGAGTATGGCGAACGTAGGAAACACGGTCGGAACGCTGATGGGTGGAAAGAACGTAAGTCGTTTTACGGAGAATGGTCGGAGTTACGATGTTCGTGTTAAGATTCAAAAGGATAAGGGAGAATCGATCGCCGTTCTACCGGACATAAGCGTTCGAAACACGTTCGGAGAATTCGTAAAACTCAAAGAAGTGGTCAGTATTCAGGAAAAAGAAGCTTTGAAAACGATCACTCGGATCAATCGTGAAAGAGCGATTCGTGTTTTCGGAAATCCACCGCCCGCTTTGGGACAAACCGCTTCCACCGAGAAGGCTTTGGAAATCGCGAAGTCCATTCTTCCCGAGGGTTATTCCGTCGCGGTAACCGGTTCGGCCAAAACTGCAAAGGAATCCGGAAACAGTCTTACCATAGCGTTGCTTTTCGGAATTCTTCTGTCCTATATGATTCTTGCGAGTCAGTTCAACAGCTTAAAACAACCTTTATACATTCTTTTAGCGATGCCGTTTAGTTTCACGGGTGCGTTAGCCGCCCTTTATCTGTTCGGACAATCCTTCAACATGTATAGTTTTATCGGATTGATTCTGCTTTTGGGTTTGGTGAAAAAGAATTCGATTCTTCTGGTGGAATTCGTGAATCACGTTCGATCGACCGGAAAAGATATTAAACAATCGATTAAGGAAGGTTGTCCGATTCGATTGAGACCGGTGCTTATGACCTCTTTCAGTTCCATCGCCGCGGCGATTCCTCCGGCTTTGGCTTTAGGGCCCGGAGCGGAAACGAGAATTCCTATGGCCGTGACGATCTTGGGAGGAATGACACTTTCCACTCTGATTACTCTTTTGGTGGTTCCCGCGGCGTATTATCTCGGTGAAAAGGAAAAGAAAGACGAGGTCGGAACTACGGCAAAACCGTCCACGATCGTTTTTCCGGAACCGATGCACAAGTCGGTCCATGAATCGGCGCACAAGCTCGCGCAGGAACCCGCTCCTAAACATAAAAAAACTAAAAAATGATTTCAAAGAAAATTAAAAAAATAGAATATAAAGGTTTCATTGTTCTGTCCGCGTTCTCGTTTTTATTTCTGGCGGGTTGTACGGACGATTCCGTAATTCGAACCAACGACGGAGTTGTCGAACCTCGATTGGAAGAAGTCACGGGCGTAACAACCGAGAAGATCAAAAACATTTCTCCCGAACAAGAATTGACCGTGGACGAACTTTATTCTTACGCGGTGGAAAGAACCGAAAGAATCGCGCTTCGAGAAGAAGCGATCCAACAAGCGGATTCTCAAAAGATGGCGGCCTTTGCTTCTTTCTTTCCCTCTTTGTCCTTGGTTTACAACAAGTTTTATCGGATTCCCGGACCGAATTCTCACTTTAATCCCTATTATACGGATCCGAGTCCGTATTCGTCGAGCAGCAGTTTGCCTCCTACGGTCGGACCGGGAACGAGATTGCTCTTGAGTATTCCGATCCTGAACGGGGTCAGTCAATATACGACTTACAAGGCCGCGGGCGCTCTTACCAACGTGAGAATGAACGAAGCTCGATACGAATCGGGACGGCTTTATCTGGAAATCGCACAAGCATATTATAATGTTCTACAGTTTAAGGAGATCATTCTTCTCGAGGAAAAGAAAACGGATCTGGTCCGTAAAACGATTCAGGAACGCAGGAGACTTTTTTCCTTGGGAAGAGTCACAAGAGCTGACTTGAGCGGAGCCGAAGCCGATTTTTCCAGATCCGAAGCGGGCCTCGAAGACTTTAAGTATCAACTCAAACAAGCCGAGATGGCGTTGGAAAGTCTTATCGGTGCTGGAGAAGGCGGATTAAAACTGGCGATTCCAAGAGAAGCGATCACTCTTCCTCACAATCTTTTACCCGAGGAAAGAATCGCAAAACGATACGACGTGATCGCCGCTAAGGAAAATCTCAAGATGGCCGAACTGAATTTGAAAAAGGCCTGGGGCGGACATTTACCTTCCGTAACATTAAACAATTATTATACGATTCCGGAACACAACACGACCCCTAACAAGGATATAACGATGCAGTTGTCGATCAACGTTCCGTTGTTGTCCGCGGGAACGATCACCGCGGGTGTCAAACAGGCGGAATCGGCGGTAAGACAGGCCGAACTGCAGTTATCTCAGTCGAAACGGGTTGCTACGGACGAAATTCGAAAAGCGTATGAAAGTTCTTTAAACTCTGCGCGGTTATTATCCTTATATGCAAAGGCTCGAAATTCCGCCGAATCCAATCTCAGTAGCCAAAGAAGAGGATTCAGTTTTAAGACCACTTCCAGACTCGAACTTCTGGTATCGGAAACTTCTTTTCTTGATTCGGAAATCGCGTATCGAAAGGCGTATTATCAACATTCCTTGAATACGATTTGGTATTCCGTAGCGATCGGAGAACTGCCAAAATTAAAAAAATCGAAAGAAGAGGATAAGACGGGGGGTTAGTTTTCTTTGTACGCTTGACATCTCTTCTCAATGGTTTTAACTATTGGGCATAGTTGAGAGGTAAGAACCCCCATGATTATCAGTAATTACTTTCAGGACAATGAGGATATGAAACTCGTCTTCGACGAGTTGATCGATTGGGAAGAAATTGTCCGCGCATACGAACATAAATTCGAGGATGCGGAAGAATATAAAAAGTCCGGAAACGAAAGATTAGCATACGCTCCTTCCAACGTGGAAGAAGCAAAGGAATACTATAAGTCCGTATTGGAATCCTTAGGCGAAATTATGGGAGAATTCGTAGCTCCCCGCAGTAAGGAAATGGATCAAATCGGACTCAAGTATGAAAACGGAAAGGTAACGTTCCCGAAAGCTCAGGAAGAATGTTACAATACGCTTCGAGACGCGGGATTGATGCCGATTTCCATCAGCCGAAAATACGGTGGAATGGGTTTACCCGCGACGGTTCAATCCTTTATGTGCGAGATCGCGGCGAGAGCGGACGCGGCATTTTGTCTCGCTTATGGAAACATCAACATCGTAGAGATCATGGAAAGATTCGCTTCTTCCGAAATGTGCGAGAAGTGGCTTCCCGATATTTCAGCGGGAAAATACAGCGCGGCGATGGCTCTGACCGAACCGAACTACGGATCGGATCTTCCGAACGTTCAAACCAAAGCGACTCAAGACGCAAACGGACAATGGAGAATCAACGGAGCAAAACGTTTTATCACGCACGCTTGCGGTTACGTCAACGCTCCTTCCGTGATTCTTACGTTAGCGAGAACCGGAACTCCCGAAAGCGGAGCGAGAGGTCTTTCCTTCTTCCTCGTAAAAGGAAGCGACGTACATGTAGCCGGAGTCGAACACAAGATGGGATTGCATTGTTCTCCGACTTGCGAAGTTGTATTCGAAAATTCTCCGGGAGAATTGATCGGTAAAACGGGATACGGTCTTGTAAAGTATTCGATGGGAATGATGAACGCCGCAAGACTTACGATCGCAACGCAGTCTTTAGGAATCGCAACCGCGGCTTATTACGAAGGTAAGAAATACGCATCGGAAAGAATTCAATTCGGAAAACCGATCGAACAAATTCCGGCCGTCCGAAAAATTTTGGATCGAATGGAAAGAGAAATTCTCGCGACCCGAGTTCTCATCGCTGAAACGGGAAAGGCGATCGATCTATATCACTGGCCGAAAGAACACGCAGTGAAGATCGAAGGAAAATCCGAAAGAGACGTGAACCAAGACGAATCGATTCGTCGTTGGGAAAAACTCGCGGATCTTTTTACTCCTTTGAGCAAATACTACGCTTCGGAAGGATGTGTATCGATCTCGTCCGATGCTCTACAAATTCACGGAGGAAGCGGTTATACCGAAGACTACGACGTCGCAAGAATTTACAGAGACAGTAGAATTACGACTATCTACGAAGGAACCACTCAGTTACAAGTGGTCGCCGCGATCGGAGGTGTGGTTTCCGGAATGTCGCCAACGGGACAATTGAGACAATACGCCGAGGGAGAATTGTCCAAATTCTCCGCATCGGAAGATCTCAAAAAAGTATGGAACGATCTCGATGCGAGCGTCGGACTTTTCAAATCGATTCATGACGGAAACGTAAAGGATTCTTTGGCGTTTGAAGTCGTGGAAATCGCGGCTCGTTTTCTTTGCGGAATGCTTTTGGAAAGATCTTTCAAAGCGTTGAACGGCAAAGAACTCGAAAAACGCAAGTCGATTGCACAAGCTTACAACTTGGACAGCGTCGCGACGGCGAGCGCTAACTTGATTAAGTTGGAACGGGCTTCCAAACAAGCGGTTCCCGCTTAACAGGTATTTGACGTTTGAAGGACGGGTGATTACGCCCGTTCTTCAAAACGTTTTTCGTTTTCGTAAGAAACAATTCGATTTCCGTCGAAAAATTTATAATCCTCGTTTTTCATTCTTCCCTTAGAATTTTTAGAAACCTCAACCTTATAACAAGAATTCCATACTATACCGGAATACGCGTTGGGATAAAAAGAATTCAAATATTTGAATGTATTTCTCTGTAACTCGTTGAATCCAAGGAAGAATCGAAATTCTATTGCAAATTATCCAATGGTAAGACTTTCGCTTGTCTTGCGGTAGAATTTATTTCATGGAAGCAAAGGAAAGAATAGAAATCGCACTCAAATTTTTAGATCGCCATGAAAAAGTTTTCGGACAAAAAGTCCCGGAACGTCTTCGAGAATTCTGGAAAGACGGTGAATTCGAAAAGTTCGAAAACGGATACACAAAGTTTATAAAAACTCCTTTGGGTCCGAACGGTTCCTTTCAATTGAATTTCGCAGTTCCTTCTTGGGAAGCGATGGCCGATCATTGTTTGGACGACGCGGTCGTCGGACCCCGAGGTGAATGGACGAACGCGAAAAAATTCATTCCTCTCTTTCACGCGGACCAATCCTTTTTCTTTGTGGTGAAGATCGATACGCCGGAGTGTAGCGTCGGTTGGTTCGAAGAGGAGGCGTTGGCAGGATCGTTGTCGGTAGGTGAAGAAGGGAGCGGTTATCATTCCGGGGTTTATCTTTTGACGAGGACGCTCGACAATTTTTTAGAGGCGATCGGAGATTCTCCCGATGGAGAAGAAGTGATCGAATGTGATTCTTTGGATTGGGAAGAATCCCTTTATCTTTTGGAAGAAGAAGATGAAGACGAGGATGATTCGGACGAAGATGAAGAATCCGAAGAAGAGGACGATGACAGCGATGGTGGCGATAAAGAAGATTCTAAAAGTGAGCCCGGCGAATATCGTCGTCTTGAAAATTTTGATTTCTTAGACGATGATTCTGAAGAAGAATAAATTCTCATTCTCCTTATAAGAGAAGAATGGATTTCTGTTTTTCTTTTTTTAAGATTAGAATCTATTATCTTAACTGAAACGCATAATTCTTTGCCGAATTATCCGATGCTGAGATCCGTTTTGTTTTTTGTGTCATCGTATGTTTATGAATACACAAGATAGAATTGCGCTCGCACTTGAATTGCTCGATCGACATGAAAAACTCTACAAACAAAAAGTTCCACAACGACTTCGGGATTTTTGGAAGAACGGAGAATTTGCTAAATATGAAAATTGTTTTACTAAATATTTGAAAATCCCGCAAGGAAGTGGATCGTTTCAAATATTGACGGCTGTTCCATCGTGGGAAATCCAGGGCCAGCTTGGCGGGTTAGACAGTTCCATCGTCGATCCAAATGGAGATTGGGAGCATGCTAAAAAATTCATTCCTCTCTTTCATGCGGAACAAGATTTCTTCTTCGTGGTAAGACTTGATAAAGCGGATTGTCCTGTCGGCTGGTATGAAGAGGAAACTTGGGAGGAAGATGGCGATGGGTTTGCAGGGTATAAAATGGGAGTTTATAAGATTGCGAAATCTCTCGATGAGTTTCTTTCTTTGATTCGAGATTCTGCGGATGGAGAGGCGATTGAAATCGATTTCCCAAAAGAGATCGAAAGAAGTTGG
This sequence comes from Leptospira barantonii, assembly GCF_002811925.1. Taxonomy (NCBI): domain Bacteria; kingdom Pseudomonadati; phylum Spirochaetota; class Leptospiria; order Leptospirales; family Leptospiraceae; genus Leptospira; species Leptospira barantonii. Next base: position 146,002 of record NZ_NPDS01000001.1, read on the forward strand.
GACGAGACACGAGGCGTTTTAAAATCGAATGATGAACGCGATCCTTCAAGTGACGACGATGATTCGTTGGAAGATTCGGATGATGAAGACGAAGACGAGTGAAATCACGAGAATTAAGATCTTGTCTCAATTTTTTAAAATGTAGGAACTCATACAAAATTCGAACTGCACAGAAGATTTTTGAAAGATCCAAGATCGACAATGCGACGTAATTTGTAGGAACTGCAACGAAAACCGATCAACTACCGCTGTATTGACTTCCCACCACGGCCAACGTAACGGTAGCTTTCGCGATATGTTTTTCCCGATTTTTATGAAGCGCATACACATCGGAATTGACCACGATCACAGTCGCACCGTGATAAAAAACCTCCGCTTCGCAACGAAGACGATTCCCGATCCCGGTCCTCAAAAGATTGATCTTAAACTCCAACGTCAAAACGACCTGCTTTTCACCGACAAGAGAACCAGCCGCTCCACCCGCAGTATGATCGGCTAACGTCGAAATCACACCCGCATGGACGTAACCGTTTTGTTGTAGATGTTTGTCTTTTACTTCCAGGGAAGAATGGAGTTTCCCAGCTTCGATTGAATCGATTTCGATTTCCAGAAGGTTGATGAAGTTCGCTTTGTGAAAAATCTCTTGGATTCGATCCTTAAAGTTCGGATCTTTTGTTTTGAATTCTTTGCCCATAACAATGAACTACCGAAAAGGAGAATAAAATCAAATTCTTTTGGTTAGAATGGATTCCTAAAAGTTTGTTTTTGGTTCGGCGAGCCTTTAAAGTTTTGAAACAAAACCAATTGGAATCGGAATTGTTCCGTCAAACGGTGCCTTTTTGAGATTGTGAAAAAAAAGAAGAAGAATTTTCGGAATGGAAATCGAGGCAAAAAAGAAAAGAGCGGGGCGATATTCGAACTCGTTCGTCGCGGAATCGATCGAAAAAACCGATCGTTCCACGATTGAGTATATAAGAATATTCTTATTTTCTTAAGGTTTCCGTCGCGCTTCCGCCCGCCCAGGTTCCTTCCAAAAGTCTGCCTCCGTTTTTGACTTCGTAGACAACAGGATCGGCTTGTCCCCAATCCACGGTTAAAGTGGAGCCGTCCAAGGTTCCGGTTCCCGTAAACGTTTGTCCGGCAACGGTCCAGGTAAACAGATATTCTCCGTTGGATTGTGTGATCGTAACGCTTCCACCGTAAGCCGAACCGTCCGGGTTGGTTCCCGCAACCCTATACTTGCCGCTTATGGAAGAAGGATTGATTTGACCGATCTGTGCGTATGCGGTTGAAACGAAACCGAACACCAGAAGAACGAGAAAGAGTTTTGAAATAATTCGAAACATTTGCGTTTTCTCCTTAAAGAGTGGAAGAAGTTTTGGGTGGATTTTCGAAAAAGTCAATTCATAATTCGAAAAACGAATCGGTTTCCTAAGGAAATTATTTCTTAACTTATAAAAATCAGAGAACGAACGGAATCGACCGATTCGCAAAATCGAACGATAAGAATTTAAACCGACCACCTCTTATAAAATGATTTGATCGGATAAAGCGATTCTGAAAGATTCGGTAGTTCGAAATCGAAACCGTAACAAAACTAAAATCGGGAGAAACAAAATCATGTTCGGAATGAACTATATACAATTCGATTCTATGACTCACGTAATTCTATATAAGAACGGAAAAGTCTTCAAAGAAGGAAGAGGGCTTTCCTTTTTTTACTTCGCCCCCACGAGTTCGATCGCCGCGATTCCTCTCGGTAGTAACGACTTGCCGTTTATCTTTAACGAGTCGACGAACGACTATCAAACCGTTTCGATTCAAGGTCAGATAACTTATAAGATTTCCAATCCCAAGGCGCTTTCCGAACTTTTGGATTTTACCGTGGATTCAAGCGGAACGTATAAGAAGAATGAAATCGAAAAACTGAATCAAAGAATCATCAACTACGCGCAAACTTCCACTTCTTCCTTTATTCATGGGATCGGTCTGAAGGATTCGATTCGTTCCGCAAAGACGATCGAAACTCAGATTCTTCAGGGACTTCAATCTTCTCCTGCGATCTCGACGTTGGGAATCGAAATTCTAAACGTAAACATTCTCGCCATTCGTCCTAATCCTGAAATGGAAAGAGCCTTGGAAACCGAAACGCGGGAAAAACTCCAACAGGAAGCTGACCAAGCGATCTATGAAAGAAGGAACTTCGCGGTCGAACAGGAAAGAAAGATCAAGGAAAGCGAGTTGAATACCGAGATCGCGGTAGAAGAAAAGAAAAAACAAATTTCCGAGAAACAGATGGAAGCGAAAATTCTCGAAGCGGACAACAAAAGAAAACTTAGGGAAATGCAGGTTCAAGCGGATATCGTCGTCGAGGAACAAAAGAAAAAATTCATCGAGATGAAAACGTCGAACCAAAGAAAGGAAGCGGAAGCGCAAGGATTCGTCACCGAAACCACGTTAAAACCTTTCCGTGATATCGACTGGAGAACGTTAGTCGCCTTGAACAATAATCCCGATCCTAAGTTCAACATCGCTCTCGCATTCAGACAACTCGCCGAGAACGCCGAAAAGATCGGAAACTTGAATATCAGTCCTGATCTTCTCGAAAATCTTCTTCAGGAAAAGAAAGATTCCAAAAAATGAGCGTCGAATACGCGATCATCGTTAAGAATAAAACGCGTCTTGAAGCCCTGATTGAACGATTCAACACCAAACAACAGGCGCGTTTTTATATCGAAAGACTCGGCGGAAAGTTCGAAGAATACGAACTGGAACACGAGATCTTTCACGAGTCTCTGGATCTGGTTCAGAAAAGAATTTCGAAACGAATCAAATACAAGATCGTGGAAAGAGTATATGTTTCTTCCTTTTTATTTTCGAAGAAGAATGTGATCGTTACGATCGGTCAAGACGGGTTGGTGGCAAATACCGCGAAGTATTCCAAAGGAACGCCCATCATCGCGGTCAATCCGGATCGGGAACGATACGACGGAGTTCTTCTTCCTTTCGATCGGGAAAGTTTTGTTCACGCCGTTGAAAACGTGATGAACGGAAAATATTCCTCTAAGACGGTTCGATTTGCGGAAGCGCAGTTGAACGACGGACAAAAACTTCTTGCGTTCAACGATCTGTTTATCGGTCCTTCTTCGCATACTTCCGCGCGATATAAAATTTCATACAACGAAAATACGGAGGAACAATCCTCCAGCGGAATCATCGTTTCCACTCCTGCGGGAAGTACGGGTTGGCTCAGTTCCATATTCAATATGGCTTATGGAGTTGCGGGGGTTTTCGAAAAGGAATTAACGTTAAAACGCCCGGCTCTCAAAGACGATCAACTTTTGTTCGCGGTTCGCGAACCGTTTCAAAGCGTAAGAACTCAAATCGGAATCACGGCGGGAGTTTTAAATCAGGAATTTCCGTTGACGGTCGAGTCCTTGATGCCTTCGGGCGGAGTGATCTTCAGCGACGGAATCGAATCCGATTATCTCAAATTCAATTCCGGTTCCATCGCTACGATCGGTGTTTCGAAAGAAAATGCGAACTTGGTGGTTCCTTCTTAACGTTCGAATCAATGTATATCAATGGATCGGAGGCAGGTTCATTCCTTTTCCGGTTTCAAGATATGTTTTCAAGTTGCTGAGATGTCTCGGCCATCCTTGAGAAACTCCGAAGAACGTATGCGTTTTACCATCGAAGTCGTCGTGTGTTACCGTGAGTTTTACGGAGTCCGTTCCGACCGGATCAAGTTCGTAAGTAACTCTGGATTCACGATCGGAAGTCGCTTTCGGTTCTGCGGAAAGCCTGAACGTATAAACCAATTTTTTCTTCGGATTAAATTCCAATACGTTTCCTTCGACGACGGACAATTGATTTCCATCGGGAGTTTTGATGTCATACGTCAACTTCGCACCCGCCTTGGGTTCGAATTGAACCTTCATTCCGTCGAACCATTCCGGTGTGATGTCTGCTTTGATCAACGCGTCCCAAAGTTTATCCACGTCGGTCTTGATATACAAAGTATAGATTTGTCTTAACTCTTCCATTCTACTTTCTCCTTCGATTTGATATTTGAGTCTTGTCAGAGAAGTCGCCCAGTGTTTGTTGTATTGCGAGATCCAACGATCGTAGATCATTTGGATCGGAATCGCGTTGAGATGAATGCTTCGAAACTTTCCCTTTTTTTCTATATTCAGAAGATTCGCCTCGGAGAGAACCTTGAGGTGTTTCATCACCGCAAAACGACTGAATTCGAAAAAGTCGGTCAGTTCTCCCACAGAAATACCGGGTTTGTTTTTAACGATGTCCAGAATTCTCCTCCGACTTTCGTCGGAAAGGGCTTTGAAGACCGGACTCAATTCTTCTTCTAACATGTGACCTATTGGTAACATGATCCTCAAAACGCCGATCTGTCAATCAAATCCGCTAGGATGGAAAAGAAAAAATCGGCTTTTTCGAGCGCGATGGCGGGGGAGAATTATGTCTCTTCTATATTCTAAGCTTTGTAGAGTTCGTAAGCCATCTTCGTAAATAAAATCAGAAGAACCGTTGCAAACGTATAACGGATCGTTTTCGCTTCGGCTTTTTGCGCGGCCTTGACTCCGAAGGAGGAAAGCGCGTAAGTTCCGATAAAAAGAGGAATCGAAAATAAAAAATCCACATAACCGATTCGTAATACGCTCGAATACGGAAGCGCAGGTGTTTCGAGCATATAACTGATACAAACGCTGGCGGCTAAAAACGGAACGACTCCCGTGGAAATAGATGCGGCTTTTTTAATATTCAGTTTTAATAAATCGGAAAGGATCGGGATGAGAACGATTCCTCCGCCCAATCCGGAAAGAGAAGTGATCGCGCCTACAAAAATTCCGAGCAAAAGTAAAACGGGAACGGAAAGAATTTTATCTTCCGATGTTTTTTCCCTTTTGTCCAAATACAATTTCAATAAGAGAGGGAACAAAAGCGCGGTAAAGACGACGTTGAATTGATTTCTCGAATACCAAGTTCCTTGTTTGATGAGATAGGTCATCGCCCAAGAACTTAAAATTCCGGATACGGCGATCCAAACGACTTCTCTTGGAAAAAAGTTTCCTATTTTGTATTGTTTAAAACTTACGATACTTCCCGTAAAAATCGTGATGAACAAAGAGTTTGCGATCACGGATTTGACGAGTATGTCTCCGCTCACTCCGAGACTTCCGAGTTCGTAATCCAAAACGGGAACGAAGATCGCGTTTCCTCCGATTCCCGCAAAGCCGGTCAGAAAACCTCCGAGACATCCGGCGATCAAAAGTAAAAGTGTGTCGAACATAAAAGATTTATACCTTCCTGAATGAATTCAGGTTAGCATTCGTTTCTTAAGTTCGCATTAACATAAGTTAAGAAGAACGAGGCTCTAAGTCTCGTTTTTTTAGCGGATTTTTTAGGAGCGGGTTCTATTTCGAATTCTGCTCAAGGAAACGGGAGTGATTCCCAGATAAGACGCGATGTAGTGATGAGGTATCCGATCCATGATCTTCGGATCTTGACGAATCAGTTCCTTATATCGTTCTTCGGGAGAATCCTTGATCCTCGACAAAAAAAGTCTCGTGTAGTTCGAGATTCTCGCGAAAAGAAACTCTATTAGATAATTCTTAAATTCTTCGTGTTTTTCGAACAGGTAGAGGGCGTCGTTCCGGTGGATCACGATCAATTTGCAAGGTTCCACACTTTCCAAAAAGAACAAACTCGGTAGCGAGGATTTAAAACTTTCCATCGAAGCGACTCCGCTTCCCTCGAAGAAAAATTGAAACGTGATATCTTTTCCGTTTTCGTCGAATCCCAAACGCAAACAACCTTCTTCGATAAAATAAACGTATTTGGAAATTTCTCCCTGACGTAGAAGCGTGGTCTTTGCGGGAATTTTCTTCTCCTTAAAAAAGGATTCGTATTCTTCCCATTTCGATTCCAAAAACGGGAATTTCTTTTTGATCGTTTTCAGGACCGGAGAATCGATTGGATTCTTTTTCTTTTCCGGATTCTTCATTTATTCAGAATTCGATCGGAAGTCGCGTTTTTACAATCCAAGTTTTGAGATTCGTGTTATAAAAGAATTACGAAAGTTTTCGTTTTGGAGAACGGGAAATGAATCAAAAGTTAATGCTTAAAAAGGAAATTTCCATTCAGGCGCCGATTGCAAAGGTTTGGAACGGGCTCGTAGATCCGGAGATCATCAAATTGTATCTGTACGGAACGAAGGCTATTTCCGAATGGAAGGTCGGAACTCCGATCCTTTTTACCGGTGTTTGGGAAGGAAAAGAATACGAGGATCACGGAACGATTCTCAAGTTCGAAAAGGAAAAAGTATTTCAATACGATTATTGGAGCAATTTTTCGGGCATCCCGGACGTTCCCGAAAATTATTCCGTCATTACGTTCGAGTTGAGCGCGGATCAAGACAGCGGCGCCCGCGAAGCGGGCGCTTCGACGCGTCTTTTTTTGACTCAGGAGAATTTTCCGACCCAGACTTCTTACGAACATTCGGATACGGGTTGGGATCATTCTTTGAAGATTTTAAAAGAATTTTTGGAAAAGTGAGAAACGAAGAAGCCGCCCGCTACGGCCGCAAATTTTTTTAAGCGGTCGCTTCGTTTACGAGGGCACGTCCATTTTGGAAAGAATTTCTCGGATCTTGTCTTCGCTTCCCTTCGGAGTCAGAATCAAAAGAACATCACCTTCTTCTAATTTAGTTTTTCCTGTTGGAACGATATGTCCGTCTCCGCGATAGATGAGAGTGATGAGGGAATTCTCCGGAAAGTTCAAGGAATACACGAACTTACCGACCGAGGTCGAGCCGTAAGGAACGATAAACTCGAGAAGATTGGAATCGCTTTGTTCGCGGTTTTCGAATTCGAACGGATACGAAGCTCTTTGTTCGAGCGGCGCGTCGAGTCCGAGCCAACGAACGACCTGAGGTACGCTCGTTCCTTGAAAAAGAAGCGAGATGAGAACCGTAAAAAATACCAAGTGAAAGATTTTGTCCGATCCTTCCACTCCTTGTGCGAACGGAAACGTCGCGAGAATGATCGGCGCCGCGCCTCTGAGTCCGATCCAAGAAACCAATAACTTTTCTCTAATATTGTAGCCTGAACGGAAAAGCGAAATGAAAACCGCGATCGGTCTTGCAAAGAATACGAGAAAGAGGGAAAATAAAATTCCCGTTCCGAAAAGCGGAGGAATTCTGCTCGGGAAGACAAGCAAGCCTAACGTTAAGAACATGATGATCTGCATCAACCATGCGATCCCGTCCAAGAATCTGAGATTACTTCGCTTATGAACGAAGGATTGATTTCCCAAAACGAGTCCTGCGATATAAACCGCCAAGAAGGGGTTTCCACCGATCAACTCGGTCGCGGAATAAACAAACAAAACGGAAGCCGAAATCAATACGGGATACAATCCCTCATACTCGAGTTTGATTCGGTTGAGTCCTTTGAAGATGATGTAACCGAATACTAAACCCGCCGCACTTCCGATGGAGAATTGCATAAAGATATGAAGCGCCAATTCTCCCGGTTGTGGAGGTTCGGGTCCTAAAAGGCTGAGAATGCTCACTGTCAAAAGAACGGCCAACGGATCGTTGCTTCCCGATTCGAGCTCGAGAAGGGAGGTCAGTCCTTTTTTCATACCCGTGTTTCTGGTTCTGAGTACGTTGAAGACCGCGGCCGCATCGGTCGAAGAAACCACCGCACCCAATAAGAATCCTATGATCGGAGAAAATCCGAGAACGTAAACGGAGAAGAGTCCCATCGCGGCCCAAGTGATTAAGACGCCTAGGTTCCCGAGAATGATTCCTTTCCAAAGAACCGGTTTGATCTTTTGCCATTCGGTTTCCAATCCTCCGGAGAAGAGGATATATGCGAGGGCGATTGATCCGACCTGTCTCGCCAAAAGAGGATTGTCGAATTCGATTCCTCCGGGGCCGTCCGAGCCTGCGGCCATTCCTATCATAAGAAAGAGAAGAAGAGAAGGAACTCCGAACTTGGAAGAGATTCGTAAAAGCCCGATGCTGAGTATGATCAGTCCGGATAAAATAAAAGTGCTGAATTCAAATTCCATTCAATACCGTAAGAGTAAGATTTCGTATTATCGATTGTAGATGAAAAATAGAATTTTTCTCATCCATTTCATCGTTTTCGAGAGAGCTCCGAAGAGTTTCTCGCAGATCGGTGATTAGACCCTGGAAGCGCCCGGATTCGTACCGTCTTAAAGTCCTTTTTTCCCAAATTCTCCCTTTTCGTACAAGAAATTTTCTTTTCGGAGAGTTGCTTGATTTTTGGAATCCGGTTCTTATCGTTTTATGGATCGATTGATTTCCGTGTAAAAAAGGATTCAAATCGGAGCCGCGGTTGATTCTTATTGCCATAAGCCCTTAGTTGGATTTGTTCAGTTTATTCAAATTGTTGCATATAGGAGTTTGAAATTTATGTATGTTCCTAAAGCGTTCGAAGAAGCGGACGAAAATAAGTTGATCTCCTTTATTCAAGAAAATCCTTTCGGGATTCTTGCGTCCGCCTCGGATGTTTTTCCGGAAGCGAGTCATCTCGTTTTTCATCCTGAGAAGAACGAGTCCGGAAAACTTTTTCTTTTCGGGCACTTCGCTCGTCCCAACGAACATTGGAAAAAAATCGGCGGTCCCGTGTTGGTCGTTTTTTCGGGAGCGCATTGCTATATTTCTCCGACTTGGACCGGCGAACCGAATTCCGTTCCGACTTGGAATTATGCGGCGGTTCATGCGTCCGGCCATCTGAGTTTTCTGGACGACGTTCAATCTATGGAAAGAATCTCTCAGCTTGTGGCTTCTTATGAAACCGAACCCTCGCCGGATTGGAAGTTGGACTTCGAGAATTCTTACTTTAAAAATACGATCAAGGGCCTTGTCGCGTTTCAAATCGAAGTCACTCGGTTGGAAGGAAAATTCAAGTTGAGTCAGAATAAAACCGTTGAACTTCAGTCTCGGGTTGCTTCAAAACTTGAGGAGTTGTCGGACGATAATTCTAAAACGATCGCTCGGTGGATGAGGGATAATATTAGTCGGAAGAATTCTTGATTTGAGTGTTTCGTGGCAGTTGCGGCTTTCTCGGCAAAGGACATTTCGTTTTGGCCTGGTTGTCGTTATAGAAGGGGTTCTGTCTGTGAAATTTTTTTAAAATAGTTTCACTTTTTTTAATTTAGGATTCCTTTATATTCTTTTGAAGACGGGTTTCGGAACCGTTTTCGGTATGGGAATCTTATTGTTAAATTCCGACCAGGAACTGAGTTCCAGACTTCAAGAGCATCAAAGCGAAGTTGTGACTCTTTTGATTTCGAAAGATACGTTGTCGCGATATAGCGAAAAAGATCGTAAAACGTTGCCGAAGAGAATTCCACATCTTCTTCGGGTGTATGGAAAGTATTTAACGTCTACGAAACGTTTGGGTAAGAGGGCGGGTAAAACTTCTTATCAACCGAGTGTTGGTCGGGGGAATATGGTGCGGATGAATGTTCGTCTGAGCACGGGGAGTTGGGCTTTTTTGGGGACCTTGGCGCAGGTCCATGGGGTTTCGCGTTGTTTCTTGTTCAATTATCTTTTGTGGTTGGATGAGATTGGGGTTGGAGATTCTATCGTGAGAACTGTGAATGAAGGAGGTCCTACATTCCACAGGGATTACAAATACATTCTCCACCTCGACCTCTTAAACAACAAAATCACCCGAAGATTAGAATGCGAACCAACCAATCTCTTTTACGTCTTAGACCCTCGAGACTGGTTCGATTTTTAAAACGGATTTAAACAGCTTATCCGACAAAAGCGAATTAAACCGACAAGATAAGCGAGCAAGCTACCAAGCGAACGCGAACAGGCACATAAGCAAACGAGTACGCAAACAAACGAAGAAGCAAAAAAACAAACAAAGATTCTAAACAAACAGATAAACGGACAAACGAATGAACAAACATAATTCTCAAGCGGAACTCCCCTTGACAGAAAAAACGACGAAAGCTCATCGTGGATGATATGGAACAACTCAGCTCCAGAGAACGATTGATACGGACGACCGGCCGTCTTCTCCAAGAGAAAGGGTATCACGGAACCGGGCTGAAGGATATTCTTAAGTTAAGTGAAACTCCAAGCGGTTCTTTATATCATCATTTTCCCGACGGAAAGGAAGAATTAACCGCCGCCGCCATACAAAATGCCGGAGAACGTCTTGAAAAACAAATCCAAGCCGCAGTGGAAAATCATCCTGATCTTTACGGGGCGCTTCAAGAATTCACAAATCATCTCGCACAAGAACTGATCGCATCGGGTTTTCAAAGAGGATGTCCGATCGCGACCGTGGTTTTGGAAGTCGCCGCCGACAACGATCGAATTCAAAAAGTCTGTTCGGTCACGTACCTCAAATGGCAGAATTTAATCAGTTCCCTTTTACAAAAATCGGGAATGGAGGAAAGTAAGGTTGAACCGGTCTCAATTCTTCTATTGTCCGCGGTAGAAGGGGCGCTCGTGCTTTGCCGTGCTCATAGAAGCGTAGAACCCCTGGAAGCCGTCCGAACGCAATTGGAAGGCATTCTAAGTGTTCTGATTCCGGCTTAGGCGGACAAAAAGGATAAAATTAAGAATATGAATTGACTCTGGGTCACTTCTATAGATATTTTGGTAGAACGATCTATCTAGTTGATCACCCAGAACCACTAACGATCCACCCCACAGGAGAATGGAAAATGAAACTTTTTATCACCGGCGCGTCCGGCTTTGTCGGAGAAGCGGCCACCAGAATTCTTTCCAAAAAACACAGCGTTAAGGCGATGTCCCGATCCGAAAAAACCGATTCCGTAATATCCAAAGCGGGAGGAGAACCGGTTCGTTCCGAACTCAATTCCGTGGACCCGAATCTATTAAAGGGAATCGACGTAGTCGTTCACAGCGCGGCTTACGTGGAACAATGGGGACCGTTCCAAGATTTTTGGAAAATCAACGTAGAAGGAACCGCACAACTCCTCGAAGCCGCTCGCATAGCGGGCGTTAAACGATTTATCTTTATCGGAACCGAAGCCGCACTTTTCTACGGACAACCGATGATCAACATAGACGAATCGTATCCTTACCCGAAGAATTCTCCGTTTCCATATTCTAAAACGAAGGCGGAAGCCGAAAAGCTTGTGTTAACGGCGAATTCCCCCCAAATGCAAACATTGTCGATTCGTCCCCGTCTGATCTGGGGGCCCGGCGATAAAACGGTTCTTCCCGTTCTCTTAAAGATGATCGCCGACGGAAATTTTTCATGGATCGACGGCGGCAAAGCGTTAACGAATACGACTCATATTTATAACTTGGTTCATTCCATAGAATTGGCGTTGACGAAAGGACAAAGTGGTAAGGCTTATTTCGTAACCGACGATGAAATATTCAATTTTCGTAATTTTCTCGAATCGCTACTCGCGACTCAAAAAGTGATCGCACCGAATCGTTCCGTTCCCGGTTGGCTCGCCCGTTTTTTAGCGAGAATCATAGAAGGAGTTTGGAAACTTTTCGGAATCAAAAACGAACCTCCTTTAACTCGATTCAGCGCGAGTATCATGTCCCGGGATTGTACGATCAAAATCGACAACGCAAAAAAAGATCTGGGTTATTCTCCCTTGCTTACCGTTCGTCAGGGACTTTCGGAAATGCCGGTTCTTTAGAATCGGTAATCAATCGGCATTTCTTTTTCCGACAAACGATCTTCTGTGAAAACTCGGCCCCACCCTGAATCGGGTGGAGGTGGAGAGGCGGCGGGAAAAATTTTCAAAAATTTTCTCTATCAAAAAATCGCGTTTTATGCAATTCCAATTTTTCTTTAAATCTTTGTGGGAACTCCCACGTATCTTCCTTTAAAACCTTGAAAAAAAATTAAAATCCCCGGAAAAAAAATCCAGGGATTTTTCCTCGCAAACGACTGATACTCCGAGGAATAAAAAAAGAACTTTGGCATCATTGGAACAATTCTATCGAAGGGAGAGAAGAAAGATTCTCGCTTGGATCCGATACCGCGTCGCCGATCCGGAGGAAGCGGAGGATATTCTACAGGAATCCTTCGTTTCGGCTCTCGGTGAAATGAACGCGGCCGGAGAAATCGAAAACGTGATCGCATATACGTATGCGGTTTTACGAAACAAGGTAAAGGATTGGTATCGGAAACGAAAAACGAATCAGTATCGCATTTCTACGTTAGGTGAAGAATTCGAACTCGATTCTTTTCTGCCCGATACGGCTCCGAACCCCGAAAAGGAATTCTACAGGTCCGTTCTTTTAGAGGAATTGGCTCTTGCGATTGAAGAACTTCCGGCCGATCAGAAATTCGCGTTCGTTGAAAATTCTTTCCAAGGAAAAACGTTTCAGGAGATATCTTCCGAAACCGGAATTCCAGAAGGAACACTTTCAGCGCGCAAAACCTACGCAAAGGAATTTCTAAATCGAAGACTTAAGGATCTTAAATCGTTATTTCTCGAAAATTTTTAGAGGTAAAACACATTATGAAACACGAATATACAAATCATCACCATAGAAGAGGATTCTTTTTCGGGAAACTTCTTTTTATCCCGATCATCATCTTCGGAATCGGCGCCTTGGTTTGGCAACTTTGGAACTGGCTGATGCCCGCGATCTTCGGATTGACTACGATCGATTACTGGCAGGCTTGCGGTCTTCTTGTGTTGTCTCACCTTCTCATCAAACCGGGATTCGGTTGGCACAGAGGCGGAGGATTTCGAGGCAGAGGAAGACGTTGGAAACAAAGAGTGCGTCGCAGATTGGACGCGAGAGAAAAAAAGGAAGAATGAAATGTTCAGTCTGAAATACAGGGACTCGATCGGAATCTCTTCCGAAGATCCGAAAGCGAGCGTTTCTTTTTATAGAAATCTTTTCGGAATGAAATTGGAGGAAGAGGATTCGAGTTTAGTCAAAACATTAAAATTAGATAATATTCATCTGGTGATATCCGGCCTAAAGACGGGAGAGGAAACGGTTTCAAGACATCTCCTCGATCATATCGCCTTTCGCGTGGATTCCAATTCCTTCGATCGCGCCGCGAAGGAATTAACGCGGCAAGGAGCGGAGGTTTCGGAGATCGTGGATCACGGCTTGGTTCGTTCGATTTATTTCAAGGATCCGGACGGGTATTTGGTAGAGTTGATCTGCTAAATATTAAAGCGAAAAGGACGTAGTTTCGATCCGCGATCGAGGATCGGAAATATGTCTTCTCCAATCCCGTTCTAAATTCGCAAATTCGGTTCTTTTTACTTTACAATTTGCGGAACTGCCTTAAATCAGTCGGCATCTTTTCATCCCCGATGTCGAACTCGAGAAACAAAATCCCGTCTCCTCTCGCTCAGGAATTTATAAAAACGATTCGGCTTCTTGCCCTGTCCGGCAAAAAGAATTTTCGAAAATATCTGATCGATCCGTTGATGTATGCCGGTTTGGAAAAGGAAAAATCCCATTCGGCACAAACCTCGGCCAAGATCATCGACAAGATTCAAGCCGATTCGATCGATCCCGCGTATGTTCATACGATCGGATTGAATTGCAAACGCCTTATTTCTCATTCTCTTGGGGAGAATTTATCGGCGGTCGGAGACAGTTGTATTTTCTTTCTGGAAAAAATCCAAGAGTCCGAAGCGGTCGCGGAAAGTAAGGAAGCGCTTGAATTTTTTTCGATCATAGAAAAACCCTTGGCGGAATTTCGAGAACTCAATCGTACCAAAAGTGAAAAGTTATTCGAAGATTCGATTAAGAATTTTTCTCCCGAAGAATTGAAACACGTTCTCGAGCCGGTCAAACTCGACACTCACAGACAAAAAGTATACTTGGACACGGAAGTGCATCGTTTATACAATATGATTCTCACCGCGACCAAATCGAACGATCTTCCGAAGTGTAAAAAATTATTATCTTCTTATATTATAAAATTCAGCGATTCGGAAGAATACAATCTTCAGGAAGTGGAGAATCTGATCGGCGCTCTTGAAAAAAGGGATTTGTTTTTTAAGGAGAATTTAAGGGATTCTCTGGCGATCGAACTCTATTATCTCATCACAAAAGGAATTCTCGAAGGAAATCCCAGAAAGTCGATTCAAGGAATCCGCAAATACGCGCATATCTTCGAAGGCGATCCGAACGCGAAATATTATTACGAAATCGACGGGTTGGAAAGAAAACTCTACGCGATCATTCGTGAAAAAGACATGATGAAAGACATTAAAAAGGGAATTTAAAATGGCGATACTTACGATTCAGGAAAAGAAAGAAGGGAATCTTTTGGTTCTTCAGATTCACGGAGAAATCGACGCAAAAACCGCGCCCGATTTGAAACTGAAATTGGAATCCTCCATCGGAAACGGCGCGACACAAATCGTCTGCGACTTCTCTGGAGTTTCCTACATCGCTTCCGCAGGAATCGGAGTTCTAAACTCCATACTCAAATTCCTAAAGGAAAAGTCCGGCGAACTCGTATTCTCGAACATCAAAAAGGAAGTCAGAGATACGATGGATCTTATGTATTTTACGAAGAAGATAAGAATTTTCGAATCCGTAAAGGATGCGTTAGCCGCGTTCTGATCCGCGCGATCTACGATCGATGGATTCAAAAAAAGAAACAACGCATATTTTCCCGAACGATCTTTCCGAACTTTCCGGGGTTCGGGAGGTGGTCCGTAATTTTTTAGGTAACGAATGCGGGGATTTGATTCGAGGCAGACTTGTGTTCGCCTTGGACGAGGCGGTTACGAACGTAATTGAACACGGGTTTCCGGATCAAAGAGCGTCTAACGTGGAACTTAAGATGCGGAAGAACAAGGATACTTGGAGATTCACGATCACGGACGAAGGAGTTCCATTCGATCCAACGTTGAAAAAAAGCGATACTTGGAAGGAACTTTTCGAAACCGGTGCGGACGGAGGTTTCGGTTTAAGATCCTTGAAAAAAATCATGACGATCCGATACAAACGTCTTAAAAAACCGGAACGAAATCGGCTAACGCTCATTCATACGAGAATCCAAAATGATTAGAAGTAAATTTCTTCGCGCACTTTTGCCGGGGATAAGGGCCAAACTTTCTTTTTTTACGGCGGTGTTGGTCGTTTCCATTCTCGCGTTGACCTCCGCGATCTATTACAGCCAACAAAAAGCCGCGCTCGAAGAAAAGATGAACTCGGAATTGAAAGCTCCTCTCGAATACGTGAACGCGGCCGTACTGGATCTGGAGAATCTGAGTCAGAGCCTGATCTTGATCGAAGAGTTTAAGATTCGCGTTAAGGAAAAGAAACAACAACTCAGCAAATTCAAAAGAAAGGTCCTTCAAAAAGAAGGCGGACTTTTCGGGGCGTTAAAATCATTCGGGGCTTCCCTAGGTTTGGACGTGAAGCACAACTATTATCATAAATCGGTGGATACATATTTTACGCGTTATCTTTCCGAAAAGGAAATTCGCGAGTTTGAAACGAAGGTCAAAAGCGAACTTCGTAGAGAAAACGGGGCGCCGATCGATTCGAAACTATATGATAAAATGTTAATTCTCGCAAAACAAACCGCTTCTGCTAGGATCGGCGCCGAATTCTCGCAAGAACGAATCGAACAGATCGAAGAAGAAATCAAAGAAATCGAAATCGGGATTTCCGCTTCGGACATCGATCCCAAAAAAAAGAATACACTGTTATCCGAAAAGGAAAAACTTTCCAAAGAAAGCAAAGGCCTTTCTAAGGAAATTCTCGATTCGGAAAACAAGTCCGCGTTAGGCGAAACTGCTCTTATAAAAACGCTTCAAACCTTTTTCAAAGGCGCATATAAGGATAAAATCGTTTCTCTCGGATTGTCGCCGGACAAGGTTCGGATTCTCGCATACGACGCTTCGGGCAAACAAACCTTGGACACCGGTTTGTTGTTTCCGCAATCTTCCGGCACGGGTAAAAAACTTTTAAGCCTTAAGGAGTTCGAAGAAAGAAAATCCGGTCTGTTTAAAAACGAGGATGTTCTCAAAACGAACGGAGAATATTCCGAACCGGAAAACTACGAGGTCGGCGGAAGGCAATACGAGGTTTCGTATCGAACCGTTTTTAGAAATCCCGGAACCGCGGAAAGATCTCGAATTATCGCATCCGAAATCGCGGAGAACCCGGGCGACTGGAAAGAATATCTCGAAGAGGATAAAGAATTCTCCCTAAATTTGGGAGAACTTTCTCAAAAGATCAAAGCCCGTCTTGTCGAACTCAGAAAGTCCGGGACGGCCAAGCCCGCGTCCGACGGAGAATTCAAAAATCTTTATTCACAATATCGTAAAATTTTAAAATTAAGAGATTCTAAATTAGAAGAACTGAATCCTTATAAAAAGGCCCGGAAAAAAAGAGAAGAGGATTGGAAATCCGAAAAAAATTCCCTAAGCGCTCAGCTAAAGTCCTTGAACGAGGAACTTCTCGCTTGGCAAAAGAAAGCGGTGATGCCCGTAAAAACGGACGAGAACAAAATTTCTCCCGAAGAAATTCAGGAAAAGATCCGTTCCCTCGAGGCGAAGGCAGAAGAACTTCGGGAAACCTTTGAAAAGATGGACGCAAACAAGGAAGATTGGAGCGACTTGAATTTGTTCCAGGCTCCGGATTCTTTCGGCGTTTTGCGGGAGGCGGCTCTGGATGAATTCGCGTTTTTACCGTATCGTTCCGATTCCAATCAGATGAGAAGATATTGGAAAAACGAGGAAGAACGAAAACTTTCCGAAAAGAAGCGCGCTCTTCTTCGGGAATGGATTCTTGCCGGAAATTCCGAAACGGAACTTCCCAAATCCAAACTTCCGATTTTGGATTCGGGGATATTAATCCGAAGTAGAAGCGAGGCGGAAGAATGGATGTGGATCTTGGATTCGACTCCTTTGTTAAGCGAAGTGGGCGAGGAACCGAAGGGACTCGGTTACGATCTTCTCCGTAAGAATCATCTGGGTTACAACGTGATCGTTTTGGATCGCACCGAAGGTTTGAGAAAGATCCGTCAGAATCGGGAAGAACTTCTACGTTATACGGCATTGATCGGAGGTTTTGCGGTTCTTCTTGCGTATGTTTTGGCTTGGATGGTCGCGAGAAGAATCAAACGAATCGTCGCTCAAACCGAAGAAGTCGGAAAGGGAAATCTAGACGTGGAATTTCCGTCCGCGGGTTACGATGAGATCGGAATTCTCAGCGATTCTCTCAATCGGATGACACACGGTTTAAAAGAAAGGGAAGAGATGAAGGGCGAACTTCTCGCCGCGGAAGAAATTCAGAAAAGACTTCTGCCCGAAAAACTTCCGAGCAACTTAGGCGATGCGGCGGAGTTCGGAGCGTTTTACAAGGCGATGGCCGGAGTCGGCGGAGATTATTACGATTTTATTGAATTGAGCCCGAACGAGGTCGCGCTTTGTGTGGGAGACGTTTCCAATCACGGGGTCGGACCCGCGATCGTGATGTCCTTATTCCGTTCTCAAGTGCGGGCCATTCTTCGTAAGGGAGAAAGGGATCTTCGAAAAATTCTTCTCGAGCTGAACGAATATCTTTATTCCGATACGCCCGATCATATCTTCGTAACTTTTTTTATAGCAATCTACGATCGAAACACATCCAAGATGAGATACGCTTCGGCGGGTCACGTTAAACCGTTGTTATACGATGCTTCCGAAAAAAAACTCAGAGAACTTCCGGGAGGAGGTTTACCGATCGGGATGGACGAGAATTCTTTTTTCGAAACGACGATCGAACCGAAATCGTTTCAGATGGATCCGGGTGATTTGTTTTTTCAATACACGGACGGTTTGGACGAAGCGAGAAACCCTCAAAACGTAATGTATGGTAAGGAAAGAATTTTCCAGATGCTCGTAGCAAATTCGCATAAATCTCCTACTCAGGTAATCCAATCCATCGTGGACGATTTGGACGGTTATACGGGAAAGAGCGTCGGAAGCGAAGGTTTTTCCGAACTTTCGGACGACATCGCGATGATCGCCATGAAACGGATAAAATAATCGGAATCTTGTTGTAAGTTGTAAATTCTTCGCCTATACTTTCGGGTAATCGAAATAGAAAAAGGATTCGACTATGATTCGAAACTGGTTTTGTATTCTGTTGTTATCGAATGTTTTCGCCTGGAGTGTGTTAAACGCTCAGCCGCTTGCGCCTCAGGTTCAAGCACCTCCGAATTCCACATCGGCGAAAATTACAAAAGACGAACTGACGACTCGCAGAAAAACGTTGGAGTATCATCAACTTTCCGGTTTTATAACGCTCGGTCTCTGGCTGGCTACGAACTTGGAAGGTGAAAAAGCGAAAGATAGTTTGTATCGAACCTCCGATCAATACGCGAAGGTTCTGCTTCTTTCCCATCCTGAATATGCGAATAACGATCCGCTTTATAACGTCGCTCTCTTTCAAGGTTTGAACCAGAATAGCATAGCGGCTACGTATTTTCTTTTGAAAGATCCGGCCAACAATCTTCCTTTGTATCTCGCTTTAAAGTCCAACGAAGAATGGTATGCGAAAAACTCGGGAGACTTTCATAAACAACTGGCGTATGCAACTTTTGGAATGTACGCATTGACGGCCGGACTCGCCTTTTTCGCTCCGAAAAGAATCGTGGACTCGGAGGATTCGGACGTAAACATTTACAGTCCGATCTTTGCACATAAGGCGTTGATTCCGATTCATTTGGCGGCTATGTTGATGTTGCCGGCCTTGGGACAAAGGATCGAAAAACACGGACCCGAAGCCGCGAGAGATATGCAACAGGTCGGTTGGGC
This sequence comes from Leptospira barantonii, assembly GCF_002811925.1. Classification (NCBI taxonomy): domain Bacteria; kingdom Pseudomonadati; phylum Spirochaetota; class Leptospiria; order Leptospirales; family Leptospiraceae; genus Leptospira; species Leptospira barantonii. The sequence goes on from NZ_NPDS01000001.1 coordinate 164,812, forward strand.
CGGTTTCGGAGCTCTTTCACTTTCTTTACTCGTAATTACATTTTAAGGAATTCTAATATACATGAGACATTTCAATCGATTCGTTTTTTTGTCCTTCCTTCCGCTCGTTTTGTTTTCGACTTCGGGAATTGATTCTTCCGAGATTCTCAAAAAAGAAATCACCTTTTTGGCGATTCATCCGATGAAGGAAGTGCACGGAGTTTGTAAGGAAGTGCAGGTAAACGCTCCGCAGATTGTAACGTCGGGTGCGGGGTATAAACTGAATTCTCCCTTTCAAATCAGAATTCCGATTTTAAAAATTCATTCGGGGGACGAAAGCAGAGATTCTCATATTATGGAAATCTTAGGTTATCCGGATACTCCGGAAATCGTTGCGGTCATCGAGTCCGTGGTTGCGCCCGCGTCCGGCGATTCTTATACGGTTCGAGGCAAGTTGACGATTCGCGGTTTGACCCAGGACTTTCAATCATCCGCCAAAGTGGAAGCGAAAGATCCGGGGCAGATCCGCGTTTTCGGGAAGGTGGACGTTAAATTCTCGGATTTCAAATTGGAGAAACCTTCCCTTTTGTTCATCAAAGCGAAGGAAGAAATCGAAATCGGTTACGACTTTCTCATCAAAATCTAACAGGAATTATTTCTTGACAAACGCCTAAAATCGTAATCAATACGATAGCTTCGACTTCTTAAGCAAGGAAAGATTTTAAGTTATGTCTTCGTTATTGATTACTCTTGTTTTCTTTTACGCCTTAGGAATGTATCTCATTCATTACGTGGTTACGAAAAAAGAAATATGATTTTAGGTCACTACGCTTCCGCGCTGATTCCTTACACCAAACTGAAACGTTATCCGTTTTGGATTCTTCTTCTTTGTGCCAATGTTCCCGAATTCCTTTGGCTGTTTCTCGCTTTTATAGGAATCGAACCGGCTTTCCCGTCCTCGTTGTTCGACGCCACGTTTCAAAACTTGCAAGTGCACATGACGTACAGTCACAACCTGATTCCCGCATTTATTCAAGGTGGAATCGTCGCGGGGATCATTCACGCGATTTACAAGGACGTTTCGTTCACTTTTTGGTGCGGGTTTCTGACCGTTTTACACGTATTATGCGACTTGATCGTCGGTTTCGAACATCAGTTGTTGAGCCCCGAATCTCCGGTGGTTTCGCTGAATTCGTATTATTATTTTCCTCACATCGCGGTTTTGATCGAATTATTATTCAGTCTCGGTTGTTTATTCTGGTATGTTCGAACCGAAAAATTAAACGGAACTCCGGTTTCCAAAAAGAAATTGGTTTTGCTCCTTCTCATTTTCGGAATCGGAATTTTGATGTGGCTTCCGAACGCTACGATTCCGATGAAAAACCTTCTTCCTTTTTTTATTTCGGATTGATCGAATTAAAAAGGTTTATTCAAAGTAATTCTTTCGGAGCCGCTCTTGGAGACATTTTTCCTATTCGTATTATTTTTATTCGGTTTATATAATTTTTTCCAATCTCGAGGATTCAAACGGGAAATCGAAGAGCTTAAGCTGAGAATTCGTTTGCTCGAATCTCCGCAGTCGAAAGAAAAATCCAAGGACACAAGGGAAACATACGCGGAAGTAAAACCGGTTGTTCCCATCGTTCCAAGCGCAGAAACTTCGTCGTCGATTTCCAAAGAAGAAAAGAAACCCGATACGATCGTCGTCAAAACGGAATCGAAATCTCCGATCTCCGCTAAGTCCGTAACCAAAGAATCTAAAAAACAGGACGTTCCCGTTTCGACCACGGAACCTGCGTTACGCGAAACCGCCGCCTTTCAAAAACCCGAACCTCAAGAGCCGAAGGAACCCGGATTTCTCGTTCAACTTTGGAAGAAGGTGGAAAAGCCGCTTTCCGAAAACTGGACCGGGATTTTGGGAGCCGTCATTCTCGTTGCGGGAATCGGTTTTCTGGGGATTTACGCGCTGTTTATTCTTTCCGCAGTATATCGTTGTCTTCTAATATTAGGGTTTTCGATTGTTCTTGGGGGGCTTTCGTTTTGGTCCGGGAAAAAGCCGGAATTCAAAAACGTTTCCCTCGTTTTGAAAAGCAGTTCTGCGGCCGTTTTTCTTTTTACGGCGTTGGGAAGCGGATATGTGGAAACCCTAAAGTGGCTGGAAAATCCTTACGTAGCCCTTGCGGTTTTGAGTATAGGATTGGCGGCCAATCTTTACACGGGTTACCGATCTAAAAACGAAACATTCGCATCCTTGCATACGATTCTCGCTCTCGTATCGATCGCGATCCCTCCCGCAACCGGATTTACGTTAGGCGTAACTGCTTTGATCTGTTTGCCCGGGGTGATCTGGAATTATCGCGAGAAAAGACAACTTCATCTTCTGATAGTAAGCACCGGATTTTTCGCGGCGCATTTATTCTGGAATCGTCAGGTTTTTGCGGAGACCAAACCGGTCGGAATCGAAGTTTTGTTTCCGATTTTTTGTATCGTTCCGGTGTTCTGCGGGGCCTTATTGGTTCATTACAGAGAAACCTTATACGGAAAAAAGGAATTCGAACTTTTTCCTTTGGCGAGTCATCTACTCAACTGGTCGTATCTCGGAATCAGTTTAATCCATTACTCGCAGAAGACCAAGGTCAGCACGGTTATTCTTTTGTTGTCCGCAGGGCTTGTTTGGTTTTTGTCTTCGAGAGCGAAACGGAAAGAAATTTCCTGGCTTTTTTTAACGGATCGATTGGTTTCGCAGTCGTTGTTGATGCTTGGAATATTTTCGCTTCGTCTTTGGAGTTTGGATAACCTTGCGATTCTCGCGATCTTGGCTCTTGAGATTTTGATTTTTTCCTGGGTTTGTTTCCGGGAAGCCAATCGCTTTTTGGAAAGAATTTCCCTTTCGCTCACTACGATTGTTTTCGGAACTCTTATCTTTTTTTCCTATCGCCAATTTTTCGAATCTTCAAATCCGGGAACGATCGAAGCTTCCGCGCTCACTTCTCAAATAGGTTATGGAATTCTAATATTAGCGTTCGTAGGTTTTATCGGAATTTTGGAAAAAAAGTTTCCGATCGTTCGGGAAGAATTGTCGCTCACTTCCTTGCTCATCACCGCGATGAGTCTTCTCGCAGGCGGGGGACTTTTTTCGTTTTATCTTTTCTTTTCAAACGAGAGTTACGGGATTTGGATTCCTTCGGTCTTGTTGAGCGCGATTCTCGTGTTGAGGCAAAAACTTTCTTCCACGAGATTGTCATTCACGGTTTTTCTACTCGCTCCTTTGGTGACTTTGACCCTTTGGAAATCGATCGCTTTCGGAAAGTTTGAAGAGCCTGAAAAAATTCTCGCGTTGTCGCTCCCGTGGCTTTTGCCGTTTCTAATTTATTTAAAAAATTCTAATATTCTAAAGAAGGACGATGCGGTCTATTGGCCGGGGATTTTCGGATTTACGGCTCATCTTGTATTTACGTTTTATTATTACCTGAATCTAAAAGGTTCCTTGTTGTTCGGGCCGTTTGTGATTCTTCTTTCCCTGGTTTATCTTGAACTCGGAAAGTGGACGCGTAAAAGGGAGAATGCGGATTCTTCCCAAGCCGGAAAACTTTTCCCTTCCTTTTATATTTTATCGTTCGTATTAACAGGAATCTTTTTAATCCGACATTTTACCGTGGAGTTTCAATCCGCCTCGATTCTATTCGGAATCCCCGCGCGTTTCTGGATCGAAATGCTCGCGGCTTCTTTGTTTTTGTATTGGATTCTTTTTCCCGAAGAGGAATTCGATTCCGTTCCTTGGTTGAAATCCGCACAACCCTTGTTCTGGGAATTGTTGATCCTCGTCGTTATGATCGGAGTTTATACGGAAACTCCGGGAAGAATCCTTTCCTTCGTTATGGCGATCCTAACGGTGATCGTTTTTCTTTTATCGAAAAGCAAATCGCTTAAGACGGAACGATTCGCGTTATACGTTTATTTCTTTTTTATCTGGACGAACTTGGAGATTTTTCTCGGAGGAGAATCGACTATCTTCACAAATCAAAACGAATTTGCGTGGAGGGAAAGAGGATTTCAGATCGCTTCCGTTTTCGTTCAGCTCGGTTCCATCTTTTTTATCTTTCCGAGACTAAGCCTCGAAGGTCTGGAAACTTATTTCATCGGATGGGCCGGAATCTGGAAAACTCCGCTTCGTTTCTTTCAAAAATTTTACAACCTGTTGCCCGGTTATCTCGGAATTTTCGGAATCGTATTCAGCGTTTACGTATATACGAGGGACGTTTTGAATCCGATTTCGAATCTCATCGTCGGACCGGCCTGGGCCTTGTTGTCGATTTTGTTTTTAGAGGTCGGACAATTCTTCGGTAGAAAAAAAGATTCCTTGTCGATCGAAATTCTTTCCGACTTTTTAAAACGTGCGTCTTGGCTCGGGTTGATCGCGTTTACGGTTCATTACGTTTACGTGGATTTACAATCCTATTATATCTATCTCGGATTTTTGTCCGCATCGAACTGGACGGCCATTCTGGGAATCGCGGTTTGGATGTATTGGGCGACTTCGAATATTAGAGAAACTGAAAACGTTCGTTTCTGGCAGATCGTTTATCCTTTGTTAAACGAAGGATGTCTTTTGTTTTTAGGATTGATCTCTTATTCTCTCGTAAACGAATCCTGGATCAGCGTTGCGTTCGCCGTCGCCGCGCTCGCCGTTCTGGAAATAGGAATCCGCAAAACACAAACCCTTGCTCGTTTTAGATGGTATGGAATTCTGTTTCATCTTTCCTCTTGTTTTTATCTGACCTTTATCATATCGACGGAAGACAATCCGATCGGTCATTGGACTCAAGCTAAATGGATTCCGGGCGTCCTTACAATTTTGTTATTGTTCCTTTTCGTCTTCAGAGCGTATCGCGGTTACGGAAAGGAGGAAATTCCGTTTCCTACCGGTCTCGGATTTTTAAAAAGAATCTCGGATAAAACGGGAACGTATTTAAACGGAGTCGTATATTATCCTTTCTTCATAGGAATATTCCTGTTCTTATACTGGTCTTTTTCCAGCGCGATTCTCACCTTACTCTGGTCCACGCTTGCGTTCCTTATCTTTTTACTCGGATTGTTCTTAAAAGAATCCTGGTTCCGCTATCTGTCCTTGGGGCTTTTGTTGTTCTGTGTGGGAAGATTGATCTTCCACGATTTGTCGTCTTCGGGAACGATTCTCAAGGCGGTCGTCTTTTTGGGAGTGGGAAGTATATTGCTTATCATGAATACGATTTATAATAAATACCGGGATCGGTTTTAAATGAAACGACTTATATTTTTTGCGGCGATCATAGTTTTTGGAAGTGTTCTTATGGTTATGTTATACCGGGAACAGATTCAAACCGAAAGAAATTCCACGTTGGCTCCCTTTTATCAGATATTGGGAAAACCGATCCGCACGATGAACCGGGCGCTCACGAAGGTTTTGTCCGTGGATTCATTGGATGAAAAGGAATACGGGGACGCGATCCGCGAAAGATTCTCCGAAATGCAGGACCCGAAAGACAAGGATTACGTTTATCTAAATCAGTTGATAACGACCTTAACTTCTTACAAACAAAAACCTTTCGATTATACGGTTTATATCATGGAGGAAGAATCTCCGAACGCGTTCGCGTTGCCGGGCGGTGTGATCTTCGTTACGAGAGGTTTGTTGTCTACTTTGAAATCCGAACATGAGTTGGCCGCGGTGCTCGCACACGAGATCGGTCATATAGAAAAATCGCATTGTATGGACGGAGTTCGTTTCGAACTTTTGGCGGCCAAAATCGGAACGGATACGTTAGGCAAACTCGCGGACTTCGCGTTTCAATTGATGACGAGACATTCGTATAACAAAACACAGGAAGACGAGGCGGACGAATATGCGTTCGATCTCATTCTGAATACCACATACGATCCGAGCGGTGTAGGTTTGGCGTTTTTGAGATTGGAAAAATATTCCCCCGAATCCGGAGTAAAAAAAGCGAAGGTTCTGAGCGAGTATTTTCAGTCGCATCCGCATATGGATTTGAGAAGGGAAAAATTTTCAGAAAAGGCCGATCATTGGTGGAGCGAACACGCGGAAGAAAGAAGATATAAGGGTGCGAAGAATTTAAAAACACGAACCACTTTCGAAAAACAGGACTACGACGAAGAATGGGTCGAAGGCAGAAAGTCCTAATCGTTTCATAAAAACGGAATATTAAAAAAATACGATGAATCAAACCCGAGAAAATCGATCTTCAGGCGACAAAAGCTTTTCCAAAAGAAGTCTTTTATCATTTTACACGAACACCGGAGTTACTCTACTCGCCGGAAATATGCTCAACTATTCGTTGATCATATATTCGCTGGACCTTACGGGTTCTCAGACGTTTGCCGGAACTATCTTTTTCGCGAACGTGCTTCCCACGATCCTGTTCAGTTTTTTCGTGGGCGCGATTTTGGATCGATACTCTCGTTTGAAAATTCTTTATATTTTTCAGACGAACTACATTCTTTCCGGACTCATATTAGGAATTTTAATCGGAATCGGATGGATGAGTTCCGATCTTCGAATCATTCTTATCTTTCTCGCGGTATACAACGGACTTGCGTTGACGTTTATGATTCCGGGACGATTGACCTTGCTCGGAAACTTAGTCGATCCAAAAGATGCGGGAAAGGCGACGATGATGTTGAACATTCTCATCATCGTCGGGTTCGGATTGGCGCCGATGCTCGTAGGATTGATCAAACAAAAACAGGATTGGGACATTTTGTTTTATTCGATCTCCGCGCTTTATTCGTTCGGATATCTGTTTCTTCTTTTGGTAAGAATTCGGGAGAATGTGATCGTAGAAAAGGAAACGATCTGGGAAGGTTTAAAGACCGGAATCACCTTTTTGAAATCGGAAAAATTATCCGTGGAACTTTTGATTCTCACGGCGTTTGCGATCTTTATGGTGGGACCGATGCAAGTCGTTCTTCCTCAATTTGCAAAAAACATACTATTCTTAAATGAAAGGGAGCGGGGGCTCTATATGGGAACCCTCGGGCTCGGATTGTTTCTGGGAGGAATCGGCGTAAGATTGTTGCACGATCGTTTTCACAGAGGGCTTGTGATGTTGGGTGCGGCTTTCTTTTCGGGTTTATCGGTATTCATAATTTCTAATGTATCTAATCCGATTTTATCGTCCGTAATATTGTTGGTCGTCGGATTTTTGGGCGGAGCGATCAGCGCACTCATTCCTTCCACACTTCAGATGATCACGCCGGATAACGTTCGTGGAAGAGTTATGAGTTTTTACAGTTTGATCTTTCAGACGACTCCCGCGCTTGCCGGTTTGATTACCGGAAAACTCGCCGATCTTTACGGTCAACCTTGGTCGATCGGGTTCTCGGGAATTTTCATTCTCGTCTCGGCCGTATTCTGTGCGATTTCCTTTACGAAACTGCGCGCTCTACCGTAGTTTTATCGTAAACGCACGCGTTCAAAGCACACTGTGAAATTTTTCGAATTATAGTATCGACGGCGAACATCCACCGTCGACTTCGCATTAATTTAGAATCAGGGAAGAATGATATCCTTCCGGAGTTTCGTATCCCATCACGTCCAGAATCGTAGCCGCGACGTTTGCAAGACCGGCATTGGAAATTTTGGAATTCAACTGAATCTTTTTTTCGGGATCTAAAACGGAGAATGGAACCGAGTTGAGTGTATGGCTCGTTTTAGGAACCGGTTTGCCGTGAGAATCCTTTTCCACGTTTCCTTTTTTGTCCAATTGATACATCTCGTCCGCGTTTCCATGATCGGCGGTTATCATCAGAATCACATTCTGTTTTTCGCATGCTTTCCAAAGACGTTCGACACATCCGTCTAAGAATTCCATAGCTTGAACCGTGGCCGGATAATTTCCGGTATGACCTACCATGTCTCCGTTTGCGTAGTTCACTCTGTAAAAATCCTGTTTGTTTTCGCTCAAAGCTTTTTCAAGCGCTTCGGTGATGAGTAGGGCTTTCATTTCCGGGCTTTGATCAAACGGAATCACGTCGGAAAGAATTTCGCGATATTCTTCCGAACTTTGATCGAAATAGCCGCTTTTGTTACCGTTCCAAAAATAGGTGACGTGTCCGTATTTTTGTGTTTCGGATAACGCGTATTGAGCGACTCCGGAGTTCGCCATGTATTCGCCTAACGTCCGATCGATGGCGGGAGGAGCGACTAAGAATCTTTCGGGAAGTTTCAAATCTCCGTCGTATTGCATGATTCCCGCATAGGTGATCTCGGGAAGCGCGCCTCGATCAAACTTGTCGAAATTCTTTTGTGTCAATGCCAAAGAGATTTCGATCGCTCTGTCTCCGCGGAAGTTCGTAAATATCACCGAGTCCTTGTCCTGAATTTTACCGACCGGATTGTCGTTATCCGCGATCACAAAAGAAGGAAGATACTGATCGATCACTTTCGGATCTTCCGCACGGAATGTTTCGATCGCTTCTTTTGCGGAGGAGAATTTTCTACCTTCACCCTTTACGTGGATCGCCCAACCTCTTTCCACCATCGACCAATCGGCTTCGTAACGATCCATCGTAATCGTCATTCTTCCTCCGCCGGAGGCGATTCGAATGTCGGTTCCGTTTTTTCTCAACGAATCCAACCAGGTTTCAAAAGGATTCAAATAATCTAATGCGGATTTTTCGGGAACGTCTCTTCCGTCCAAAAGAATATGAAGTCTAATCTTCGAAACCTTTTCCTCGATTGCTTGGAGGATCAGCGCTTTTGTATGATCGATATGAGCGTGAACGTTGCCGTCCGAAAAAAGACCTAACAGGTGTAAGGTGGAATTATTTTTGTTAACGTTTTCTATAACTTCTTTCCATGCTTGACCTCGGAAAATATCTTTGCTTGCGATCGAGTTGGAAACCAGCTTGGCTCCCTGATCGAAAATTCTCCCCGAACCGAGAACGTTATGACCGACTTCCGAATTTCCCATGTCCTCATCGGAAGGCATACCGACTGCTTTTCCGTGAGCCTGAATGTGAAGAGTGGGAGATTGATTCCATACCTGATTTAAAAAGGGGAGCTTCGCGCCTGCGATCGCATTTCCGAATTCCGGGCCTTTCGGAGAGTATCCGACGCCGTCTAATATAACGAGTAAAACCTTTCTAGACCGAAAGGTATATTTCTTTGAGAGCTTCATGTTAGATTCATGGAACCAGTCGACTATACGAGGCGTCAAGAGATTCAAATATGAAAAAAACTTGGAAATGTGCTTTCCTTTCATGGTTCGAATGGAAAAATGAAGATCATCCATACGAAAAGCCTTCCTAAAATCTGAAAATAATTTCAATAGTCTAACAGTGGAGAGGCGATGAGTAAGCCGGCCTTAAATCAAGCGTTGGGTGGCGGAAACCAAACGCAGCAAACCTTTTTAAAGGTTAAAAAGATTAACGAAGTTGTCAGTTATTATCTGAACGATAGAGTCACGCATTCCGTATACAAAGCTGTAGTAGCGCAGACCAGTTATAAAAACGCAAAATCTCAAAACCTATTTCAAGTGGAATCTAGGGTTCCCGAAGCTGCGGAGCTTACGACTGCGGAAGTGGTCTTTCATATCAAACGATTGCTTGAGGACGGAGTCGCTCTTCAGTTCGCTTATTTCTATTTGGATCCCGCCACGTCGGAACTCAAACTCAAACCTTGTTACGTTGCTTATCCCGATGCGGAGCTTGGAGATCTAACTCGTATTTATCTTTCCTTAATCGATCTTTCCATCAACTCGATTCTATCGTATTTGGAAAGCAGACCTCCTCTAGGAAAAGAGATTTTATGGGAGGATCTAGAAGCCGATTTTAAAGGGGAGAATGTACAGAAATTAAAACTCTTTTTTAATCCGGACGGTTTTTTCAAAGCTCCGAATATTAGCATTCCATTGAATACCGATTACGTGAAGGACATGCTCTTCGAGATCACGGACGGACTTATCAAAAAAGGGAGAATCCGGGAAATTCCCGAGTTCGGATATTTGATCGTAAAGGTCAAAGAACTTCAGACGTTATTCGAACTTGTGGACGAATTCAATTTTAAGAAACTGTTTCCCAAATACAGATTCGCGTTGTCCGACGCGTTTACGTCGATTTCCCACGAAGAAAGATTGCACACGAGCGATCCTTCGACAACTCCTACGACTCAATTCGGAAAAAGAAGATCGGAAGCGATCGAAAAGGTCGTTCAATCCGATCCGGATCGGAAGATAAAACGCAAATTGATGGGCGCGGAATTGATTCAAAGCCTGAGCGAAGAGATTGAAAGTTCGCTTGGATTTACCTATCACGAACAGATTCGAACCCGTTATCACGAGATGAGCGATCATCTTTCCAAACAAAACGGACGCTGGGACAAACTCGTATTGTTCATTCCCGATGAAGAATTTAGAACGTATCCCGCCGAGTTGAAAAAACTTTTTACGGAAGATCTGCATATCGCGTATTCTCCTTGGGAAACGAAGGGGATTACTATGCACTCTTTTATGAGAGTGGACGTGGAAACGGTGAAATCCGTGATTAAATCCTTGGCTGTTACGCCTAACGTGGATGCCTGGAAAGTATTGAGCATTCGTAATTTGATAGAATTGAACGAAGACGCGATTCGAAGTTTGTTTAAGGACGCCGATTTTGTAAAAAGTTACGGAAAGGCTCTTCGAAAAGGTTACGTGGAATATTTTCCTTGGTATTTTGCGATTTTGGATTTTTTAGGAATCGCGAAATTGCTTCAAGACATGTTCTTTCAAACGGCAAAGGAAAAGATCCGGTCGGAACAATCCGTTTTCAGATCCAAAAACCGAGACGCGGCTCTCAAACTCGATCAAGCCAAGATTCAGGAAAAACTCAAAGAAGAGGAAAGAATCAAGGCGCTCGAACAAAAATCGAAACTTTCGGAAGCGTTGAATCAATATTATTTTGAGAAGAATCTTCCCCCCGTATTGAAGGACATTCTTTACGAGGTGCCGGGTTATTCTTCCGAAGTGATCCATCAGATCGTCGACCGGGAAAAATTTGTACTCATTGCCGATCCCGCAGGAGATAAAACGGATTCGATCGTAATTTATCCGGACGATGAATCTTTTCGCGCAAGAGCGAAAGAAATCCATAAGGTTTTATCGGAGAAAAAGAAGAATCTTGAGTTCAAACTGAGAAATAAGGAAGAGGATTTTCAAACCGAGAAAATCACGAAAACTTTGAAGTATCTAGATTCTTGGTTCGCTTCCAAACCGGATCAGGCTTTGGCTTCGAATAAGAATTTAAAAGCTGGCACGTCGTCCGGTGCAAACGAAGACCCATATGAAAACTTTCGCAAAGAAATTACAAAAGTGAAAGGGAAAGAAAAAATTTCTGTTTAATTTGAATCTTTTCTAGTTATATTTTGGGCTAATTTTTGTTAGCCGATGTAAAATTCAGTTTCCTTTTCAAATTTTCTGCGATAGATTGAACCTACGCTTGTTGATAGAACAGAGGAGCGATCTTCAGGATCTGCTCCAAACGAGGTCGTAAGTACAATGTTTTCTTTTGGTCGGATTCAATTTTTCGGAATTTTTATTTTTCTCATTTTTTCCTGTAGCCAAGCGGAGAAGATCGAAATGGATTTTTCCAAAGGGGGAATCGGAGCATTTCTGAATATTCTCCCTGCCATTTTACCGGTGGATGACAGTCCGTTTGATTCGACCGCATTTCCCGCTTTTATTGCGGAAGGACAATCTACCTCCGTAAAACTTACGCTTAAGACAAGGGCCGCATCCGTGGAACAATACAATCTTGCCTGGGCGGATACTTCCGCGGGTTCCACCGTCGATCAAGTCAGTATTACGTATACCGGTTCCAATACGATCACTGTGACCGTGAGTGCGATCGATAACGATTGTTTGGACGATTCGGTTATCTTGAACGCGACTCGAATTTCCGATTCCAAGGTGTTCGCATTAAAACTTCCGGTTACGGATCGGGATCGTTGTATTTTTCTCGCGAGCAATTCTTCCACGCCGGGAGTTACCGGGGCCGGATTTACGGCAAGTCTGGGGGGAATTTCGGGTGCGGACGCAAAGTGTCAGGCAGAAAAACCTTCCGCTTTACCGGGAACCGCATCCGAGTATAAGGCATTACTTGGAATTGAAGGATCTAGAAATCCGACCAAAGCCGGAACTGCGGAAGTGGATTGGCCGCTCAAATCCGGGATTCGTTATTTTTCTTACAGCGCTCAAGCTCCGGAAGGAGCTCTGATTGCAACGGCAGTCAGCAATGGAATCGGAACGGGAAGCGCGATCTTTTCGTTTCCTCTTAACTCGAGCATCAATCATTCAACGGATACTTCAACCCTGAGTTTTTGGACCGGGATGAATAGTACATTCTATCCTCTTGTGGGAACATATACTTGTTCGAATTATACGGATGGAACCACTGGTTACGGTTACGACGGAGTACAAAACTCGACGAGTTCTTCGGCGATATCGAGTTATTATTTCAGTTGTACAACCCCTGCCCGTTTGATCTGCGTGCGTCAGTAGTCGGTGTAGACGAAGTCTTATAAGAGTCCGATCACGACGACGTTTTTGCTCGGGCCCATCGATCAGAGTACTTCGTTTAACGACGATTTAATGAAGAATAAAATTAGAATTTAACCGTATAAGCGGCGGTCGGAGTGATTTCCGTAAGACCGCTGATCGGACTTCTTACGACGGACGCCGTAAATTTCCAACCTTCCGGATTCGGATCCGAAAGAAGCGCCTGCATCTTCTCGTAATCTCTTGCGAACAGAAATGTATGAATCAATTGTAGGCCGTAAACGGCGCCTAAAAGCCATTGTGCTTGATTGTATTGGCTTGTGGCACGATCGTAAGCGCTGAAATACGGATTTGTAAGAGTTGCGGTCGTTAAAACCCTCGCAACCAAAGCCGTCGCGCGAACCGTTTCGTCGGAAGTAACCGGGTTTAAATTCGGGTCGCTGAATGCGATCGCGGTAATTGCAATCGAATTCGTTTTGTAAGTATTCTCTTCCGTAGCGGCCTTTTCCCTAGCATTGTTTGCGTATAACGCCGCGCCGGCGAACAACACAAGGCTAATCGCCGCCCATTTTTTTTGACCAACTTTCCATTGGCCCCATCCCGGAAGAATCGCGGATCTCGCGGTGATCGTCCATTTCGTTTCTTTCCAAGTGGAAGGAGTAGGAGGTTCTTCGGTTTTTGTAGTATCGGTTTGTTTTGTGACGACTTTCTTATCTTCTTTTTTCGGATCTTTCAAATTGATTTCTGAGATCTCGGTTTTGGAAATCGTCTGCACTTTTCCGTTGATCTCGATTTGAACTTCGGTCCGGGATTGATTCACAATCTTACCTTGAAGAGTTTTTCCATTCTTCAGAATAATCGTACTCGCTGAAAGTGGTAAGGAGATTGCAAAAGCCAGAATGAAGGCTCCCGAAGAAGTAAGAACTTTGGCTATTCGAGACATATAATTATAAATCCGGTTAATTAAGATGAAATTTTCGGGCTAATCTTTTCTACAAGAAATTATCTTTTTGCTTGAAAAAACAAGTAGGAATCGGCGATCCTCTATTACTGTGGCACATACTTCCGAGTTAGAAAAGCTCTATAACCACAACAAAGATGATTTATTTCATTATATAAAAAAATCGTTCTACGACGAAAATTCCGCGCAAGACATTCTGCACGATTCGTTCCTAAACTTTTTTCGATATTATGAGAATAAGGACATTCCTGATCCGACTTCCTGCAGAATGATTCTTTTTAGAATCGCCAGGAATTTAATTATTAACCACGCAAAATCTTATTATCAAAGAAATGTGTCGTTAGTCGGTGAAGATACCGGCAATAATTTTGCGTCTAAATCCCCAAGCCCCGAATCGTCAGTGATGGAAAAAATGGACCAATCCGACGTGAAAAACACTATGGATTCTCTTTTGGAAGCAATTTCTCCGGAATATAAAGAAGCTCTCTTGTTAAGATATCAGCAGGATCTAAAATTGGATGAAATTTCTAAGATTCTCGGGATGAGCATATCCGGAGTATCGAGATTGATTGAAAGGGCAGAAAAGGCCTTAGCACAAGAAGGCAAAAAAATTGGGTTTCAACCCGGAAATTACATATAAGGATATTACATCCTACCGTCTTATATTTTGAAATTTAAAGATTTCGGACTGCTGGTGATAAAAAAAATTCAGAAATGAAAAAAAAAGCTCAAATTGACTCCTTTAGTTTGTTTAACAAACAGGAAGCGGGACGGATTGAATCGCAGACCCGGGAAGAATGAATATGGAAAAAAAGATAAATACTCCCGAATTTGAAGGATACGCGCGACTCCTTGGAGAAAAGGACTCTGTATCTCAACTCCCGGCTTTCGATCCTAGTTGGATCGGAAAGAAGCCTCGCTTTACCGTGGAGGACAAAATAATGAGTGTTCCGACTGATACAAAAATTCTTCATTTTCCAAAGACTGCCTGGTTAGCGGCGGCGGCCGTTTTATTGCTTACGATCGGAGGAGCTTGGTTTAGCCTTAGAACTCCGAAACCGGAAACCGAAATCGTTCAAGGCACCCCTTTGAAAGCGGCGGTAGTTTTCGTAAAAGGCGAAGCGTCCGTGATGAGAGAGGTGGAAACGAAGTTACACCAAGGTGATCTTCTGAATGAGTCCGACATCATTCTTACGAAAGCGGGTGGTGCGGTCGATATCGGATTAACCGATTCGAGCGTGATTCGCGTAAAAGAAAAGAGTAGATTGATTCTTAAAGAACTTAGAGAAAACAACGGTTCTCAGATTCGAATGAACTTGGCCGCAGGTAGATTGTTGAATGTGGTCGAGAAAGAGAAAAAAGGAAGCAACTTCTACGTAGAAACTCCTTCAGCGGTTGCGGCGGTGAGAGGAACTTCCTTCGAAGTGATCGCATCCGAAAGCGAATCCGTGGTTTTCGTGGCGGAAGGTGCGGTTGAAGTAACTTCTCTGAACGCTTCTAAAAAGGTTTATATCTTGGAAGCTACGAAGCTCGTTACCGTAAACAAAGACGGTGAAGTTGAATCCATCGATCTTTCCAAGTTGAATACGACTCTTCCTGAATACAAAGATATGAAGAAGAATCTCGGAACTCTGGATAGCGAACTTCTTTCCGATGTGCAGAACTTGAAAACCGCTAAAACGGAAGAAGAGTTGAGCAAGATCTACGATCTTAGCATCGAACACATCATCATGAAAGACGGAAGAGAATTGAGAGGGGTTGTGGTTTCCCAAAAGAAAGGTAAACTTGTGGTTCAAACCCTGAAAGGATCTTATATCCTGGATGAAGAAGCGGTAGATAAGATTAAGTATTGATCGAATCCTCAACTAATCTTCGGTTTCAGAAGCCGTTTGAAGTTTTCTTCAAGCGGCTTTTTTATTTTTGAAGGTGAGAATAGAATGCGATGGTGGGTTGTGCGAATTTTCCGTTGGAAGCGTGTTGAGGTTCAAGGCTCGATGTCCGATTTCGATGTCTGCGGCCGACACAAATAATTACGTCATTTTGAATATTCTGAATTTTGAATTAAGAAGGAATGCGCTCGTCTATCCAAGAATCGATAGACCAAGAGCCAGCGCCGAAAATTATCAATGCGATTCCCATAGAAACCGCGAGTATATGATATTCAAATCCTTCTCCACCTTGATTGCCGAACCAGTTCATAAAAAATCCGATTTCTCTGTGAGTCCAACCCGCCACAACCAAGGTGCACGTGATTCCGAATGCGGAAAGTCTCGTAAACAGTCCCAGGACCAGGGCGATGGAACCGAAAAATTCCGAGACGATTGCTAAGAATGCAAGCGCGGCGGGGAATCCGGCCGTGTTCGTCAGAAAATCCATCGAAGCTTCGTAGCCGACTCCACCGAACCATCCCAAAAGTTTTTGCGCGCCGTGCGGGAAGATACAAACCGCGAGACCGATTCTTAGAAAAAGAGGAGAAAGTGATTCTTGAGTGGAAAAGAAACGTGCGATCATGGTTTTGCTCCGCAGAATTCTATCCGTTTTGGATTTTTAAAAAGGAGAAGGAAACAAGAAATTCGTCGGTTTTACGGTTCGTCGTCTTTGGAATGAGTCGCTTGTTTGCGAAAAGTAGCAGTTCCTACATTTGTTTGAATCAGGAAGAATTCTCGGCTGAGGAGTTTTTGATCACGGCTCTTGAATGAACAGCAGACTTATGTCACATTGAACTTGTATCAAGCAACGACCAAAAATTTTCCTTACGTTATTTTCGAGGCGGTCTTTGTGGAAATTCTTGCCGTAGTTCCGACCTGAAACGCGACCCGTAGAGAGCGTTTCACTGAGTTCTTCCCACGTTCGATCGAAATCACGTCGTTCTCACCTAAAATCAGTTGTCGAAACGCCCCAATTCTAAAAATCTGGCATAAGATTATTTGGCGGGAAACCCATGTCTGAAGAAACACAAGAAAAGAAAAACAAAAAGATCAATAAAATGACCGTTGCTGAAATCAACACTGCGATTCAGACTTCTAAAGAGAAGATGAACGGCAACTCCAGCAAGTATATTCTGCATTTGAATGCTCGATTGGAAGAACTTGCGGCAAAGGGTAAGAAATAATTTAATTCTTTTTTCCGGTCCGTCGAGATTCGACGGGTTCCGGCCCTGCCTGCGGCTTTCTAAACTCCTCAATCCTTGCTCCAGTTCATCGACATAAAACATCAATATGCTTCTGCCGTTTTGTTCGACGGCTTTTCGTGGCATATCAAACCGGGCGCGCGCGTTTGTCTTGTCGGACCGAACGGTTCCGGCAAATCCACATTGTTCCGAATCGCGGAAGGTAAATTCGTCCCCGATAACGGAAGTGTAGCAAGATCCAAAAACACGGAAATCTCCGTATTCCAACAGATTCCCGATTTCGATCCCGAAGCAAAGGTGATCGATACTGCATTAGCAAAACATAAACATTATAAGGAATATTCGGAAAGACTCAACGAGATCAATCGTAAGTTCGATCTCATTCCTCACGACTCGAAGGAGTTTACCGAACTTTTGGACGAACAAAGTTCTCTGGAAGAATACGCGTTTACTTACGGAGTCCACGAGTTGGAATCCAAGGCTCGCAAGGTTTTAGGAGGATTAGGTTTTTCGAATGTTCAAATGGAAATGAAAGTCCGCGAATTTTCTCCGGGATATCAGCACCGTTTGGGTCTTGCGATCACACTTTTAAACCCGGGCAACTTACTTCTGTTAGACGAACCTACGAACCACTTGGACAACGCGTCCAAGGATTGGCTCGCGGACTATTTGAATTCGACCGGACAATCCTTCGTACTTGTAACACACGATCCTGAATTCTTAAATTCCACCTGTGATACGATCGCGGAACTTTCTCCTTCGGGAGTGATCGAATTTCGAGGAACTCTTGAAGAATACTTCGAACACAAGAACGAACTTCAGGAAAAACTTCAGGCTCAATTCGAAAAGGAAGAATCTTATCTCAAAAAGAGAATGGAATGGATCGATCGTTTTCGCGCGCAAGCGACCAAAGCGAGACAGGTTCAATCCGCTCTTAAGAAACTTGAAAAAAGGGATAAGGTGGACGCTCCGCAGGAATCGTTTTGGAATTCCAAATCGGATTATAAATTCAATTTTATTTCTTCGGGAAGAATCACCGCAAGAATCGAAGAAGGTTCGTTTTCCTATTCCGGCAAACCTCCTTACGTTTTCAGCAACGCCAATCTCGAAATTTCTGCGGGTGATAAGATCGCCGTGGTAGGTCCGAACGGCGCGGGAAAGTCCACTTTTCTAAGATGTTTATTAGAAATTCATAAATTAACTTCCGGTAAAATATACTACGGACCGAAAACGAAGATCGGTTATTTTTCGCAAAACCATCACGAGGAATTGGATTCTTCCAAGAATCTTTTGCAAACCGTGATGAGCGCTTATCCCGATCTAACGGAACAACAGGCTCGAAGTCTTCTCGGTTATTTTTCGTTTTCGGACGATTCCGTTTACAAGCAAACAAGTTTGCTTTCCGGGGGAGAACAAAGTAGACTTCGCCTTGCTTTGCTCGTTCGTCTTCCGGCTAATTCGATTTTTTTAGACGAGCCGACGAACCACTTGGATTTGGTCGTTCGCGACAATCTCAGAAGAGCCCTTATGGCATATGAAGGTTCTCTTTTGATCATTTCTCACGATCCCGAATTCTTAAAGGATCTTTGCAATCGAACGATCTCGGTGGACAACGGACAAATCCGCGATTATAACTGTACGTTTTCGGATTATCTCAAATACAATCTGGATGAAACGGAATCTTCTAAGCCGCAGAACGGAAATTCTTCACAGAAAAAAGAGGATTCGACTCAGACAAGATCCAAAAAGAACGCGGATAAGAATCGAATCAAAAAAATTCAAAAAGATCTGGAACAGATCGAAGCCAAGATAGAACTTTTGGAAAAGTCCAAAAAGAATCTGGAAGAAGTGTTGGCCGATCCGGGCTTTTTTAAGAATCGAAGTTATCAATTGGAACTGGACAATCTAAACGAGGCAAAAAACGAAATCACTCGTTTGACTTCGGACTGGGAATCGCTTCAATTGGAACTCGAAGAACTTTCCGGACCCGTCTAATCTACGGATTTGGTCGGAATTCCGATAAATTTTACGAATCTTACATTCTAACTTAAACTGGGGAACGCCGTCGTATGACACCGAAAGAACTAAAAACAAGATTGGATCAAAGAAAAGCGGGACAGGATTCATTCTTTTTACTCGACGTCAGAAATCCGAACGAAGTGGAAATCAGCACCATCGAAGGAACCGATCTTTTGATTCCGGTAGGAGATCTTCCGAACAGAGTTTCCGAAATCAATCCTTGGAAAGAATCGGGTAAGGACGTGATCGTATATTGTCGTTCCGGCGGACGTTCCGGAATGGCCTGCGGAATTCTGAAACAATCCGGCTTTTCAAAGGTGCATAACGTGGAAGGTGGAATTCTTCTTTATTCGGACGAAGTCGATTCTTCTCTCGCTAAATATTAAGAAATTCTAAACTGATGACCGGAGCCGCGGGAAGTCGCGAGGTTTTTCGCGCGCGGTCCTCGATACTGGATGAGTCTACGGTGAGATTATTCGCCGAGAAGAATTCTTCGGAAATACAAAAAGCCTTCGTCCAACGGATCGTCTTTACCGCCTCTGCGACGTTTGAGCATATTCGTAAGATCCAAAACCATCAAACCGTACATCCAACCCCACATCATTCTTGCGATCGCGGGATATTCCGCTTTGGGAAGTTTGAATTCTTTGCTCGCGCATCCGTTTCGGATCGTTTCTAAAAATACTCTGTAGCTTGTGGGAAGACTTGGGAACGCCTTGCGGTGCATATGACCGTGAACCGTGTTGAACATCACTTTGTGAAGTTCCTTGTTGTTCAGAGAAAAATCCCAGTACGCTCTTGCGATTCCCGCGAGTTTTTCAAAGGAATTCTTTCCGTTTCTCTGCGCGTTTCTAAGAAGTTGCGTAAGTTCGGTTTCACCCTTTGCGATGAGAACCTGAATGATTTCTTCCTGACTTTTAAAGTGAGAATAGGGGCTCGCTACACTGCAGTCCAACTTTTCGGCGATCTTTCTCATCGAAAGACCTTCGATTCCTTCTTCTTGTAGGATCTCCATCGCAACCTGAACGATGTTTTCACGGTTGAGGCTGTTTCTGGATCTTCTTTTGTGTCGAACTGCAGTTGTCATCTTTGGATTCTTAACTTTGGATTAAGCCGCTTTGGAAACCGGGACTCTTCCTCGTGTCGTCCAAACGTCTCGATTTATGTTTATGATCCCAACTTTATGCAACCCCTTCATGATCTGAAAGCAAAAATCCACTTCCCACCATTTATATGCGAAGTTTGGAGAGGTCGGATGACCGTGGTGATTGTTCTGATACAATTCTCCCATAGTCAAAAAGTCGATCGGTAACATATTCTTAGACTCGTCTTGGGTCTTAAAGTGATTTCTATAACCGTATTTATGTCCGCCCCAGTTGACGATCGCCCCGTGAATCGGTCCCATCAGCCAATGAATCGGCAATAGAAGATACCAAGCCCATTGTCCGTCGGGGACGAATGCAATGTAATAAAACGCATACAGAGAACCGAAACCGATTCGGAACCACCAATTCTGACCGAGCATATCGATGGATTTCCAGCGAGGAATGAAATCTCTCGTAAATTCCGATTTTGCGGGAATTCGGTCATATGCGAAATCGTCGTAGATATGTTTGGTTTTGATCATCATATCGAACGCATTCTTTGAAAAATGGGGAGAATGCGGATCCTCTTCCGTATCGCTGTAAGAATGGTGCATTCTATGCAGAACCGCATACCCATACGGGTTCAGATAAGAAGGACCTTGGAGAATCATCGTTAACAGATGGAAGAATTTTTCCCATCTGCGATTCATCGAAAACATCGCGTGTGCCGCGTATCTGTGTAAAAAGAAGGTTTGGGCGAAAACCGAACCGAACCAGTGTGCAAAAAATAAAATTAAAATGGGGACCATGTCGGGCCTCCTTGTTTTTTCTCTTCAGTGAACAATGTTCATTATAGTCAAAATAAACGAACATCGTTAATTAAGTAAAGAGAAAAAGGAAAAGAATTCCTACTTTCCAAAAATGGGTTTTTTTGAGGACTTGGAAGAAAGAAAACAAAACGAGTAGAATCGCCCGATTTCGACGGCTTTTTTCTATTTTTAGGTGGCATCGGTGGTAGCAAAGAAGGCTGTAAAAAAGAAATCTGTAGGATCTCCTACTTCCAAATCCTCGAAGAAGGCGGCTCCGGTTTCCAAAAACGGAAAAGCAAAATCCGGAAAATCGGTAGGACTTTCAAAGAAATCCGAAACTTCCGCAAAACACTTTCCGGCTCCTTGGAACTTAAAGGGAGAAGGTTTTCTATTCCCGCTCTGGGCCAAAAAAGATTACAACCGAGAGATGTGCTTTTTCTCCGACGAAGATTCCAAACAATACAGAGGCGGGCTTGGATCGATCATGCTCGTCAACTACGAGACAAGCGACGTCGGACCTTATTACGAACTTCTTTATATTCCCGGAAACTTTGAATACAAGGGCGAGAGCTACAAAAGAATCACGAGAATTTTCGTTTCCAGTCAGAAATCGGTGGAAGAGGGAATTCTAAACTGGGCGATTCCAAAGGAAAGAGCTGACTTCACTTGGATGAAGGAAGGAAATCTTACCAAGATATCCGCGTATAGAAACGGAAAAGAATTCTTCCGCGTGGTAATCGCGACCAAAGGTTTTTCATTTCCGGTTTCCACAAAAATTCTTCCTTACACACTTTTGCAAAAAGCGCCTTACGGTTATCTGCAAACTCAGTTTATCGGAAAAGGTAAGGGAAAAATCGCAAAAATCCAAGAGATCTGGAGCGACGAGGCCGTGTTCCCGGACGCGATCAAGGGCGGAGTTTTTAAAACGGGAATTCATTCGGTTCCTTTTGAATTGGTTTTTCCGGTTGCGGATAAGATCGACTGAAACGGCTTTATAAAAACGTAATTTAGAGCATTCAAGATTTAGAATATTAGAGTTATTAGGAGTAATCATGGAAGACGCGGTCATTTTGGACGGCATTAGAACCCCGTTCGGTAATTTTGGTGGAACCCTCAAGGATCTCAGCGCGGTGGATTTGGGAGTTTTGGCTTCTAAGGCGATTTTGGAAAAAACGGGAGTTTCTCCGGACGCAATCGGAGAATCCATTTTCGGAAACGTAATTCCGACCGGAAAAGAAGCGATCTATCTCGCTCGTCATATCGGTTTAAAAACCGGTCTTCCTCTCGCGGTTCCAGCGTTGACGTTAAACCGTCTTTGCGGTTCCGGTATGGAAGCGATCATTCAAGCGGCTAAGAAAATCTATCTCGGAGACGCGGACGCGGTTCTTGCGGGTGGAGTTGAATCCATGAGCAACGCGCCTTACGTGGTTCGCAACGCTCGTTGGGGTGTTCGTTACGGTTCCGCGGAATTCGAAGACACTCTCGAACAAGGTCTTACCGATCAGTATGTCGGTTTAATCATGGGCCAAACGGCGGAGAATCTTGCGGATCAGTATAAAATCTCCAGACAAGAACAAGACGAATGGGCGGCGACTTCTCAAACTCGTGCGGAAAAAGCTACGATTGAAGGACGTCTGAAAGAAGAGATTCTTCCCGTAACTATCGGCGGTAAAAAGCCGATCACCTTGGATAAGGATGAATTCATCAAAGGCGCGGCCGGCGTTGAAAAACTCGGAGGCCTAAAGGCGGTTTTCCGCGACGGTGGAACAGTGACCGCCGGTAACGCTTCGGGTTTAAACGACGGCGCGGCGGCGGCGATCATCGCTTCCGCTTCTTATGCAAATAAGATCGGTAAAAAACCGTTGGCGATCATTCGGGGTTACGGTCACGCGGGTTGTGATCCTGCTAAGATGGGAATCGGTCCTGCGATTGCGATTCCTGCGGCCTTGAAAAAAGCGGGTTTGAGACTTTCCGATATGAGTCTTGTGGAAGTGAACGAAGCGTTTGCGGCTCAGTATCTTGCGGTTCAAAAAGAACTCGGTCTCGATCCGTCGATTACGAACGTAAACGGCGGTGCCGTTGCGATCGGACATCCGCTGGGAGCTTCCGGAGCAAGAGTTACGATCACATTGGCTTACGAGTTGAGAAGAAGAAAGGCGAAATACGGTGTCGCTTCTCTTTGTATCGGAGGCGGTCAAGGGATCGCTCTCGTTCTGGAAAACCCGGAAGCTTGATAAAACACAACGTCAACGGAGAATTCTTTTTTTCCGTTGTGCTTGAAAAGGCCCGGTGTCCCCGGGCTTTTTTTATTAGAGATTCTTCGTTTATTCTTGGAACGCATATTAGAATACTTTGATTTTTGAAATCGGATTTTTTAAAAAGAAGTAGTCCCAAGACGATTCGTTCGGTTCTTTGTGCGAAATATATAGGTGAGTTTATGGCAAAAGCAAAGAAGAGTGTCGTAAAGAAAAAGACGCAAGTGATCGAAGATTCTTCTCCTAAAACGGAGGAAGGCACGATCTATGACGCGGAAAGAATGGTTGTTTATAGCGATGCGGTTTTTGCGATCGCTTTGACTCTGATGGCGTTGGAGATCAAAATTCCGCATCTTCATGATCTCGGTTCGGGAAGTCTTTTTCAGGCTTTGCTCGCGAAATGGCCGAATTATCTGAGTTTCGTAATCAGCTTTTTGATCATTTCCGTGGTTTGGACCAATCATCATACGATCTTTAAATACGTTAAGAAAACGGATCATACGTTGATCATGCTCAACAGTTTCCTGATGCTCAATATCTCCTTTATTCCTTTTTGTTCCGCTCTTTTGGGAGAATACTCGGCGCAAGGGGGCGAGAATGCGACCCTTGCTTCTTTTATCTACGGGGCTTGGATTACTCTTGGGGGAATTCCATTCAATTTGGTTTGGAGATACGGAGTAGGGAATCCGAAACTTCGTGATCCGAACGCGAATCTGGATGAAATCAAGGCGATCAGCGGTCATTACATCAAAGGTCCTATCTTTTATGCGGTCGTAACCGCCTTGACCTTTGTAAACGTTTGGTTGAGTTTGGCCGGCTTTGTATTCTTGATTCTTTTCTTTTTTATTCCTGCGAGTTGGGTTTTTAAATTTAAAGAAAAGGCGATTCGTTCAAAAGGATGAAGGAGTTCCCACATTAGTTTGTCGGTGAAACACGTGACGGGTTCGAAAAAGTAGTAGTTCCTACATTTCTAAAACGGAACAAAACATTCTTAGAGGAGATCGAATATCCGATTTTAAAAACATGGAACAAAGATTTCAAATCGGCTCAGGGCTTCACTACTTCATTTTGTTTCTTACCGTTTCTACGATTTTCCTTTTGCTTTGGACGGCGCGAAAGGATCGGCAGGGAATTCTTTCCAAACGAATCGGCTTTGGGATCGCTTGGATTCTCATTTTGAATTATATCGTCTACGTGATGTATCGAGTTGATTCCGGTCATTGGGAAATTCGCTACGACCTTCCGATGGAATTCTGCAATTGGGCGATGATCGTAACTTCGATCGCTCTTTTAACTCATAACCGAACCTTTGCCGAACTTTCCTACTTTTGGGTGTTGAGCGGTTCGATCAACGGAGTGATCACACCGGATCTTCAGAATACGTTTCCGCATATTTATTTCTTTATATTCTTTATCGCTCATTCGGGTCTTGTGATCGCTTCTCTTTACATCGTTTTCGGATTAAAATTGGAACCTCGTCCTTGGGCCGTTCTGCGCGCATTCTTATATTCCCAGATATTTTTTGTAACCGCGTTTGTCGTCGATTACGCTTTGGACGGAAACTACGGCTACATGATGTCCAAACCGAGCGCCGGTTCCGCGTTGGATTATCTGGGAGAATGGCCATACTATTTGATTCACATGCAGTTGATCGGAGTCGGTTTTTTCTTTCTTCTATATTTGCCGTTCTATTTTAAGAATCGAAAGCCGCGTTCGACTTAAAAACGATTGGATTCCGAGCTCGGGAAGTGTTAGAGTTTTCAAAAGAAATCTGTTGGAAAAAGGAGACAGTTCTTTGAAGGAAAGAATGTATTAGAATCCGATTGAGTCCCTCTTTCAAGCATCCGCGTAGGTTTTGAATTTCGTACCTTCTTGACGGTAAAGGATTCTCTTCGAATCCTGCATACAAGAGCTTCTAAATCCAGGTTCCAATACCGATTTCGAGGCCGTACCGGAAATAAAAATCCGGCTATCGGCGATCCAGGCGGGATGCCCGGAACCATCGGAAGAGTTCAATTTCGACAAGGTGTGCTATTAAAATGGAATTTGCCCTTTCCAGCGAACAGAAAGAATTACGCGATCTCGCGAGAAAATTTGCGAAAGAAGAGATGCGTCCTCGCGCGGAACATCACGATCATACGGGAGAATATCCCATGGAAGTCCTCAAGAAGGCCTGGGAAATCGGTCTGATGAACATCCATATTGAACCTAAGTTTAACGGTTCCGGAATGGCAGAATTGGACGACGTAATCATCGGTGAAGAACTCTTCTGGGGTTGTTCCGCAATGGCGACCGCCATTCTCGCGAACAATCTTGCGTTAGCTCCCGTTCTTCTCGGAGCGAGCGATAAGATCAAAAAAGAATTCGTACAACCGATGACCGAAGAATTTAAACTCGCGGCGTATGCGGTAACCGAACCGGGCGCGGGTTCGGACGTTGCGGCGATTCGCACCTCCGCTAAAAAAGTCGGAGACGAATACATCATCAACGGATCCAAAATGTGGATCACAAACGCGGGATATGCGGATTGGTTTTTCGTTCTTACAAAAACCGATCCTTCCGCGGGCCATAAAGGAATCACCGGGTTCATCGTGGATGCGAAATCTCCCGGGATCATTATGGGAAAAAAAGAAATCAACATGGGACAGAAATGTTCTGACACTCGCGGAATCACATTCGAAGACGTGAAAGTTCCCGCGTGGCAAATGGTCGGACGCGAGGGAGAAGGATTTAAGGTTGCGATGGGGGCCTTCGATCATACTCGTCCGGGTGTTGCGATCGGTGCGGTCGGTGTTGCAAGAGCCGCGATGGAACATTCCATCAACTACGCGAACACACGCAATACGTTCGGTCGTCCGATTATGGATAACCAAGGAATTTCCTTTATGATCGCGGAGATGGCTCGCGATATCGAAGCGGGAAGACTTCTTTGTTATCAAGCGGCTTGGATGATCGACAACGGATTCAGAAACACGTATCAAGCTTCGATCGCAAAGATGTTCTGCGCGGATATGGCTATGAGAGTTTGTACCGATGCGGTTCAAGTTCTCGGCGGATACGGATTCAACACCGAATATCCGGTTGAAAAATTAATGAGAGACGCTAAGATTTTCCAAATCTACGAAGGCACTTCTCAAATTCAAAGAATGATCGTTTCCCGTTTCCTCGCGGATGGAAAGGGAATCGAAGGACCTAATTTCTGAAAGAATTCTCGCTTACATTCGAGGAATTCTCCGCGCTCTCCGAGCGCGGAAACGTGATTCCCGTCTTCAAACAGATCTTTCTGGATATGGAGACACCGGTATCCCTGTTTGCAAAATGGGGATGCGAAGCCGCAAACGATTCGTTTCTTTTGGAATCGGTGGAAGGCGGAGAGAAACTTGGACGAAATTCTTTTCTTGGTAAAACTCCTTCCCGCATTTTGCAAGGGAAGAATGGTCTTTTTTACATCACCGTCGGAAACGAACCCGCGACCGAAATCATCACTTACGATCCTTTGGTTCTTCTGGAAAGTCTTCTTGGAGACGACGTCTACGTTCAGGACTACAGACTCCCTCCATTTGCGGGTGGCGCGGTGGGATTCTTATCCTTCTCCGCGGTTCGTTATTACGAAAATATTCCCGATACGAAACCGGAAGACGAGAATGCTCCCGATTGTTACTTCGCCGTTTATGATGAACTTCTCGTGGTCGATCATATCGATCACGTTTTAAGAGTTGTAGTCAACGCGAGAATCGGCGAACATTCTTCCCTTCGAGAATGTTACGATAAAGTAACCGCTAAAATCAATTCGATCGAAAACGAAATTCGCAACGGTATCATTCCGGAGGAAATCCGAAATCCGAAATCCGTAGACGGTGTTTTACAATTAAATCCGAATATTCCGGATGAAGAATATAAGAAAAATGTGGAAAAGGCCAAGGAATACATCCAGGCCGGAGACATTTTCCAGGTGGTTCCTTCCCGCAAGCTACGGTTTAAGCCGGAAGTTTCCCCGTTTCAGATCTATCGCGGTTTAAGAACCGTAAATCCAAGTCCTTATATGTATTACCTCCGTCTCGGAGAGATCACCATTGTCGGAAGTTCTCCGGAGATCATGGTGAAATACGCGGGCAATCAGACCTATCTTCGTCCGATCGCGGGAACCCGTCCCCGCGGTAAAAACGCGAGCGAAGATCAATATCTGGAAGAGAATCTTCTGGCGGATCCGAAAGAAATCGCTGAACATATCATGCTTGTCGATTTGGGTCGCAACGATCTCGGACGAGTTTGTAAACCGGGAAGCGTTCGAGTAAACGACTTTAAAGTGATCGAAAAATATTCTCACGTTATGCACATCGTAAGTCAGTGTTCCGGCGAACTCGACGAGGAAAAAACCGTTTACGATTTGATTCGTGCGACTCTTCCCGCGGGAACCGTTTCGGGTGCTCCTAAAATCCGCGCGATGGAAATCATAGACGAACTCGAAACCACAAGACGCGCGATCTATTCGGGCGCGTTGGGTTATATTTCCTTTTCGGGAGAAAGCGATCTCGCGATCATCATTCGTACGATCGTGTTTTACGGGGATACGGCATTCTTACAAGCGGGCGGCGGTGTCGTTTACGATTCCGTTGCGGAATCCGAACTCGAGGAAACAAAGAACAAAATGGCCGCGCTTTTAAAAGCGGTTGAGTTCGCCAGAAACGGACTCAAAGGGGAATGGAAATAATGCTTCTCCTGATCGATAATTACGATTCCTTCACATACAATCTTTATCAGTATTTCTGTCAGATTGGAAACAACGTGGAAGTTTATCGCAACGATAGAATCACGTTAAACGAAATCAACGAGATCGCTCCGAAAGGTATCATTCTTTCTCCGGGTCCGGGACGTCCCGAAGATTCCAAAGTTTGTTTGGATGTGATCCGCGAACTCGGCGGTAAACTTCCGATCTTCGGAGTTTGTCTGGGACATCAGGCGATCGGTCTCGTTCACGGAGGCAAGATCGTTTCAGCGCCTTCGATCATGCACGGAAAGGTTTCGCTCATCGAACACGACGGAAAGGATATTTATAAAGGAATTCCTTCTCCTTTCGTCGCTACTCGTTATCATTCTTTGGTGATTCAACCGGAAAGTATGCCGAAGGAATTGGAAGTCGCTTCCAAAACGCATGACGGCGTGATCATGGGAGTTCGTCATAAAACAAAAAAACATCTCTACGGAGTTCAATTCCATCCTGAGTCCATCATGACCAGCGCCGGACTGGATCTGGTCAGAAACTTTTCCTCTATCGTTCAGGAGCTATGAAGTTTTTTTTCAGGCTTCTCGCCTATTCTGTACATTATAAGTACCGATTCTCGCTCGGAATCGTATTCGCATTATTGACTGCGATCTTAAACGCGATTTCTCTCACCGCTCTCATTCCTCTTTTCGATTCACTTGGCAACGACAAACAATCCCGCTTTCAACTTCAGATGACGTTGCCCGAGCAGAGAATTTTACTCAAACAAAAAGTGTTCGGGGAAGAATCCTTGGACGGACTCGAAAGAACCAAACTCGTTTTGATCGACGCGAAAGAATGGGTCAACGGAAGAACCAAGGGTCTCGAACCGAAGGAAGTCGTTTGGGGAATTTGTATCATCGTGATGCCTTTGTATCTTCTCAAACTCATTACGTATTTATTATCCGTTTATTGTATCGCGACGGCCGGTTATAAGGCGGTACGCGATATTCGACAGGAACTTTTCGAGAAAAATCAGCTCCTACCTTTGACTTATTTCTTTAAGGAAAAAACCGGTTTGATGATGAGTAGAATCATCAACGACGTGGAAGTCATTGCGGCCGTGATTTCGAGCAACTTTCGGGACGCTACGATCAACTTTTTTTACGTGGTAACACACTTAATGGTATTATTATATTTGAATACCGAGTTGTTGCTCATCGCCTGTCTTACCGTACCTGTCATCATTCTTCCCGTAACCTTATTCACTAGAAAAATCACCAAGTCCACGATGAGATCCCAGGAAAAGATGGCCGATCTCAACGCGAACATTCAGGAAATGATTTCCGGAATTAAGGTGATTCGCGTGTTCAATTCGGAAAAATACGAACAGGAAAAATTCGGTAAGATCAATCACAACGTTTATCGCCGGAACTTCAAAGGACAGTTTTATCTTCAGATCGCTCCTTCTCTCGTAGAGTTGACTTCTTCGATCGTGGTTCTCGGATTTTTCGCCGCAGGCGCGAGTTTGATTTACAACGGAAGATTCACACAAGGCGAGTTTATGGCCTTTCTTTTGACTCTTCTCTTTTTGCTCCGGCCTTTGACTCAACTTTCTCAGATGGTGGGAAAGATCACGCAGTCGATCGCCTCCGGAAAAAGAATTTTCGAAATCGTAGACTTGGAAACGGAAGATCATAGCGAAGAAAGTAAGGTAGTAGCTTCTCCACTTTCTCAAAGTATAGAATTTAAGAATTTATTCTTCTCTTATCCGGGAACGAGCGCGGCCGTTTTGAAAGACATCAATCTCAAAGTGAAAAAGGGAGAGACGATCGCTCTCATCGGCGCAAGCGGTTGTGGAAAGTCCACGTTGATGGACTTAATTCCCAGATTCTTTGATCCGTCTTCCGGTTCGATCGAATTCGACGGAGTGGACGTTCGGGACATCAGCCTCGGCGATCTTCGTAAGAAAATCGGGATCGTAACTCAGGACATTTTTCTTTTTCACGGAACGGTCGCGGACAATATCGCCTACGGAAAACCCGGCGCGACCCGCAAGGACGTGATCCGCGCGGCGAGACTCGCACACGCACACGACTTTATCAAAAAGATGGATAACGGATACGATAGTATTCTCGGGGTTCGAGGACTCAATCTTTCCGGCGGTCAAAGACAAAGACTTGTGATCGCAAGAGCCTTGTTGCGAGATCCCGAAATCATGATCTTGGACGAAGCGACTTCCGCTCTCGACGTGGAATCGGAACGATTGGTCAGCGACGCGCTTCGCAGATTGTACGCAAACAGAACTACATTCGTAATTGCTCATAGACTTTCCACCATCAAGGATATTCCGAGAATCATCGTGATGGACAACGGCAAGATCGTGGAAGAGGGGAATCACAATTCTCTATATGAGCAAAACGGAATCTACCGAAAACTTTCGGACAATCAATTTGCCGCCAACAACGGAGTATTACCATGAAAAAAAGCGTTCTGATCGTGGACGACAACGACCGCTACGCGAACAACTTAAAGGTTTGGTTCGAACAAAAGGGTTTCGAAACCGTACGCGCGATCGACGCGGCCCAAGGTTGGGAAATTTACAGCAAGGATAAGAATCGTTTTCATACCATCGTGACCGATATCACCATGGAAACTCAGACTTCGGGTCTTTGGATGATTCGTAAGATACACAAGGACGGATATCAAGGAAACAAGATCATCGCCACCACCGGATTCGATTTTCCGGGTGTGATGTTTTTCTCGTCTTCCATTCTTCCTTGGTTTGCGGGAATCGGCTGGATGGTTCCTAAGGTTCCTTTGAAGCAGGGAACCGTAGTTTTTCTCCCCACTTCCTTAAAAAAGAAAATCCGTTTCGAATCGATCGTATAACGGCGTTTCAACGATCCTTTAGTTTTCCAGAGGCGGGCCGTTTTCGGAACCCGGTTCCGCATTATTCTCGTTAGACGGAGAAGCGGGATCGGTCTCTTCCATATCGGAAGCCGGGGTGAACTTGTTCTGTTTTCTTTTGTATCGTTTTCCTTTCTTTTCTTTCGGAGGAGCGATGATCGTTCTGATCTTCAGATACGGTCCGAACACCCAGGACTGAAAGGTTTCGTAATAACTTTCCGGATTTTTGGATTCCAAAAGAAGCAAGTAGTAATGATCTTCCACGAACTTCTCGCCGACTCTTTGAATGAATCTACGATCGCTTTTCTTGAGAATTTTACCGACTTCTCCGGCGGTAAGAGCGCGTAGCTTGCGCGAGGTCGGATACGGATTCTCCTGAGAAGAACCGCCTTCCACGTTTACGGTTCCGAATTGATAAAACGCCTTTCTTAGGTTGAGTTGCGCTAAAACCCTTTGAGTCAACTCGTCCGATGCCGAATTTTCTAATATTCGAATAAACGAATACGTTCCGTAAAGACTCGTGTTTTGACCGATCGCTTCGATGATGTTTTTTACGAGTTCCGGTTTTGTTTCCAGGGTTTGTTCGAGAATTCTCAAAGACGCGCGGGTTTTATGGATTCCCAAAGCCTCGATCGCGGTTTTTTGAAGTTCGGGATCGTCCGAATCCAAATACGTTTTGAACAACTTCAGATCGTCGTTTACTTGGAACGCGGCGAGACCGAGCAAAGACGCTTTTACGATTTCGGTTCTGGAAGAACGGATTCCCTGACGAATGAGAGCGTCTCTTGCGGAAGGATCCTTGGTTTTACCCATTCCTCTCCATGAGGAAAATTGAATATCCGGATCGTTGGATTTGATTCCTCTGAAAAAATAATCGAGAGAAGCGGGCGAGCCAATATCGGCTAACGCCTTGTAGGCGGCCTGTCTTACGGCTTCTCCGTCTCGTTCTATCACGTGATGAAGCGTTTTGACTCCGCCACGACCCATTCTCCCTATGGCCAGAACCGCGGCGGCTCTCACTCTAGGAATCGAATGTGTAAGAGCGATCCGATCCAAAATTTTATAACGTTTTTCGGCTTCCGCTCGGAACACGGTAAGAATCCCCTTTTTGAGCGAAAGATCGTAGTCGATCTCTTGTCTTTCTTTCGGAGTTAAGTCCTTGCGTTTTTTTCTTTCGTAAGAGGAAACCCCGTCCGATTCCTCGGTTAGATTTCTTGGATCGTCTACGTTCCAACCGCCGGAAGAATTTCCATTCGTGGAGGATTCTCCCGAGTTCGGATTTTCGGAAGAATCGTCGGGCGCATCCACCTTTGTAAAAACGTTTTGATCCCTCGAATCGAACCGGACCGACTCCGCGTCCAAACCGACCCAAACAAAGGAACAAAGAAAAATAACGTA
Organism: Leptospira barantonii; assembly: GCF_002811925.1. Lineage (NCBI taxonomy): Bacteria > Pseudomonadati > Spirochaetota > Leptospiria > Leptospirales > Leptospiraceae > Leptospira > Leptospira barantonii. Next base: position 196,593 of record NZ_NPDS01000001.1, read on the forward strand.
AGGAAATAAATTTCTTATTTTGAAATAGGAGGACATTGGGTACCTTTGATGGGTAAAATTTTTCGCAAGGATGCTATTCATAAGTTCGACCGATTTTTCAGATTTTTCCTGTTTTTTTCCATGACAAGCATGATTTCAGAGAACCGGAATGCTTGACGGAAACCGGGAAACCTGCTACGTTTTAGCAAAGGGAGAATATTCTTTATTAGTAAGCTCAGCGGTAACCTCAACGGTCTCAAATCCAACCAAATCCAAAGACTGAAAAAAATTTCCGAAAAAAGAATCCGGGAAGATGTAATCATTAGTCAAGAAATTTCACGCACACTCTGCGAATTATCCTTAGAAATCAGCAAACAAATCGGAATCCTAATCGATCGATCGGGTTACGTTACTCACGTGTTAGTCGGAACCGACAACTCCATCGAAATTCCCTTTTTGGACCGACTTCGTACATCCGAAGCGAGGCTCCGCGGCCTTAGACTCGTTCACACCCATTTAAAGGGAGAATCTCTCAACCAGGAAGACCTCACCGACTTGGCCTTGCTTCGTCTGGATTATATAACCGCCGTCATCATGGATTCTTCCGGAAATCCGAACGGATATTTTTCCGCGCACGTAAATCCCGAATCCGAAGAAGAACTCTGGACCGTTCTCCCCAAACAATATCCGGGTCAGCTTACCGAAGGAATTTTGGACGAGATCCTGGATATCGAATCCAGACTTTCCCGTTCTAGAAGAAATTTAAAAGACGCTCAAAAGGAAAACCGCGCTTTTTTGGTCGGGGTTTATCCGGAAAGAAACGTAGGACGACATCCTTCTCTTTCCATGGAAGAATTGAAGGAACTCTGCAGAACCGCCGAGGTCCACGTGGTCGATACGTTTATACAGAGAAAGAATCGTCTTGATCCTTCCACCGTTTTGGGAAAAGGAAAACTGGAAGAGATCATTCTCAAGGCGATTCAAAAACACGTCGAACTTCTCGTGTTCGATTTGGAACTCACTCCTTCTCAAGCGAAGAAAATTTCGGACATCGCCGATATCAAGGTGATCGATCGAACCCAACTCATTCTCGATATCTTTGCAAGAAACGCAACGAGCCGAGACGGTAAACTACAGGTCGAGCTGGCTCAGTTGAAATATCTCAAAGGACGTCTAACGGAGTTGGACGATAACATGTCGAGATTGACCGGGGGAATCGGAGGAAGAGGGCCGGGGGAAACAAAACTCGAAATCGGAAAACGAAGAGTGGAGGAAAGAATTTCCAGACTCGAAGCCGAGCTCAAATCTCTTAAAAAACGAAGAGAGATCAATCGAAGACAAAGAAAGAAAAACGAACTTCCGGTTGTCGGTATCGTAGGTTATACGAATGCCGGAAAATCAACTCTCTTAAACGCTTTGACCAACAGCGAAGTCTTATCCGAAAACAAATTGTTCGCGACCCTCGATCCGACTACTCGAAGAATTCGCTTTCCCGAAGAAAGAGAAATTATCATTTCCGATACGGTGGGGTTTATTCACGATCTTCCTCCCGAACTTTCCAACGCGTTCAAGGCCACCTTAGAAGAGTTAGGCGATTCGGATCTTTTGGTACACGTCGTGGACGTTTCCAATCCGGATTACAAACTTCAGATGGAAGCGGTCGAAAAGATTTTGGAAGAATTAGAACTTTCTCATATACCGATGATTCAAGTTTTCAACAAGATCGACAATCTTGAAAAGTTCAAAACCTGGGCGAAAGAAAACGACGGTGCCGACGGCTATAAAAAATCCTCTCGTCCTTCGATCAATCACGGACCCGGTTTGGAAGCGATCGCGGATCTAAAAGAGGATTTGGGAATCGACGTTCATACGGATACGGTTTTGGTTTCCGCGTATCGAGGCTGGGGGCTAAAAATTCTTTTGGATCTTTTGGAAGAACGAATCTACGATCAGGCCAAATCGAAATATTCCGTCGTGGAAAAGTTTTAAGAAAGCGGTTTTACGCGACTGCGCAATTACTACGCGAACGCTTTCTTTGCTTCGTCGACGGAATGATAGATCTCCACTTTTTTCGGAAGTTCCATCAGACGGATTACGTTTTCCAAAAAGTGATTCAAACCACCGATCACGATCTTACCGGAATGTTGATCCACGGTTTTGATCAGGGTAAGAATCGTCGCAACTCCCACGCTGTTGATGTACTCGAGCGCGGAAAGATCCAAGATGATGTTGTAGACTTCTTCTTCGAAGATGAAATGAATTTTGCGTGAAATCTCGAATGAGTTGGAGTTAGTCACCTTCCCGTTGAAAACAACGAGTTGAACTTCCTTGTTAGGGAGACTTGTTTTTGTCGTCTCGATGTATAATGAATCGAATTCTACTCTCGCCATGAAAATTCCTTTTATATCGCCGGGAAAATTTTCCCTTCTTTATATTTCAGCCGGATCTTCTCGTCTTCTTGGAAATGCTCGGCATCATACCGACCTTTTAAAACAATTTGGATCGTACCTTTTCCCGGAATCGCACCTTCAAAATCCAGGTATATCCTTCTATGAGAACGTTTTTTTTCAAATTCCACAACGCGACCTTTCAGAAAATCGTCCAGATTCGCATCCGAGGTTCCAAAAGTCGAAAGATTCTCCTCCGCTCCCGGATCCAGGAATAAGTCCAGATGTTCCTCGTTCCCATCCGAATGCAAAGACAAAGTGAAATTCTTCCATTCCATTCAAGGAATTCTCAGAGTTTATCCTCTAACCGGATCGCAACCGAGGCATGTCGGATTAAAGACAAACCGTCTATGATCTTCAATGACTTTTTTATATTTTCTTCCGTCGCCGGATGTGTTATTACAACAACTTCAACGGGTTCTTTTTCAGCTTCATTTTGTCTCACGGAGGAGATCGAAATTCCGTGATCGCCCAGTACCTTGGAAATCTCAGAAAGAACTCCGGGTAAATCCACGGTGGTAAATCTGAGATAATAACGCACCAAGGAACCGTTCGCTTCCGAGATCGACGCTTGCGGAAACAGATTCCGCTCCGGCGCGATTCCTTTGTTTCTTCTCGCTCCGTAGTATAAAACATCGGAGACGACGGAAGAAGCGGTAGGCAACGATCCCGCGCCCTTTCCGACAAACATTCCCGGCCCCGCGTAAGCGGTTTGATAATATACCGCATTCATCTCGTTCATGATGTTTGCAAACGGATGTTTAACGGGGATCATCACCGGTTGAACTCTGGCTTCGATCTTATTAGACAACTTTCTCACCAAGCCGAGAAGTTTAATTCTATAACCGAGTTCGCTCGCAAATTGGATATCCAATCCGCTAATCTTTGTTATACCTTCGATTTGGACGCTCTGTAAAGGAATTTTTTCGGAGAAAGCCAAACTTCCCAGAATGCTGATCTTGTGAGCGGTATCGATTCCTTCGACGTCGAAGGTCGGATCCTTCTCCGCAAAACCCAAGTCCTGAGCGATTCGAAGAGCCTCTGAGTAATTGAGATGTTCCAATTCCATCTTGGAAAGAATAAAGTTTGTAGTTCCGTTGAGAATTCCGTATAAGGAAAGAAAAGAATCGCTTCCGAGTCCGGACTTGATGGAACGAATCACCGGAATCGCTCCCGCGACGGAGGCTTCCATTCCGATCTCCAATCCTCTTTCGTGAGCGAGTGCGAATAATTCATCCCCTCTTTGAGAGAGCAGAGCCTTGTTCGCGGTGATCACCGTTTTCCCGTTCTTTAATGCGTCCGTAACGATGGAATATGCGACGTCCGTACCTCCGACCAATTCCAAAACCATATCGATTTCGGGATCGGTAACGATCTTTTGATAATCGGATTCTAATTTGCAGTTTGGAAAGTGTTGAAGTTCCCTTCTGATTTTTTCGGGAGTTCTCGTGCAGACCGAGGAAAGGATCGGTTCCAATCCGAACTTTTCGAGATAAGCGGCGCTTTCTTTTTTAAGAATCTCGATGACGCCCGAGCCGACGGTTCCGGCTCCGATCAATCCAATGCGAATGCGTTCCATGGTTTACCATCTTCGAAATTTGCAGGGAAGATTCACTCAATTTTCAAAGTAAAAGCGTTGTTCCTTGAAGGATCGAAATTTTAATTTACAACTTATCATTTCTCTGGTACGAATCAAAGAGAAGTTTTTAAATTCAAAAACACAGGTCCAAATGGCAAACAAAAGAAGGCCTCCCCGGAAGAAACATAATTCAAATCAAAAAGGTTCCGGAGGCGCAGGCAACGAAAGGAATCGGGAAAACTCGGATTCCAACCGCGGCGGAAACGAACAGAGAAACGAACAGCGAGAAGGAAACAGAAGACATTCTCACCAACAACGCCAGCAACAAGGAAAGAATTTTCAAAGAAATCAAGAGTTCCATCGCAAAAGCCAAGAACTCGCTATGGAGAAGAGCGCGGCTCCCAAGGTCAGAGTTCCGCGGGAAGGCGGAGGAAAACTCGTACCGCGGATCATTCTCGCAGTTAGTATTCTTCTTTTAGGAATTTTCAGTTATTTCATCTGCGAAAACTATCACACAAAAACTCCGGTTTACGGCAAACGCGGTTGGGACGATACGTTTCATCGATCCGCAACTTGGACCGAAGCAAAAGAGATTTGTGATGAAAAGGCGAAACGTCTTCCCGGAAAAGATCAGTTGAAAACGTTCAGCAAAAGAGCGGATCAAAAACTGAGAAGCGCGGGAATCTTTTGGTCTTCCAGTCCGGATGGGGAGAATGGAAATTACTTTTCCGTTAACTTTAAGGACGGAGCCGATACGAGTAACCCCGGAACGATGAAGTTTAACGTGATCTGCGTTAAGTGATATTGCGTCTTTTATGATTCGAAAAATCTCCGGAAGAATCGTCACACACGAACGGCAGTTCGACGGAACGGTGGAATGGGATACTTCTACGGGTTTGATCGTGTCCGTTCTGGAAGGTTTGGAGTTCGACGTCGCCCAAGAAAACGCGAAGGACGAAGCCTGGTTTGATCCAAATGAAACCGTGATCTTTCCGGGTTTCGGCGATATTCATATCCACGCAAGGGAAGACGAAAGCGGCAAACACACTTATAAGGAAGATTTTATTTCCGCGAGTGATGCCGCGGTCAACGGGGGAGTGATTCACGTAGCGGATATGCCGAACAATCCGATTCCTCCCGTGGACGAGAATTCATATTCAAAAAAACGCAAGTTAGCCGATCGTTCCCCGATTCACATAACGTTATACGCGGGAATCGGACCGAACACAAAACCTCTGGAACATTCCGTGCCTTATAAGGTTTTTATGGGCCCGAGCATCGGAGAACTTTTTTTCCACAACAACGAAACCCTCGAAGATACGATCCGTAATTATGCGAATCAGAATATCAGTTTTCATTGTGAAGATCCCGAAGTTTTGGAAAAACATCAGGACGAAAAACTGCACGAAGACAGAAGACCGGCCGAAGCGGAAACGATGGCGACCGATTTCGCATTGTATCTGATCGAAAAATACAATCTTCGGGGAAAACTCTGTCACTATTCCACGGGCGACGGTTTGAATAAGATCAAAGCCGCAAAACAAAAAGGGATCAAGATCACCTGCGAAGTGACTCCCACACATTTGTTTTTTGATCGTTCCATGCTCACCGACGAAAACCGTCATTGGTTTCAGATGAATCCACCTCTGCGCGACAAAGAAGATCGGGAAAGAATGCTCGAAGGCGTCAAAGAAGGTTCGATCGATTATCTCGCCACGGATCACGCACCGCATAGTATCGAAGAAAAACACAAGGGAACGAGCGGGATTTCACAACTCGATACATATTCACTTTTTGTAACATGGTTGATCTTAAAAGGTGGAGTGGAATTGAAAACCGTCGCAAAGATCTGCGCGAAAAATCCCGGCGACTTTGTGAACGAATATCTCCCTCCGAAATACGGAAAGGGTTTCGGAAGAATCGAACCTGGTTATTCCGCGAATTTCACCGTGCTCAATCTGAAAAAACCGAAGACGTTTCGCAAAGAGGAAATCAAAAGTAAATCGGGCTGGTCCCCGTTTGAAAATTTTGAATTCCCGGGTTCGATCGAAGCCGTATTCTTTTGCGGAAATCGCTTAAAGTAAGAATATAGTTCGGTTTCGCGAAATCAAAGCGAAGCCGAAAATTTACGCGATCTGAACCTTAAACTCCGCTATGGCTCCAATGGCGGAGAAGAATCGATTTTTCAAAACCGAACCTTTCGTAAATCCCTTTGCCCATTTCCGTCGCGTGAAGGATGATAAAACCCGAAAATTCTTTTCGAATCTCGCCTAAGATATGTTCTACGAGAATTGACGCGTAACCGAATCCCCTATGTTGTAAGCCCGTTGTGATCGAATACAGACCGTAGGATTCTCCGTCGAAAAAGGTCATTCCGGTTGTCGCCATACTTCCGTTTACAAAACCAGCATAAAGACGGAATCCGGTTTGATCGATCAGCTTTAGATATAAATTCTCGCGGTCGTCGGATTCAAACGAATCGTTGACGATCTTCAACCAATCCTTGAGTTCGCTCGGGGTTTTGATTTTTCGGATTTCGAGCGCTTCGGAGGTTGCTTCATCTTGAATATTCGAATTTTTTGAAGTTTTGAATCGGCTCGAAGGGATCGGATTTCCTTTGAGATACATTCCCGCCTGTTCGTTGCAGGAATTGTATCCGAGTTTACGGATCGAATCCTCGTGATCTCTCGTATTCAAAAAATCTAAAATGTCCGGGTGAAATCCTTTTTTTCTCAGATCCTCGACTTCTTCGATCAGTTCGGAAGGGGATAAACTTCCTTTTAAAATGATTCTCGTAAACCAATGCGAATCCGGGTTGGAATAAAAATCGAAACATTTATAGTTGAAGATCGGCGCTCCCATCAGATCGGAAAGCGTCCTATGAAGTTTAACGTAATTCTCGGTGATTTCGATTACTTTCGGTTGCATTTGATTCGTGTCGTCGATTCGAGTTCGAGATCGTTCTCGATTTCGTCGTTCTTACGTTGGACGTTCCCGTTTATGCGGACGCGAGAATTTTTTTCTTCCAGTGGTGCGCGCTTTTTCTTCCTTCTTCCATCGCTTCCTTTCCGTGTTTGAGTTGATCGGCGTCGATGTAAGGAGTTACGGTTTCGATTCGTAATATTTGTTTTTTGTAATGTTCCGCGAGTAGTTCCTTCAGTTCTCTCGTTTCGTTTTCGATGATCTGAACGGAAGAATGGAACGCGCGGATCATCGCCTTTTCCGAGTGACCTTTTTTCGTACGAACGCTGTGAACCACGATCTTCTTGATCGATTTGTCGAGAATCAATTCCTTGATCGGTTCCTGATCGGCGACACCTCCGTCTATAAATTCTTCTTCTCCCAATTTTTGAATTTCAAAAAGGAAGGGAAAGGTCATAGAAGCGAGAATCTGATCGATCAAATCGCCTTTTGTTTTTAATTCGCGGATTTGTTTCGTGATGTTCGAAACGGAAACGCCCATCGGAACGGGAAGGTCTTCGATTTTTTTATGACCCAAATGAGGTTTTAATAATTCTTTGATTTTTTTGCCGGAAAGAATTCCGGAATAATTCTTAAGTCCTTTGCGGATCGGTTTTACGAAATTCGTGATGAGATTTCCTTCCCAGAAATCCTTCTTCTTCAGATTTAGAATCAAGTCGGTCATCGTATCGGTGGGAACGCCCGCGGCGACGAGAGAACCGATCAAAGCGCCGGAACTGCAACCGGTGATTTTGGTCGGATGGAAACCGATTTCGGAAAGACCTTTCGCAAAACCCGCGTGCGCGTAAAAACCGAAAAAAGCCGAATTGAAAGTGAGAGCCGTAAATTTTTGTTTAACGTGAATTTGCACAATATAACCTTTTTTGAATGTATCTTATTCCGTAAGAAGTTCTCCGAACATCCACGAAAAATATTCGCGATTGCCTTCGAGTAGGGGAAGACTGACCACACAAGGAACGGAATAACTGTGTAAGGATTTGATTCTCAGGGTGAGTTCCGTCATCAGTTCGCTTTTTGTTTTCAAGATAAGAACCACTTCGTTGTCGGTGACGACTTTCTTTTCCCAAAGATAGATCGATTTCATTTTGGGAAGAATATTCGCGCACGCCGCAAGCCTTTCTTCCACGACCGCCTTGCCGATCTTTAAGGCTTCCTTTTCATTTTTGGTCGTTACGTAAACGAGTCTCGCTTCCATTGGATTCTCCTCAAACAATCAGGACTCCGATTTTAATTTTCGTCCTGTTCTCCGTTTTTTTCGGAAAGTTTTTTACTCTTTTCTTATGTTTTACCGAAATCTTACGAAACTAGAACTATGAGAACTTCTTCGAAAGTTTATTCCCAATCGAAAAAAGTACGTAAAGATTTTCTCGGGATCCTGTCCTGTGTTTTTATTCTTAGTTTTATACATTTTAACTCTTTGTTTTCGGAAGAACCCGAAAAAATTCTATTTCGTTGGAAATTGAATCCCGGCGAGAACGTAGAACTCAACGAATACCATCGTGTTCAATTGGTAAGTCAGGGAAGAAAGATCAAAAGAGAGGATAAGAATCGAATTCTTTTGCAAACACTTTCCTGCGAGAGCAAAGCTTGTTTGCTCGAAGGTTTTTTCGACACATACACTCGTTATCCCGAAGTCGATCCCGCGTTTAGAAAAGACAAAACGTTTAAAAGCAGATTTCAAATTACGGAGATAGGTCAATACAAGGTTCCTCAAGAATACAGTATGCCCAACCTTCGTTCTCTTCCTAGTTTTTCCGAAGCGCCCGTTTCGATCGGAGAAGAATGGACACAACCCGCAACGGAAAATTTTCAATTCCCCGGCGGAAGAGTTGTGATCACGGTTCTCGCGAAGTATAAGTATCACGGTCTTGACAATTGGGAATTTCAAAAACTTTCGGGTAGGGCCGATCGTATAGAATATAACTATTCCTTATATTACGATTCTCAAATGAGCCGAGAAGGGGTTCCGCTTAAAATTTACGGCTTCGCTCGAGGTATGGTTTTTTTCGATCGCGAACTCGGGCTTCCTCAATACAAAAGGGTTCAACTCGCTTACACGTTCGTATACGCGAACGGAAGCGCTCAGGAGATGTCCTTCGACATTCACGGAGTATATAATAAAAACGTAAAACTGACGGATAACGATAAGGATAAGTTCGCGGAAGAAATCCGTAAAATATTGGGTGGGGAACTTCCCACAGGAATCGAACCAAGTTCCGATCCGAAAAAGAATTCCAAAAAACCACCGCGTGATACTCTTTCTTGGCCGGAAGAAGAGGAGAATCGAGCCAAACCTGAAACGGAAAAGCCGTCCGGTCCTCCGGTTGAAATCCGAAGAACGGAAGAAGGAATCGCCATCTCCTTGAACTCGGTGTTATTCGATTACAACAGCTCCGAGTTAAAGGAAGAAGCGAAACTCGAGTTGGAAAGGATCGCGTCCGTTCTGAAAAAATACGGAGATCGTGAAATCAGAATCAGCGGTCACACGGACAACTCGGGCGGGGAAGAATATAACCGCAAACTTTCCAGAGAACGTGCGTTAAGCGTTCTTAAGGAACTAAGGGACAAACAAGGTCTCGAAGAAAAAAGAATGTCCTATGAAGGATACGGAAAGTCGAAACCGATCGCGGATAACTCCACGCTTCAGGGTAGACAGAAGAATCGCCGCGTCGATATAACGATCGTGATGGAGTAGTTTAAAATCGGACTTCGCTTAATATTTCTTGCAAAATAGGAATCGCCCTTTATCAAAGATTTTTCGGCGGAAGGAACGATGAGCGAAACCCAAATGAAAACTCGGAAACTTATTTCCATTCGATTGTTTTGTCTGATCGTTTTTCTTTTATCCTCGCCGATTCTCGCGTTTCCGATTCAGATCTCCAAGGATTGGAAGATCGCGGCCGGAAAAAATCTCGAAATTCGGGCCGAAGATCCTTCCTGGAAAGAATTCAAATCCCTTCCGATTCCGAAGGACTTACTTCGTTCTTTTTCCTTTTCCGAAGACGCCGTACCTACGGTCACCTTGCTTAAAACCTTCGACGTTTCTTCGCAAGACATACAAGGTCTTACGATGGACGGTCTTTCGATTCATTTTCCATTATTGACCAACGTCTATGAAATTTATTTCAACGGGGAAAAGATCGGGGAAGGAGGTGTGATCCTCGGAGGGAAGATCGTAAAGAACGGTTTTAAAAGACACGTGATCTTTCCGATTCCCGAGAATAAAATCAAAATCGGTAATAACGAGATTCGATTGATTCTTTCCTCCGATGCCGGAGAAGAGTTGGACGCGTATGCAAGTTTCGATTCGACCCCGCCCGTTGTGGATCTTCAATCGCGCAACGCATTGATCCTCTCGGAAAGATCGACTTTGATGCTTTCCTTCTTATATCTTTTCGTGGGCTTTTATCACTTCCTATTTTATTTCAAACGTCCTCAGGAAAAATACAATCTGTTCTTCGGTCTTTTTTCGATCTCGCTTTCGACGTATATCTACCTCAGAAGTAATTCCGTTTACGAACTCAACTTAGATCCGCTTCTTCAGATGAAGTTGGAATACATGGTCGTCTTCAACGTGACCGCTTTTTTTCTTTTGTTTCTGGATAATTTTTTCGATTCAAAGATCAGTTCGATCTCCAGATTCTATCAATTCTTCGCGTTGGCTCTTACTTCTTTGATCCCATTTTCGAGCCGGGCCGTCTGTGTTTATCTTTTGCAGATCTGGCAGTTCTCCGTTTTCGTTTTTGCGGCATATTCGCTTTTTATCATGCTTCGGGCCTTGTATCGAAAAAATCAGGACAGCGTTCGGTTGTTCGCCGGTTTTATCATTCTTTTGGTTTCCGCGATTACCGATCTCGTCGGGTCGATGCAATTGGTTCCTTATTTAGAAAATTACGGATTACTAAAATACGGATTTTTCACATTCGAGCTGGGAATCGTTTTCATTCTTGCGAATCGATTTTTGAGGGTTCACAACGAAGTGGAAGAATTGAATCTGGATTTGGATCGAAAGGTAAAGGAAAGAACCGGTCAATTGGAAGATACTCTGAGTCAGATTCAGGAACTCAAGATCCAACAAGACGGAGATTATTTTTTGACCTCTCTTCTTTTGGATCCGTTGAATCGGTATAAGATTCAGAACGAAACGATTCTCGTGGAAGGTTTCAGCCGTCAAAAGAAACATTTCGAATTTAAACAATGGAAGAAGGAGATCGGCGGAGATATCATCATCGCCGACGAAGTCGTATTAAAGGGTAGAAGATATCTCGTGTTCGTCAACGGAGACGCGATGGGAAAATCGATCCAAGGAGCCGGAGGAGCGTTGGTTCTCGGGGTTGTGTTTCGATCTTTTTTATCCAGAACGAAAACTTCTTCCTCTTATCATTCCAAACCCCCCGAACTTTGGCTCAAGGAATGTTTTTTAGAACTTCAGAATATATTCGAATCCTTCGACGGTTCCATGTTGATTTCCGTCGTTCTCGGTTTGGTCGATTTGGAATCCGGGATTCTATTCTTTTTAAACGCGGAACATCCTTGGACCGTTCTTTATCGGGACGGAGTTTCTTCCTTTATCGAAGATAAATTAGAACTTCGTAAAATAGGAATCACGGGTTTGGAAAGTAAGATGAAGGTAAAAATATTCTTCCTTGAAAAAGGGGATTCTATCTTTATCGGATCGGATGGAAGAGACGACCTTTTACTCGGAGTCGATCCAGACGGAACCAGACTTATCAACGAAGACGAATCGCAGTTCTTAAAACGAGTGGAAGAATCCAGAGGCGATCTTGGATTGCTCATACAGGGGCTCAGAAATTACGGAGAATTGACGGACGACTTAAGCGTTCTCAAACTCACATATATAAAAGATCCGGTTCGTTTGGAAACGTTCGTGCGGAACGCACCTTTTAAATTTCCGGACGAAACGTATTCGAAATATCTGGATGCGGAGAATTGGGAACACGCTCTGTATTATCTTGAGAATATAAAAAGCAAAATCCAAGACGGAAACATGCCTCCGGTTTTCAAAAAGGAACTCGCGAAAGTATATTATAAAACCGGAAAGTTTGAAGAAGCACTTTTATTGTTCGAGGATTTGATCTCGGAGTTTCCGGAAGACGTAGAAACGATGTTTATGGCGTCTTTGATTTATAAAAGATTCAAACGTTTTCGACAAGCGGTGGAATTAGGGGAACGCGTTCTACTTCGAGAGCCCGAGTTTTTGAACAACGTCGCACATCTCGCCGAGTCCTATCTTTTTATTCATAAGAAAGACGTGACCGTAAAGTTATTGGAGAAGGTGGATCAATTAGATCCGAGCAATTCTCACGCGAAAAAAATTCGGATCCAATTGGATTCACCGATTCCCGATCATCGAAACGGTTAAAAAAGATTCTTAGCGATCAGCTCTCCTACGTCGATTCCGTTGCTCGAATGTAAGACCGTGTTGGTAGTCACGATCGTCTGAACCCCGCTTTGTGATAATTCTTGGAAAGAATTTTCCGAAAAAATTCCGTGCACACAAAGGCAAATGGGATCGGACATTTTCAACTTTTTAAGATGTGAAATCGTTTGTATCAAGGTTCTTCCAGTGGAAACGATGTCGTCTATCAGAACCGGAGTGTGATCCAGATACGCTTCTATCTTGGGAGTGCTGACTTCCACGTCCCAATCTCCTTTTCGATTTTTTTCGAGAACCGTATAGGGACTTTTGGAAATTTCCGCGACTTCTCTGACCCATTGACTGCTTTCTTCGTCCGGTCCGATCAATACAGGATTCCTTATGTTTTTTTGAATGTATTCGGCGAACAAAGTAGTTGCGTGTAAAACCCGAGAAGGAATCGAAAACACTTCCTCGAGTCGTTTGATTCTGTGAAGGTGCGGATCGATCGTAACGATCGAATCCACATAACGAGAGATCAGGTTCGCGAAATATCTCGCACTGACGCCTTCTCCTAGGTGAAAGGATTTGTCCTGCCTCATATAACATAGGTAAGGCGATATGAGATGGATTTTTCTGGCTCCTAAGGACTTTGCGGTTTCACAGAAAAAGATCAATGGAATGATTTTGGAATCCGGTCGATCCAAGGAACAAAGCAGATAGACCTCGGAATCCTTCAGTTCTTCGTCGATTCTGAGTTTTGATTCCCCATCTGGAAACTTTCCGAACTCGGATTTACCCACGGGAATTCCGGAAAGTCCGGAAACGGTTTTTGTCAGTGAAAAATTTTCGGGAAAGTAAAATAAGATTTTTTTCATATTCGTTTTTTATGAAATCGTAATGATTCCGTTTTCGGAGTTTAGGTAGCCGAAGGAGTATTCCATTTCGCCCTCCGATTCGGAGTGGACCGTATAAAGAACGTCTCCCTTTTCGATTCGTTTTCCCAAAGGAGCAAGAAAATATACGCCCGCCGAACCGCTGTTTGGCGCTCCGGCCAATCGCGCGACTTTGGCGATTTTTCTGTTGTCGATTTCGGTAACGACGCCGGAAATTTTTGCGAAAACATCCGAACGGAATTTCGCAACGGAAGGTTCCTTCCATTCTCCTTGAGCCTTGCAGATCTTTGTGAACTTATCCCAGGCGCGACCGGATTCTAAAATTTCAAACGCGGCTTCAAAACCGTTTCCGTTTTTATATCGATGCGGTTCCGCGAACTCGAGCATCATACCCGCGATCGTCAAAGCTCTTTGTCTCAGGTCTTTCGGCGCGTTCGGATCGTTCTTCAAAACTTCGATACAATCTTTGATTTCAAGAGAAGGTCCGATTCCTCTTCCGATCGGTTGGGAACCGTCCGAGATCAACACTTTGACTTTTAAACCCACGGACTTTCCGACCACGGTAAAATAGTATTTTAGTTTTTCTGCATCTTCTTCGGTTCGGATCTTCGCCGTTTTCCCGATCGGGATGTCGATCACTACGTGAGAAGAACCTGCGGCCGCTTTTTTGGACAAGACGGATGCGATCATTTGTCCTACGCTGTCCACTTCCAAAGCTCGTTCCACTCGAATCAAAATATCATCCACGGGGCTCAATCCGATCGAACCGCCCCAAACGATACAACCTCCTTCCTGTTCGACGACGGATCTCATTTCGGAGAGACCCAGATTTACTTTCGTAACGGATTCCATCGTATCTGCGGTTCCCGCCGGAGAAGTGATCGCTCTGGAAGAAGTTTTTGGAACGATCAAACCCGCGGAAGCGACGATCGAAACTACGATCGGAGTCGTTCTGTTTCCCGGAAGACCGCCTACGCAGTGTTTGTCGATGACCGTATGTTTATTCCATTTTAAAACAGAACCGGTCCGAATCATCGCTTTGGTAAGAGCCTTGATCTCCTCTAAGTTGAGATGATCTCCCGAACAAGCCGTGATGAAGGATGATATTTCTATATTAGAATATTTCTCATCCTTAATGTCTTGTATGATTCTTTGGAAGGATTCTTCCCCGAGTCGGTTTTCGTAAATTTTGGATCGTACGTCGTGCATCGATAGAACCGGTTGCAGATGGGAAAGAATCACCGGATCTCCTTCCTTTGCATGGACCGCTTTCCAGGCGCTTTCGGATAAACCCGCTTGATCGATCTGGAGAATTTCATTCTCAAAAATGTTCAAGGATGCGATGATTTTTTTGTCGCCCACTTCCACTTGAACCCGGTTGAGAGCGACAAAACCTTCCGATTTACAAACTGGGCAATCTCTTCTTAAGAAGATCACGTATTCCTGATTCGTATCGATCCCTAAGTTCTTTAGGGAAAGTGATTCTTTTTTTTCGGGCATGAATTCTTACGCTTCCAAATCGACGATGTCGAACAATTTAGGAACCTCACAATCGAATTGTAAAGTGTCTTTGAGTTTGACTCGAAGCGCGTCCGAAGAACCTTTTTCACCGTGAACGATAAAAACTTTTTTCGGTTTTTGTTTTAAGGCTCCGAGCCAATGAAGAATTTCCTTTTGATCCGCGTGAGAAGACAGCCCGTCGATCGAACGAACCTTAGCTTTCACTTCGTAAAACTTACCGTAAATTTTAATCTCGTGATTGCCGTCTTGCAGTTGTCTTCCTCTGGTTCCGATCGCTTGAAAACCGCATAATAGAATCGTTGAATTCGGATCTTCCAAATAATATTGAAGATAAGTCAGAACTCTTCCGCCGGTCGCCATACCGCTACCCGCTATCACGATTTTAGGAGAACGATCCTCGGCTAGTTTGTATGTCTCTTTAACGGATTCCGTTTTTTGAAAAGAATCCCAGATCTGTGAACATTCCATCGGAGAAAGTTTATGCCATTTCGTATGAGTTTGAAAAACTTCGAATACGTTTCTGCCCATCGGACTATCCAAAATCATAGGCACGTTCGGAATTTTTCCCATGGATTTTAATTTCCAAAGAAGATACATGAGGCTCTGCGTTCTTTCCACTGCGAAGCTGGGAAGAATTGCGGTTCCGTCGTTTTTCAAGGTTTCGTTTAGAATTTCGATCAATTGGTTTTCGGGATCGGACGGATGAATTCTATCTCCGTAAGTGCTTTCCACAAAAAGATAATCCGCTTCTTCCGGTCGTTCCGGCGGATACAAAAGAATGTCCTTCGGTCTTCCTATATCGCCCGAAAAAACGAAACGTTCCCCGAACACGTCCAATTCTATATAAGTAGCTCCTAATATATGTCCGTTGTATTTAAACCGAACTCGAAGATTCTCCCCTAGATCCTTCCATTGATCGAGTTCCACGGGATGCAGATAAGAAAGTGATTCCGTTGCATCCTTCAAATCGTAAAGAGGAACGGCTGGTTTATGTTTGGAATATCCGCCCCGATTGGCTCGGTCGGCTTCTTCTTCCTGAATTTTTCCGGAATCCTTGAGAATGATTTCCGTAATCTCCAAGGTGGGAGCGCTTCCCAAAATTTTTCCACGGAATCCTTGTTTCACCAATCTCGGAATATAACCCGCATGGTCGAGATGCCCGTGTGTGAGAAGAACGAAATCGATTTCGGATGCGCGGATCGGAAGCTGGGACCAGTTGAGAAGTCTTAGCTCTTTGAGCCCTTGGAACAATCCGCAATCGACTAGGATTTTATTCTTACCCGTTTCGATCAGATATTTGGAGCCCGTGACCGTTCCCGATGCTCCCAAGAAATGAATTTGAATCTTTGAATTCATTTTTAAAAAGCGAATCTAAGAACGAAAAAATTAAATCATAAAACGGGAAGGTCGGGATTGATTTATATCACTTACGTTGTGTATGCTTGGAGCGAAAAATGAGCGCTCGGAAAGCCCAAGGCAAACGTTTCGAATTTATGTCATTCTATAGACGAGCGATGAATGGCCTTTATCAAACGATTGTTATTGGTAGATAGTCACGAATCGACGATTGGATCCATTCTAACGATGAGTAACGTTTGATTGAAATTTATAAAACGACCTAAATTCTTAAAAATAAATGAACAAACGTTTGTTATTTAAAAGATGAACTTTTTCTATGAATCCTCTTGACAGCAAATTATCTAAGTTTAAATTCTTACCTCGGTGTATCAAACACTACAAGCGAAGAAGACCGAAGCGAATTTCGAGAATAGAAAAAAATAAACTTAGAATAGTGAAGAGAATTGAGGTATTTGAAATGCGCAAATTAAGCTTATTGATCGTTATCAGTTTCCTATTGACTGGGTCCTTGATGGCTTCCGGCGGAGGATCTTCTTCTAAACCTTTATCCGGTTCGTATCCAATCGTACTTTCCCACGGTTTATTCGGCTGGGGAACCGACTCGAGCGGAGTTATCAGTATCGTAAACTACTGGGGTGGAATGGACACCTACTTGAGAAATCAAGGCGCGAACGTTTACGCTCCTACAAAAACAGCGGCTCAGTCCAACGAGACAAGAGGCGCGGAACTTAGAGATAAAGTGAACGTCTACATGGCGGCAAACGGTTTTACTAAAGTTCATATCATCGGTCACTCTCAAGGTGGATTGGACAGCCGTTACATGGTTTCCAACCTGGGAATGTCCGGAAAAGTTTCCACTCTTACGTCTTTGAATTCTCCACACAGAGGATCCCCGATCGCTGACATCGTGAACACAGTTCTTCCAAGCTGGGCGAAACCTTTCGTTTCTGCGGTTTTGGGTGTTGTGGTTCAATTGGTTTACGGCGGCGGACAACAAGACGCAATTAAAGCTCTGAATTCCTTAACTACAAGCGGAATGGCTTCCTTCAACGGTTACACTCCGAACAGCTCTGCGGTTAAGTATTTCTCTTACGGTTCTACGATCACAGTTCCCGATCTGATTCAACATCCTTTGATGGGAATTCTTTACCCTGCATGCTGGGCGGGTGGAATTTTCAACGGACAAGGTGGAGATAACGACGGACTCGTTCCTGCAACTTCTCAGAAATGGGGAACTTGGAAAGGCGGACCTTCTTACGGAATTTTTACAACCGGTGTGGATCACCTTCAGGCATCCAACACTCTTCTTTCCGGCCAAACTTGGTATGACGTAGAAGGATATTTTCTTTCTATGGCTTCCAACGCGAAGGCAAATCAATAATAGTTTCCTAAGTAAATTCCAGTAACCGTGCAAGATAGGATTCCGCGTTCGTTCGCGGGATCCTTTTTTTTGTTTTTTTCCAACTAACTGCGTATAGTTGTAGAACAAAAATTCTAATTCTGGTTAGATGCGAATCCCATGAATCTTTCCTTTGCAGTTTTGGGTTCCGGAAGCATCGGAACGTATATCGGTTGCAGACTTTTAGCGGGAGGCAATCCGGTTCTTTTATACGGTAGGGAAAGAATTCAGAGCGAACTCAAAACTTTCGGCGCGAAAATCACCGATTTTACGAACAAGGAGATTCTCCTTTCGTCCGGCTCCGTTCCTTTTTCCACATCGCTTTCCGACGTTTCGAGCGCGGACGTTTTTTTGGTCACCGTAAAATCCAAGGACACAAAGGACCTCACTCAAGAACTGAGGGGAATTCTGGAAAAGAGACAGAAGCTCCATTCGCTTTCGCGTTCGATTCCGATCGTAATCAGTTTTCAGAATGGGGTTCGAAACGCGGAGATTTTAAAGGAAGGTCTAAAGGATCTTCCGGTGGAAGTTCTGGCGGGAATGGTTCCTTTCAACGTCGTTTCCAAAGGGAACGGACATTTTCACCGTGGAACCAGCGGGAATCTCGTGATCGAACATTCTAAGTCTTCCAAGGAGCTGGCGGGAATTTTCAATCGTGCCGGACTTCCGACCAACACTCACAAAAACATCGGTGGAATCCTTTGGGGAAAACTGATTTTCAACCTGAACAATTCTTTAAACGCACTTTCCGGTCTGACCTTAAAGACCGAAATCTCGAAACCGGGTTATCGCAAGATTCTTTCCAAGTTGATGAGAGAATCTCTTGAAATTTTAAGACTCGCCGAAATCAGACCGATCCGCTCGGGAAAGATGATTCCGAGTTTGGCTCCGATCATTTTGAATCTTCCCGATTTTTTATTTTTTAAAATCGCTTCGAACATGGTTAAGATCGATCCGCAGGCTCGTTCTTCCATGTGGGAGGATTTGGTTCAAAAAAGACCGACCGAAATCGATTCTCTCAACGGAGAAGTGATCAAACTCGCCGACGTGATGGGCCATCCCGCGCCTTTGAATCGGGAAATCGTTCGTTTGATCAAAGAGGCCGAGTCGAAACCGGAGATTTTGAATCTAAGCCCCGAAGACCTCGCAAGAAAAATGAAGATCAATCTAAATTAACTTTTTAGAATATTCCAAATCGAACGATTTTTATCCGTTTCTTTACGAACGTGTTTTTCTTCCCATTGTTGCAGACTTAATCCTTCTTTTTCGGCTTGTCTTTCTCTGAATCCGTTGAGAAGGGATTTGGTGATCGGATATCCGGCGATCGCGGAAGGAATTCCGATTAAAAATCCTCCGAGAAACATCGGCGCGCCCATGTCGTTTATCAAAAATGCGCTCCAATATTTCAATCCTTCGTAGAGTTCCAAAGAACTGGAATGATCGATCACTTCGAGAATTCTCGCGAAGTTCATCGCGGACATATCCCAACCGATGAGATTGTATGCGGCGATTCCGGTGACGTAAAAGATATAATAGAAAAACGGAAGTGTGACCGGGTTCGTGATCCAGATCATCGCGATCGCAATCGGCATATAAAAACGGATTCCGATCAATCGTAAAAGAACCCAGGTGATCAGACCGAGATACATTTGGATTCCGATCAAAGGGGTTAGGGACCAAAAAAGTCCGATGGACGTTCCCAAACACACTTCCTTTACGGGGGCGTGCGATTGCTGAAACGGAACTATAATCTGTTGATGAACGAGTCTATATAATGCTTTTATCATGTGAAATCAAAGACCGGACTTGATTCTTTCCTTGGTATAGGTTTGTAAAGCTTCCAGATATTCTTTGTGAAGCGGAAATATCGAGATCGATTTTTTGATTTCCTCTTCCGCTTTGACGGGATCTTTTCTTTTTTCAAAATAGAATTTGGATAATAGGAAATGCGATTCGGATTGAAACGCCTTGGCTCGGAACGGTTTGGAAATTCCCTTTTCCAGGGAAGAAATCGCGCCTTCGGAGTTTCCTTCCATGATCAAACACAAACTGAATCCGTAATAGGCGTCGCCTTTGTCCGATAAGGTGATCGAGTTTTGAAACTCGCTTAAACTTTCCTTTCTCAGATTTTGTCTGAGATAAAGACTTCCCAGATTCTCATGAATGAGCGCCTCGAAATCAGGGCCTTTCTCCTTTGCGAGTTGAAGAGCTTCCTGATACGTAGTTTCGGCTTCTTTGTATTCCTTATTCGATTCGTAAACGAGACCGAGTCCTCTTTTGCAATCCAGAGATTTGGAATCGAGAGAAATACATTTTTTGAAATCGCTCATCGCGGCGTTTTGATTTTTTTGAAGATAACGAATCCAACCTCGAACATACAGAAGTTCTGCGGAATCTCCTTTGAGTTTCAGATCGGCTTCCGCTTTTTGAAGCGCTTCCACCAGATTTTCTTTTTCGGTGAGATCTCGGATTTCAAAGATCGAAATCGATTCTTTTTTAGTGCAGTTTACGATCGAAAAAAAAGATAAAATCGTAATTAAGAAAAGCGAAGAAAACGGAATTAAGCCGAGTTGTTTGGATCTGTTCATGTTTTTATCTCGAGTCCTGTTTTTCTTTTCAAGCGGTTCGAAACCGTTGCGGAGATCGGCGATCCCGATTCTCCCCATGCGGAAAAGAATCGGGATCGTTTTGATAAGCGCAATCCGGAAAAAAATTCAATACGGTTTTTCCAAATATCCGGAGATCAATTCCGCGGCTCTTTTTCCCTCATCGATACATTCTTTGGCGCGATGAAATTCCATCAGACCGATGTTTCTGAGTCTCGGTGCGATCATCACGTCCGGCGGGTCGCCCGCCATTCTACTTCGTGTGATTCGAATCTGCATAACGTTGATGCTCTTGGACATGACCTCGATCATTCCCGGTTTTTCATCCTTCTCTTTGCGGAGATTCTCCTCAAGATCCGATCCCCAAAATCGGGACATGAACGACTTGCGGTTGTTTTCTTTCGGATTCGATTCTTCGAAAGATTCTTTTCGATCCAAAAGATCTTGGTTCAAGTCCACAGCGATTACGAACTCGGCCCCCATAGCCTTACAAAGAGAAACCGGTACCGGATTGACAAGACCTCCGTCAACGAGCCAACGATCGTCCCGTTTGACCGGAGAAAAAATTCCCGGCAAAGAAATAGAAGCTCGAACCGCTTCCGGAACCGAACCTTCGCGAAGCCAGATCTCGGAACCGTTATCTATGTCTGTAGCAACCGCTCCGTATTTTTTTGTTAGGTGTTCGAAGTTGAGATCCTTAAATTCCTTTTCGAAGAAGTCGAATAATTTCTTTCCACCGAGAAGACCTCCTCCGAAAGATATGTCCATAAACCCGAGAATGTCCTTCCATTCCAAGGTTTGAACCCATTCTTCCAAACGATCGAGTTTATCGGCGGCGTAGAACGCTCCAACCAGGGAACCGATGGAGGTTCCGCAGATGATATCCGGTTTCCAACCGTAAGATTCCAAAACTCGAATAACGCCGATATGCGACCATCCCCTTGCGGACCCGCTTCCTAAAGCCAAGCCGACGCTCTTTTGTTTACGACCCGGTTTGGAAATAAGTTCGTTCTTTAAAGAAAGCTCGGATTCCTGCCGGTTCGTATCGGTTTGGAAAGAATTTTTATCTTTTTTCAATGCGTTATCCTTTTTTATGTAAGATTCTTTGAAAAAACCAAAAAGATCCAGTCTTATGTATTTTTTTTAAGTTTAATCTTACGTCAGTTGTTATATGCAATTGACGACCCTCAATTGAATTACGATTTTAAGTCAGAACGGATTCGGATTCGAAATGCAATTTTCAAAAATATTCTTTTTCTTAATTGGTCCGTTCGCCCTTATCGTTTTAGTAATGATTTCCTCCCCCTGGAACGCGGGAGACGGATTGAGAGCCTATCAAGGCAAAATCGATTTGAGAGGAATTCAAGATCCGGACTTCGGAATGACCAAACTCAACGGAGAATGGGAATTCAACTGGTTGCAAGAACCGGACGACGGTGTCGAAAATCATTCCAAAGGTTTTATCGGAGTTCCCGGTTCTTGGACGAACGAATCCAAAAATCACCAAGCCTATCCGAAGTTCGGTTACGCGACTTATCGTCTGAAGGTCTTTCTTCCCGATGTTTGGAAAAAGAAAATTCTTTCCGTATCTTTGGGTGCGGTGGCTTCCGCTTATCGCGTTAAAATCAACGGACAATTGATCGGAGAATGTGGAACTCCCGGAGTGAGCGCCGATGCCACGATCCCGAGAATCGAACCGAGAGATTTTTTATTCTTTGCGGACGATAACGAAGTCGAGGTCGAAATTTTCGTCTCCAATTACGCTTCCACGATGCCGGGGGTTCTTCTTCCGATATCGATCGGCCCTTCCGATTCGGCTGGGGTTTCCAGAGCGATCACGTTATTTTTCGATATATTCTCCTTCAGCAGTCTTCTGATCATGGGAATCTATCATATATTCCAATATCTTTATCTAAGAAGCAGTGTTTCTCCGCTTTATTTCGGAATGTACAGCCTTGTGATCTGTCTTAGAACTTCGATTATAAATTCAAAAATCGTAATGTTATTTTTTCCGCAGATTCCCTGGTCTTGGATCAATAAGATCAATCATCTTACCTTATCCGTGAGCGTTCCGTTTTTTCTTTTGTTTTTCAGTTCGGTTTTTGCGCCTTATGTAAATCGTAAGTTCATCAACGCGGGAGTGATCTTTTCGATTCTGTTCAGCATCGTGACACTTTTCGGAGATATGCAATTCAACAACCAGAACATATCGATCTATCACTACTTCATTCTCGGAGTGATCTTTTATCTGTTCTACACGATCCTAAAGATCGATTTCGATAAGGAAAGAAATTACACATACATTCTTTACGGCTCGGGAATTCTTTTTATCGCGGTGCTCGTGGATCTTTTTTACGCGCGGGTTTTGAAAACCGGAAGTATTCAGACTTCTCATTACGCGCTCGTGTTTTTCGTGTTTCTTCAATCGCTTCTGCTCGCATCCGAACGATCCAGAAAGTTCGCCGAAACCCGGGAATTGGCGCTGAATTTAAGGACTTCCAACCTCGAACTTTTCGAGATGAAGGAGCAACTCGTTCAAAAGATCGAGGATAGAACCAGGGTTTTGAACGATAATATCATCCAGATCAATCGGGAATTGGAAATCGCGCAGAACGTACAAAGAAAGATTCTTACGCCGCTCGACCGAAGTATATCGGGGATCCGTTTTCATTACGAATACATGCCTCTTGAAAAAGTGGGAGGCGACTTTTTGGACGTGTCCGAAATTCTTCCCGGAAAGGTGAGAGTGGTGATCGCGGACGCGGTCGGTCACGGGGTTCAAGCTTCTTTGATGACGATGGCCTTAAAAACCGAATACGAAGAATTGAAGAATCTTGAAAATCCAGCGCAGATTCTCAAAGAATTGAACTTCCGATTTCTGAAAAAATTCGATTCGTTGGAAAGTATTTTCCCGTGTATGATCGGGGACATCGATGTGGAGAAGGAAGAATTCACATACGCTTCTGCGGGACATCCCGATCAGATTCTTCAGTTACCCGGAGAATTTCCTTCCTTACTCCATAAGACGGGACCGATTCTCGGGTTATTCGAATCCTTGGAGATCGCATCCAAGACGGTCGCGTTTCCGACCGGTTCCAGACTTCTTTTGTTTTCGGACGGATTGATCGAAAATCGTATGAAGGATTCCTTAAATACGAAACAATACAATATGGAATTGATCACTAAAACTCTTCATGAAGGAAGAGAGAACACGTTGATCACATTGATTCAAGAGATCATAAAGATCGAGGAATTAACGAGAGGGGATAATCCACGCTACGACGATATTACCGTCATAGCGGTGGAATCCTATTCGGCCAAAAAAGTCTAATCGGTCTTAACCGATCACCACCATTTCACCGGAACATTTTACTTCTCCGGTTTCATCCGAGGCTTCGACGGAGACCGTAATCAATTTTTCTCCGTTTTCTTCCTTCTTGCGTTTTACCTTTCCGGTACAGGTAAGTTTTTGTCCAGGTTTGGTCATATTCTTAAACGCAACGCCGAATTCTTTGATCTGTTGTTGATCCGCCCAAGAAGTGCAAAGTCTTCCGAGTTGAGCCATCACATACATACCGTGAGCGATCGTTCCGTCGAGACCGGTTTTGCGAGCGAAATCCGGATCGTTGTGAATCGGATTAAAATCTCCGGAAGCTCCCGCGTAACGCACTAAGTTTGCGTGAGTGATTACTTCGGTTTTTAAGGGAGGAAGTTCATGTCCTACTTCGACTTTATCATATTCGATTTTGCTCATATTATGCCTCCGGTTTTCTGATGAAGATGGACATTTCCTGTTCTACGATCGCTTCGCCTTTCGCGTTTGTAACCGTAGTTTTGAAAGTCATCGTATCCATTTTGCCGACAGTAACATTGATACATTCACCCTGAGAAGAAACTCTTCCCGGATAGATCGGTTTCAAATACGTGTATTTTTCCTTTAAGTGGAGAATTCTGGAAGTGTCCACTCCCATGTTTTCCATATCTTGCCAGATTTTCGGATAACCCCAAAACTGAATCACGGTCGGATACGTCGGGGGAGCCGGGATGTCTTCGTAACCCGCTTTTTTAGCGGCTTCTAAATCGAAATAAATCGGGTTGGTTTCCCCGATCGCCTGACAGAACTCGCGGATCTTTCCTCTTTCTACGTCGAATTCGTAGCGATCCAGTTTGGTTCCGATCAGGTCTTTGGATATTCCTTTTGCTGACATATAAAGTTCCTGAGATTTGTTTTAAAAAAGGGCTTTCGACCGAATCCAATCTTACCAAAAAAGAAGAATCCGGTCGATGATTTTTTTAGATAAAAACAGAACAAACGTTCTGTCTGTCAATTATTGTGAGCTTCGAACCACTTTTTGAGATCTGTTAAAACCTTGGTTCTGTCCTCTATACGCTCGTTCATCGTTTCGTGATAAAGACCTTCGTAGATCTTCATGGACTTATCGGAAGAACCCACAACTTCGAAGAACGCCTCGCTCCCGGTGGAATCCGCGATGTAATCCTCTTTTCCGTGAAAGATATAGATCGGAACCTTGATTTTCCCGGCGTTCCCGAGAATCGGACCTTCGCTGTTCAAAAGCATATTACCGAGATAAGCGGAAGCCATTCCGTGAACGAGCGGATCGGTTCTATACGCTTCCACAACGGACTTATCATGGCTGAGATGATTTATGTTCAACCCGGTAGGCATAGTTAGGTTCGGTAAAAGATCCGCGATCACCGGTGCGATTCCCTTTTTGATTTTCATCACCAGATCCAATTTCACTCGGATCGGAAGAGCGGAAATGATAAGCGAATTCAGATTTCCTTGATTGGTTCCTTCTTCCGCGTAAAGAGTGGAAATCGCGGCGCCCATAGAATGACCTAAAAGAGTCACCTTGGAAACTTTTTCTTTCTCTTTGGCGATCGCGATCAGCATATCCAAATCGGAAAGAAAATCCGAGAAGGAATCCACGGCCCCTTTCTTGCCTTCCGAACGACCGTGTCCTCTTGAATCGATGAGATACAACGCCGTTCCGGTTCCGGCAAGAGCTTCGACTAAAAATTCGTAACGCCCGCTGTGTTCTCCGATTCCGTGTTGAACCACGAGAACCCGGTTTCCTTTTCTACCTTCCTTAGGTTGGTAGGTGCGATAGAAGATCTTTGATCCTCCGTTTCCGACGAAGGTATCGTCTTGTAGATTGTAAGAATTACTCCATGACATAGCGGAACGTGTTATAAACGCGAACGATCCTTTGAAAAGAGAAAAAAATTTCGTTTGGGAAAAATTCATCAATGGAAGAAGGTTCTTTTCTGTTGTCTCAAGAAGCCGAACGATTTTCCTGGATTCATGTCTTTATACCGAACGTCTTTCAATTACGGGATGTTTATGATTCTCGTACTTTCGACTTCCTTTTTTCAAGGATGCGATCGTATTTCGACTTCGGATAAGAATGTTGTGAAGGCGGATCTAACCCGTCTTCTCAAAAGCGGCGACTTTGAATGTACGGGCGACACGAATCGGGAAATCGATCGATTTCGGTTTCATTGGAAAAAAAATCCGGGCCGTTATTCCAATCTGAATCCGAAGGATCGATGGAAGAACGTTCAAATGACCTTATATACGGACGAAACGTTGTATATCAACGAATCCCAAGATTCCCTTTTTATTCCGTCCAACCAAGAATGTATTTTAAAGACGAATAACGTGTTTATCGACGATCAAGTTTCATCGACTACGTTCGAATTTTACGCGTCAACGTTGTCGAACTCCGGCGCGATTTCCGGCGATTTACAAGTTTATCAAGACGATCAAAAAATCTTCGAACAAGGTTTTAAAACTCAAAAGGAAGAATGGAAAAAATATTCATTTTCCTTCGAGCCTAAGTCGAAAAATCAAAAAGTTTCTTCCGCTTTAAAAATTCGATGGAATTCTCCGAGCGCCGCCGGTTTGTTTTTAGGGGCGCCGATTCTATTCAAAAAACAAAATACACAAAAAAAGAATGTGATTTTGATCGTGATCGACGCTTTGCGTCAGGATTCTTTGTCTTCGGGCGGATCTCCGTTTCCTACAACTCCCGTATTGGATTCTTTTTCGAAAGAATCGATCGTCTTTAAGAATACGATCGCAAACGGGAATTGGACGAAACCGTCTATGTTGTCGTTCTTTACTTCCGAAATCGCTTCCAATCTCGGACTTGGAAGCGCATGGTTTTATACTTCCGGACAACAAAGAAAAATATTCTATTCCAAAAAACCTCTCACGATGCCGAACGCATTTCGAGAAGAGGGCTACTTCACCGAAAGTATCATGAATAACGTTTTTCTAATGGACTATACTTCCGTCGGAGTCGACTTGGGGTTTCATAATATTCAACAAGTCGGCAAAGATACTCTGGATACGGAAGAGTTGGTTAGCCGAGCGGAAGGTTTTTTTCAGGAACACAAAAGTGATCTGTTTTTTCTTCATCTCAACTTGAACACTCCGCATTGGGGATATAGACCTCCCGCGAAATACTTTCAAGAGTTAAAGGATCAATCCGATCCTTCGCTTTGGAAAGAATTGGACGAGTATCAACAAAAGTATTTGGGAGAGGTTCGTTATACGGACGCTCTTTTGGGGAGAATTTTCGAAGAACTCAAAAAACAAGGACTCTACGAGGATTCTTGGATCGTAGTAACGAGTGATCACGGTGAGCTTCTCGAAAAATCGCATTACTATCACCATCATTTTATCACCGAGACTGTTTACGCGCACGGGGAAACACATTACGAAAAAGAAATACGAGTTCCTTGGATCATTCATCCTCCCAAGTCCTATCAAAATCGGATTCAAAAGAAGGAATTTGAAGGTCAGGTTTCGCTTTTGTCTTTACTGCCGACTTTGTTGGGTTTAAACGGAATTTCTTATCCACAGGAAAAGGTAAAAGGGAACGATTATTCTTTTGCGGTCTTCGGCAAAAAAGGTCCGGAATCGGAGTCCGTCATCTTTACGGAGGGACGGTATTCGGAATCCATTCTTACTCCCGAATTCAAATACATACGAAGATACCCCGGATACGATTCCGTTCGTAGGACCAGAGAAGGGGTTTCTCATAAAATGTCCGAAGAATTGTATGATCTAAAAAAAGATCCGAAGGAACTGGAGAATCTTTCCGGTTCGGAATCTCCGTTGTTAAACGAAGCCCGCTCCGTCTTGAAACGGAATCAACTCGATAAAAACTCGTTTCATCTGCGTCTTCCCGAATGCAAAAACGATTGTGAAAGGGAAATTCGTCTGTTCGTCAAAGGTGGAATTTATCGTTACGATTTTACGGGGGGCGCCGTCGTTCTTCAGGAAGATTCAAAAAACATTACATTCAAAATGTTGAATTCTTCAAGCCGATCCGATCAAATTCTTGTTTTAAAAACGGTGGATCCTTCGCCGGAGTTCCGACTTCAAATTCTAAAAAACGGAAAACCCGAGGAGTATCGTTTGGGAAAATGGGGAATTCTTTCCCGTCCCGCTTCCGAGATTTTAAGAATCGAACCCGATTACGTTTCTCTGGGACGGGAACCGTATCGATACGCTTCCTCCGAAATCCCGTTTTTATACTATCATACCGGTTTTTCCGGCGGAAGGGAAAGCGAAGAAGAAGCCGCGATGGGCAAGGAAGTTCGTAAGATTTTGGAAAGTTGGGGTTATATTCACCAATAAATTTCCACGGTTCGTTCTTCCGTCCATTTCTAAATCAATTTCAATCCATCGCAGATTCGTATGTAGACATTTCGGAATTCTATTTTTTAAGCAGTAATTTGATTTGACTAATCAAAGTATTTGGCTATAAAATGGCTCCGTGAGTTCCGATTTAGTAAGTCAGATTCTTGAGTTCTATCCGAGAATCTTTTTCGCCTGTCATACAAGACATGTGGAAGATCCCAAAACAAAGCAGGTTCTGACCGCGAATCAGGCGAGTGTTTTGGATCATCTGGACGGGGACGAACCCGTAAGTCTTTACGATCTGGCCTTGCACATGGGTGTTACACCTTCTACGATGTCCATCACGGTTTCTCGGTTGGAAGTTTTGAACTATATCGTAAAAGAAAAAAATCCGAAGGACGGACGCGGCACCTTAATTCGTTTAACAAAATCGGGGGAAAGGATCAAAAGCAAAAAATCCGTTCTGGATCCGAATCTCGTAAAGAATCTTTTAAAACGATTGAATAAGGAAGAACAGGAGGCCGCGGTAAAAGGACTCGGCTTGCTTGCGTTTGCCGCAGAGATGGAAATGAAAAACAAAAGTCTTTCTAGGTCCTGGTCCCGGGGAAAATAAGGTTATCGATTTTAGAATATTCTATTTTTTGAAAGCACTTGGAGGTTAAGAGAATGATTTATTCGATTTTATTGTATGCGTTGGGATTTCTTATACTTTTGGGTTTGAGTATCTACGGTATCGGAGCTACTCTTCCGGTGGAACATTCTTCTTCTTTGGAGCGGGTTTTCAAAACTTCTCCGAGTACGATTTACTCGATGATCCGAGATTTTAAACAATATCCGACGTGGAGACCGAATCTAAAAAACATCGAAGAAATTTCTCCCACCTCCTGGAAAGAAACCGATTCTCACAAAGAGATCATGACGTATTCTTTCATACGCGATCAAAAAAATACGCTGATCGAATCCAAAATCATGGACGAGGATAAGCCGTTTGGAGGTTCTTGGACCTTCGAACTCGATTCCGTCGACGGCGGAACCAAATTGAAAATCACCGAAAACGGAAAAGTTTTTTCGCCGGTGTTTCGATTCTTTTCCAAATTCGTTTTCGGTCATACGGCGACGATGGAAACGTATTTCGATTTTATGGAAAAGGAAGTTCAGAGAAGGGCAGGGCGATAAGAATGGCCGGTTATTCAGGAAAAGCCTTAGGCGACAAACTCGGTATAAAATCGGGAATGAAAACGTATTTCAAAGGTCTTCCCGAAGACGTTCAAAAAGATCTCAAGGATCATTTGAAGGACGCGGACTTTTCCGAAACCCTCAAGGGTTCATTCGATTATTTGCATGTGTTTACGAAAGAATCGAAGGATCTCCAAAAACAATTTCCGAAGCTCGTGGAACATCTTGGTGAAAAGGGAATGATTTGGATTTCCTGGCCGAAGGGATCTTCGAAGGTTCCCACGGATATCAACGAAAATCTCGTTCGTGAAATCGGATTAAAATTAGGAATCGTGGACGTAAAAGTTTGCGCGGTTTCGGATATCTGGTCCGGTTTGAAATTTTATAGAAGAAAAGCTTAATATTCTAAAATTCTAAAGATGGATTTGAAACCGGGCGGAGATTGAATCAAAGCCGGCAGTAGAGGGCGGCGAACGCGAAACAATCGAATCGCCGCCGCCCGAAAAGACGAAAGTCCGTCGATTAAGCGTAGTTTGCGGTGTGAGCCAACACCGGTCTTCTTCTTTCCTTGTTCGCGGTCATCGCTTCCAGAAGATTCGGAATCATACTCGGTTGAGTTTGGAAAAGTTTACCCAGTTCCACCGGTGCGGCCTTTGCCGCTTCGACCGCCGCTTTATTCAGAGCTCTTTTGGTTTCCACAGTTGCGGAAGCCGGAATTCTGTTGAGAACGTTGATCTTGCTGATGGATTTTTTTCTCAACTCTTCAAGCGACGCTCCCACTTCGGTTAACAATCCGTTTTGAACCGCTTCTGCGGGTTTGTAAAGAGTTCCTTCCATAGCGGCTTCGGAAACTGCGGAAGGAATCATAACCTGTCTCATTCTAAGAATCAAAGAGTTTGTGATCGGCAAACCGACTAACGGTTCCGCAAAGCCGATTCTTCCCTTGCCTTCCACCATGTATCTGTAGTCGCAAGTGTACGCGATGATCGCGCCTCCGCCGACCGCGTTTCCGCCCACTTCTGCGATCAAGGGTTTTGGAAAACTCATCAAAGATCCGAACATCTCGAAAATCCCCGCCATGATCTTTGCGATTTCCTCTTTGGAAGCGCTCAAAATCGCATCGGGATCCAGTCCGACACAAAAGTCTCCATCGGGCCCCGCGATAATTCCCGCTCTGATATCCTGATCCACGGTGAATTCTTTGAGAATAGAATCCATTTCGTGCATCAAGGGAAGAGTCAATGTCATCGGTCCGTCCGGAACCAATTTCATAACTCCGATTTTTGAATCTTTAGCCGTGATAATTTCTTTTGAAAGTTTCATTCGATTCCTCTTAATTTCTCTGAACTCTTTACATCTTTTTGTATGGTTTCCATTCCAACGTCAGTTTTTGATAGTTTTGGATCAAACTTATTTCCTCCGACGGAAGAATTTATTGGTTTGAATTTGGAACTAATGATTCAGAGGTCCAGTGGAATTTCAATGATGAATTTGGTTCCGATTCCTTCTTCGCTTTCCAAACTGATCTTACCCTTGTGAAGTTCTACGATGACTTTTACGATCGACATTCCGAGCCCCGTGGTTTGTTCCCCTTTTAAACCCTGACGTTTTGCTCTCGTAAATTGATCGAAGATCGCGGATTGAAGACCGAACGGAATTCCGATTCCGGTGTCTTCGACGATGATCATCGCTTTTTTATTTTGAGAATAAGAATGGATCGAAATCTCCCCGCCTTCCTTTGTAAACTTTAAGGAATTGGAAATTAGATTTTCCAAAACTCTTTGAAACTTCAGAAGTTCGACTTGAACGGGAATCGGATCGGTTCCCATTCTTGCATAAAGTTTAATCTTCTTACTTTCCGCTTCGGGAAGATTTTGTTTTACTAGCGATTGGATGAGATGGTTCAAATTCGTCCTTTCGATTTTGAGTTTATAACTTTCGTTTTCCATCTCCGCGATTTGCAGAAGATCCTGAATGATGTTCAGAGACTTGTTGGCGGCTTGGGACATCATGTTGAGAAGTTCCAAATTGTTTTGATCGCTCGCTTGTTCCTTTAACAATTCGGTCAGGCTCAAAATACCGCTGATCGGATTCTTAAGATCGTGCGCGACCGCGGCCAAAAGACGGTCCTTACTTTTGATGACGCCAGTCGATTTTTGTTCGTAGAGTTTTCTTTCGGTTATATCCCGAATGTAGATCGTCGCACCTGAAATCGATTGTTCGTTTTTTGATTTCTGATCGTATAAATTCTCCGATAGGAAAAAGGCGCGGTCTTTCGGAAACGGTATCTGTATGTTTTCCGCCAAACTATAGATCGGAGACGTTAGAATTTCATAATAATTTGAACTACCTTCCTGGTTCGGGATCTCCCATTCTTTTCGAATCGAGTTTCCTTCGAACGTAGAATCGTAAATGTCCTTCCATGTGGCCGATAAATCGGAATCGAATTCTTCCAAAATATTGTTTCCGATCTTCAAATCTATTTTATAGATATTGACGATCGCTTGGTGAAATAGGTGATTCATGGTCAGGATTCTATAACTCTTATCCACGGACCAGATCGAATCCTGCGTGTTCTCTATCAATGCTCTCAGATTTTCCTCCGATTTTTCCAACTTTTCGGACAATGCGACTCGTTCGCTGATGTCTCTGGAAAAGATTGCTACGCCGGTTATCTCCTTATTATCCACAATCGGATTCAAAGAAAATTCGTACGTTTTTCCGTAAAGGTTGTAGTAGTGCGTAAAATGTTCGTTTTGAAGCGCCTTTGTATAAACGCTCTCGAATTGTTTTCTAATATCGGAATCCGAAATCATTTCTTCCAAACTCATTCCGTTCCTGAGAATTTTTCCTGCGTATTGTTCGTAACTTTTACGCATGGACTCGTTGAAGTAGGTGAGTTTTAGATTCTTATCCACGGACCAGATCATATCGTTCGTGTTGTTGATGATGGAATGGATCGTGGATTTTACTTTTTCCAGTTCGTTTTTAAAACGAGTTTCAACGCTGATATCTCTTGCGATTCCTTCGATCCGATCCGGCTTTCCGTTCTCGTCCACCACAGTCCATGAGCGATCGCTAATATACCGTATTTCTCCGTCGGGTCGTACGATTCTATATTCCGTTTCTATAAAGGGTTTTCCCAGCTGGAATAGATCCTCCACTTTACGATCCGCGAAATGTCTGTCTTCCGGATGAATCAATTCGATCCAGAGATGATCGTTTTTATAAAATTCCTCGGCTTCCACTCCGTAGATTTTTTTCGCGCCTTCGCTTACGTATAAAAGTTTAGAAGCTTTCGCGTCCACGCTCCAGATCACGTCGTCCACTGTGGTCAATACTTTGCGAAGAAGTTCGTCCTTTTGTTTAATCTCGGCGGCCGCTTGGGCTTCTTTGGTTTTATCCGTTCCGACTCCGAGAAATCCTTGGAACTGATTTTCTTTATCCAAAACCGGATAGATTTTCCATTCTACGATCATCGGTTCGCCCGATCGATTCCGCATTTGATAGGAATGGGCCTCGGGGACCAAAGTATTTTTTACGTTCTTTAGAATGTCTATTACGGAAGTCTTAAGTGTTTCGGGAAGAAAATGAATCCACTGCACCGCGTAGAGTTCCTGTTTGGTTTTACCGAACGTATCACAACAGGTTTGATTGATGTAAGTAAGAGTCGTGTCCGGTACGAATTTGCAGATCAATATGGGAAGATGGTCTAGTATTCCGGATGATTCCGGGGAGAATACGTTCCCGGTGATGGTTGGAATTTTCGGATTCAATTCTAATCCCTTTAATAAGGCCTTTGCCTATTGGACGAAGAGGAACGGTTCGATCTTCAAGAATTCGATTCCGACGAAGAAATGCGCCTATTAGGAAAAAACATATCCGACCAGGACTTTGTCACACTTGATTCCAAAATATATCTTTTTGTCTATTCTTTACCGGAGAATTGGGTATTAAACGACATCGAGATTTTGTCCGGGATCGGATTCGAAAATCAGGAAATTTCTTGAAAATTCGGTTTAGAAGAATCTCTTTTTGTGATCGGATCAAGCCCATGCTGAAAAAAATTATTTCCATTTCTATCATATTCCTTTTTTGGAATCAATCCGTTCTTGCGGACATAGTTTATCTAAAGGACGGACGGGTTATTTTCATCAAGGTTCTCAATCAGGATTTGGAAAAGATCACCGTTTCGAACGAGCGAGAAACCTGGGATATAGAAAAGAAAAAAATCTCCAGGGTTTCGTTCAATGAAGACGAGGAAATTTACGTTCGTACTCAGTTGAAGGAAAAGGAACGGATGAACGCCGAAATCGATTCTTTGAGAAGATCTCTTTCCGAAAAGGAAGCTTTGGAATCGAAAAAAAAAGAGGAAACGATGAAAAGTCACGATCTTGCAAAAGGTGCGCTATGGAGAAGCGCGTTGCTTCCGGGTTGGGGACAATTTTACAGAGAGGATAAGGAAAGGGGTTATTTCTTTTCGATCGCCGCCGGTCTTTCTTTTTTACTTTGGTTTCGATCCGATCAACAATATCAAAAAGAAGGGAAGAATTTAGAGGATGCGAACCGCCTTTCCATCGTTGCTGGCGCAACCGGGGATTCCGGAATCATCGCGGGCGCTTTTTTTCACGCGAACGAAATTCGAAATCAAAGATACCAAGCGGGTATCAAAGCTTCTTCCGCGTTTTTCTTGTTTGCCGCGATTTATGCGTTCAACCTAATCGACGCTTGGTTGTTCGGAAGACCTTGGGATTTTTTTTCAAAGGCGCCCGACGAAAAAAAGGAATCTATAGAACTCAACGTTACGCCGGATTCTCAGCAAGGTCCCGCAAACCCTTCTCAACCGGAATCACCCGATCGATCGGTTCCTATGTTGCCTCAGTCCGGATTGCCCGGAAACGGTTTGAATCGGTGGGAGGTTCAATGGAGAATCCGTTTTTAAACGAATTCTCCATTATTAAATTCTAATATTTGTGATTCTAATGTTCTTTTTTGGTTTTTTTAGAACCTGATTTTTTAGGAAGTTCGACTTCCGCTTTCTCCTGAGCGTAAGCCCATTCTTTTTCGTAACTGGATTGTCCGTTGGAAGAATGGCTCGGTGTAATCAAAGAAGCGTTCATGTCGTATTCGGGACGGAATTTCGTTTCGATCCATTCTCTGAAACGATCGATAAATCCGAAGATGGACGGAACAACGACAAGCGTTACTACCGTGGAAAGAATCAATCCTCCGATGATCGCAATCCCCATCGCGGTTCTTGATTTCGCCGCTTCTCCAAGACCGAGAGCGATCGGAACCGTTCCCATAATCATCGCAAGAGAAGTCATCAAAATCGGTCTAAGTCGAACGAGTCCGGCTTCGAAGATCGCATCGTTTCGAGAAAGTCCCTTTTCGCGGATCGCCTGCATCGCATAGTCCACGAGAAGAATCGAGTTCTTAGCGACAAGACCCATGAGAAGAATCAAACCGATCATCGAGAATAAGTTAAGCATCTCGTTGGTAAGAGCAAGCGCGAAGAACGCTCCCGAAATCGCAGGAGGAATCGCGAATAGAATCGTAATCGGTGTGATGAAGGATTCATACAACGAAGCGAGTACGAGATAAATAAACACCAACGCCAACCCGAACGCAAGAACGATGTTCGCGAGAAGTTCTTTGAAGTCCTCGGATTGTCCTTGGAAGTTGTAACGGATTCCCGGCGGTGGAGGGAGTTCCTTTTTCAGAATTTCATCCGTGATTCGAGTCGCGTCTTGAACCGCTCCACCCGGAGCTAAGTTCGCGTTGATTACGATCGTTCTCGCGCGGTCGATCCGGTTGATCCGAGAAGGCCCCGCGGTTTCCTTACCCACGCTGATCGCGGACAACGGAATGAGTTTGTTGGCGATGTTCGGAACCTTGGTTTGTCCGTAGGCCATTCTTAAGTTTCTTTGATCCGGACGAAGTCTCATCTTCACTTCGTATTCGATTCCCTTATCGTAAAACTTGCTAACCTCGTCCCCCGCGATTTGGTAACGAAGTTCCGAACCCGCAACGCCGGGAAGAACTCCCACGAGTTGCATCTTCATGTTATCCAAATGAATTTGATATTCCGGTTTGCCCGCTCTGTAGTCGGTATCGATGTCCGCAAGATCGGAAAGATTTTTCAATCTTGCTACGACCTTTTTGGAATACACATCCATCTCCGCGAGATTCTCACCTTTGATCACGAGCTGGAACGGATACTGAATTCCGCCCCCGACCGCGCTATAATCGGATACGGCCGGTCTTGCAAACGCGAACGGTTTTAGAAGTTCCCGGATCTCATCCTTGACCTGCGTTGTTGTACGCTTTCGTTTTTTAGAATTTACTAATGCAACCGCGAGAGTCCCCGCGTTCGGTTCTCCTCCGTCCGGTTTACCGATCGTAATCGCGATCATGTCCATCTCGGGAATTTTTTTCAAAACATCGAGAACCTGATCGGCTACTTGTTTGGTTCCTTGTAAGCTCGTTCCCGGCGGTAAATCCAGGGTTACTAAGAATTCTCCCTGATCGTTCGCGGGTAAGAATGTGCTCTTAACGAGTTTCAAAGAGAGAATGGAGAGAATGAAAATTCCAAGAGAAGCCAAAAGAACCATTCCCGGTCTTTTGAGCGCGACCTTCATGATTCTTCCATACTGTTTCTCCAACCAGGTTTGGAACTGATCGAAAAGTTGGATGGCCTTATTCGGTTTTTTGTTGTGATCGATCTTTCCCGCAAAATACGCGGAAAGCATAGGAGCGACCGCAAGACCGTCGAATAGGGAAATGAGCATCGCGAATACGACCGTCAATCCGAACTGTTTGAAGAACTGACCTACGATCCCCGAAAGAAATCCGACGGGTAAGAATACCGCGATCACCGTTAAGGAGGTTCCGATTACGGCTAACGTTACTTCGTTCGTTCCCGTTTCGGCGGCTTCCATCACTCCCTTTCCTTCCTCGAGTTTTCGGAAGATGTTCTCTCGAACCACGATCGCGTCGTCGACGAGCAATCCCACCGCCAAGGAAAGAGCCAAGAGAGTCATAACGTTGATGGTAAAACCCATCGCCCACATAAGAACGAACGCGCCGAGCATCGAGTTCGGAAGCGCGAGTCCGGTGATCACCGTGGAACGGAAGTTTCCTAAGAAGAAGTAAACCGTAACAACCGCAAGAAGCATCCCGATTACGATCGCTTCGGTCACGTCTTCCACGTTGTATCGAATCCATTTTGATCCGTCACGGATCAGACGAATCTTAGGTTTCCCTTCGAGACCTTGGATTCCGTCGTTGAGTTTACCAATTCTTTTCAGAACCTCGTCGGCAACCGCAACCGTGTTCGCGCCCGATTGTTTATAAACGTCGATAAAAAGTGCGGGTTTGGTTTCTTTGAGAACTTCCGCAGAGTTATTTTTTTTACCACTGAAAAGATTTCCGATCTTTTTGAAGACGGAAACTTTTTCTTCTATACCTTCGTCTTTGGAAGCCCAGAGATAACCGATGGTTTCTTCGTCTTCGGTTCCGTCTCTTACCGTTCCCAATTGTTTGATAAGAACCGCGTTGCCTACTTCACCACTAAAGGAAACGATCGTGTTTTCGATCTGAGAAAGGGTTTCGTATCTACCCAGGGTTCTATAAGAAGTTTCTTTTGTGCCCGCTTCGAACTTTCCAACGGGAACGTTTAAGCCTGCGGTTTTCAATCGGTTCGCGATTACGACCGAAGGCATTTGATAAGAAGTCAGTTTATCTCGATCCAATTCGATTTGGATTTCTCTTCTTGTTCCACCGACAATCTTAACCGAACCGACACCTTGAACCTGTTCCAATCTTGACTTAACGGTTTCTTTAGCAAGGTCGTAGAGTTTTGCCTGATCCAATTCGGCGAAGAGAGCGAGACGAACGATCGGTTGATCCGCAGGATCGAAACGAACCACTTTCGGTTCCTTGATTCCTGTAGGAAGTTTCGGTTTTACAAGACCGACCTTGTCTCTGAATTGTTGTTCCGCGTATTTAATGTCGGTATCGAGTGTGAATTCACCGAAAACGACAGAGACCCCCTCTTGGTTTCTGGAAGAAATTTTCTTCAGACCGGAGATGGAAGAAAGTTCTTCTTCGAGAGGTTTGGAAACGAGTTCCTCGATTTCTTCCGGACCCGCTCCGGGATAAATCGTAGTAACGGAAACGACTGGAATGTTTACGTCGGGAAAGAGATCCACTCCCATTCTTCCCAAAGCTACCCAACCGGTGAGAAGCATCAGGAGAACGATACTGCAAATAAAAATAGGTCGTTTGATCGA
Source organism: Leptospira barantonii (assembly GCF_002811925.1). Taxonomy (NCBI): domain Bacteria; kingdom Pseudomonadati; phylum Spirochaetota; class Leptospiria; order Leptospirales; family Leptospiraceae; genus Leptospira; species Leptospira barantonii. The sequence continues at coordinate 233,883 of NZ_NPDS01000001.1, forward strand.
AAGCTGGGCGATATTCATGGATTACCTCAGTGGTAACTACCAGTGAGCGCCGAGCTTCTTAAAAAAGAAATCAATATCAAAATTCCGTGAAGAAATTTTGGAATTCTCCATTAGAATTGATTGAACCTTTAGATAGTTTGAAGATCAATCTAATTGAAATTGTAGGAAAGAATTAAATTCTTTCCGTGATTGAGAACGTTCTTCGCGACCGGAAATTTTTTATTGGTCGGAACTACGTCACATCAATAAATTCTTCGGATCGCTTGGGAAATTCTTTGGATATTGTCCTTGGTCAGGTTCGGGTAGATAGGAATACAATGTCCTCTTTGAAAAAGTCTTTCTCCGTTCGGAAAGTCGGTGTTGGGAAGTTCTAGGATCTGATGAATCGGTTCTTCCGCGACTTTTTGAGTTCCGATTTGAAGGGAACGGAAATATCTTTCGACTTGTTCGTAACTTCCGGGTGCTAGAATTATAAAACGATTGAAAGTATCCAAGTTCGGATCTCCGTACCAAGTGTTCACGGAAGTTCCCGAGATGGATTGGAGATAAACTTGGGCGATTTTTCTTTTTCTTTCTAAGATGATTCCGATTTTGGAAAGCTGTTCGATTCCAAGCGCCGCTTGGTAATCAATGAGATTGTAATCTAACTTCGGCTGTCCTTCTTTTCTTTGATACGGTTCTTTTCCGGCCTTCATCGCGCGGATTTTTTTTGCGAGAGGTTCTTGATCTGTGATGATCATCGCTCCGTTTCCGGTCGTGATCATTTGATCTACGGAAAGTCCGCAAACCGCGATGTTCCCTTGTTTCCCCGGAGTGAAAGTTTCACTCTGCGCTCCTAAAACCTCGGAAATATCTTCGATGACCGGAATTCCTTTGAAGTCGTATCGTTTTGCGTCGGCGATCGATCCGAAAGAATGATCCAGGATAATCGCTTTTACGGAAGAATCTTCCAGCGCTTTCGTAAGTCCTTCCGGGCTGATATGGAAAGAATTTTTATCCAAATCGACTACGACCGGAATCGCTTTTAAAAGAAAGATCGCGTCGAGTGCGGAAACGGGTGCGAACGTGGAAAGCGCTACCTTGTCTCCCGCTTGAATGTCGAGTGCGAGCAAAGCAAGGTGATAGGCGGATGTGAGATGATTGCTGGAAATGACTTGTTTGTATCGGAATGTGGAAGAGAACGCTTTTTCAAAACGTGTCGTTACATTTCCGGTTGTGAGGTGATCTTCTACGAGGCATTCGAGAACCGTTTTTAAATCCTCTCTGGAAAGAGTGGGTTTGTGAAATTCAATGTCCGTTTTTTTCTTAGGATTCTTTTCCAGAATTTCGGTTTCGGTGTTGCTCATGTCCAATCCAACTCAGGTTCTTATAATTTTATTATGTCGCATTATGCACTAGAATTCGATCCCGTAAAGACGTTTTCCGGCTATGCTAGACGCAGATTGCTAGAGGGTTCGAAAAAGTACAAGAAAAATCCGGTTTGAACGGGGAATTTTGTGGGAACTCCTTCGGGGAAGGGCCGGAACCGGCAAGTTTTCTTGTAAATTCGGGGGAATGTAGGAACTCCATCTTTTTACGCGGGATTCTTTGATATGGAAAGGATTGTAGGAACTACCACAAAACTCGAGGAAAGTATGAAGCGAGCGGTGCAAGGGTCGTAAAATGCAACGAGTTACTGAAAGAAAAGCGCCGACGAACGGAATATACAACGACAAAACGGATTCGATTCATGCTCGATCGAAATCCAAATCGAAAAAAAAGAACATTCAAAAATCAGAATGTATTACTTCGTCCGAAAAAACAAACCGGAATCTCTTCCGGTTTTTAAAGCTCAATTTTTCTTAAAAAGATTTCTCACGCCGATCCAAATCTCCGGAAGATAAGCGCCGATCACGATCAAAATTAAACCGCCAAAGGTCCATTTCGTAATCAGAACATTCTCCGTAAAACGAGTCAGACCCACGTTTAAAATGCTGATATACCAGCCGATCCCGATGAGAATGAGGCCGACGGTGTGAGGTATTATGAAATTCATAATCGTATTCATTTTTATTCCTTAAAGTAAAATCTACGAATGGGGAGATTTTGCCGGAAAAGTCAAAGGATTCAAGTGGTTTTCGAGTTGATCGGAAATTCGATTCTCGGAAAGTTTCTGCTATGCCCGAAACAGAAAACTGGAACGAAGACGAAGAAGATTTTCCGATCCCCGTTAAGGAAGCCGGGAAAACGGAATCCAGGCTTTCCGCATTATTATTCAATTTATTGAGTCACCATTCTCCCTTGAGTTTTACGAAAATCCGATCCTTATTGCCGGATCATTATCAAAATCTGGAGAATCCCGATTCCGATCGGAAAAAACTTTCCAGAGACGTGGAAGAATTGGGCGAACTCGGGTTTTTGGTTCGTTCCACGCAAGAAGGTTATGTTCTCGATCGTAACGTATCCAACCGAGAATTAAAACTCGAAAAGGAAGAATTGCAGGCGCTCGCCGAAACGATTCTGAAATCCTATCAAGAATCGCCGTCTTTGGAATTGTATTCCTTATCGCAAAAGTTGTTCGAAGGAAAGTTGGACGTTTATCCCGAATTGGAGATGGATTTAAAAACCCAAAAAACGTTGAGCCAAACCGCGACGAGCGAATCCGAAGAACTTCTGAAAAAATTATTGGAATCCTTAAAAACGAAATCGCCGGTTCAGTTTTTGTATTTCAAAACTTTTCCTGAAGAAACGTATCGAGTCGAAGTGGATCCGATCCGATTGATCCGAAAGAATTCGGAGGATTATTATCTTCTCGCATACGATCGAAAGAAAAAAGAAAGAAGAAGATTCATCATTCCTAAAATGTCGAGAGTTGAAACGATCGCGGAAAATTCCCTTTATCAACCGCAGGGACAAAAAAGGGAGAATTCTCAGGATTGGGTTTTACATCCGATCCTTTTTCAAGTTCACGATCCGATCGAAGTCGAGCTGATCTGCGATCCCGAGTTTTCTTACAAAGTTCGAAATTCCATATCAGAAATTCCTTATGAAGAATTTTCTCGGGATTCGTTTCGGTTTAAGATCACGAATCAGGAAGGACTTTTTCCGTTGTTGTTCGAAGCGCGGGATTCGATTCGAAAAATTCTTCCGGAATCGTTGGCTCTTTCTTTCCGGAAGAACGTGGAACAGATCCTTTCGAACTACCGCGTTTCCCTTTCTTAGATTCTAAAAATTATAATTTTCTAATACGATTGCGATTCCTTGACCTCCGCCGATACAAAGAGAAGCGACGCCGATTCTTAGGTTTCTTCGTTTGAGTTCGTAAGCTAAGGCGAGCGTAACTCTTGCGCCGCTCGCACCGAGCGGATGTCCGATCGCGATCGCGCCGCCGTTTACGTTCGTTTTATCCGGATTCAATTTTAATTCTCTCATAACCGCCAAAACCTGGGAAGAATACGCTTCGTTGATCTCAAAAAGATCCACGTCTTCGATCGCCACGCCTGCATTCTTTAGAGCTTTTGGAATCGCGAACACCGGACCCAAGCCCATCATCTTTGGATCACAGCCTACGTTTGCGTAACCGAGAATTTTTGCCAAAGGTTTTAAGCCGCGATTTTCAATTGCAGTCTCCGATGCCAATAGAATCGAAACCGCGCCGTCGTTGATTCCCGAGGCGTTACCCGCGGTTACAGTTCCTTCTTTTAGGAACGCGGTGGGAAGATTTTTTAACTGCGAAACACATTCTTCTCCTCGGATTTGTTCGTCCTTGTTTAGTAGAAACGATTTTTTTCCCTTGGTCTGAACGGGAATCATTTCATCGGAAAAGATTCCGTTGTTCGAAGCCCTTTCGGCTCTGACCTGGGAAATTCCGGCCCATTCGTCTTGGTCCATTCTGGAAATCTTATATTCTTTCGCAATATTCTCCGCCGTTAAACCCATCGTAAGATCGACGAAACAATCGGTAAGACTTTGAGCGAGTCTGTCTTCCGCGATCGTATCTCCGTATTTGTTTCCCCATCTTGCGTTTTTTAAAACGAAAGGCGCGTTGCTCATCGATTCGGTTCCTCCCGCAAGAATCAGTTCGTTTTCTTTGGAAAGAATTTTTCTCGCTCCGATCAAAACACTTTCAAGGCCCGAGCCGCAAAGTCGGTTGACTGTAAGCGCGCTTGAGCTTTGAGAAAGCCCCGATCTAAGAGCGATATGTCTTGCGAGATAAGCGGAATCTTTATCGTCTTGGATTACGTTTCCGTAAATTGCTTCTTCGATTTCGTTTGGATCGACTCCGGTTTTACGAATCGTTTCTTTTGCGGTGATCACTCCCAGCTCGGACGAACTGAAATCTTTCAATCCTCCTCCGAATTTTCCGAAAGGGGTTCTGGCCCCGTCGACTATATAAACCATAACGTTTCTCCTGTTTTATTAGTGCATATACACTATATAAATCTAAATCTTAGACGTGTTTCATTTTAGAATTTTTTAAATTATAAGGATTCCTCGAAATCGGATTGTAGGATCGGAAGTTTTCTCACTTCGGAAAGAATCGAAAGTGTTTCTTTGAATTTCGTTTTTCCGAGCGATTCCGTGATCGAAGATTGCGCTTGTTTCCAGAGTTCGATCGCTTCTTCCAGTTTCGATTCTCCCTTTTTCGTGAGAAAAACGGATCGTATGTTTCCGGATTCTTTCTTTTCGATTTTAATGAGCCCGTCGCGTTTTAGAATTTCCAAACTTCTCTGAAGGGTGGTTCTATCTATGTCCGTGATTTTGGAAAGATCGGTGATACTACATTCTTCCTCGTGAGCGATGCTGACCAAGATCGTAAATTGTGTGATTCTCAATCCTGCCGGCTTTAGAATAAAATCGTAATACGATGTGATCTTTCGTGTGGTTCTTCTTAAACTTACGTTTAAGCAGGATAACCCGACTGCTTTCAGACTTTGATTGGAAAGTTTCACGATCGATACCTCGTTTAAAAAACCAGACTCCGATTCTCGGATAAAATTACAACGATCCTAAACGGAAACGGTTTCCTTTTTTGACAAAGGGCGAATGAATTCTCCCATTTGTTCCAATACCTGTGCGGGTAAGAACGCCGGTTTTTTCGTCTCGAAGTTGATCCACATTCCATAGGAACGAACGCGGCTAACGAGTTTTTCGTCCGATTCGCGGTAAAGTTCCTGATGAAAGATCGCTCTCGTCTTTTTGATGAATTCTACTTTGGTTTTTACGATCACCGTATCGGGATATTTTAAATCCCCGAGATATTCGTATTCGGCTTTGTAAACGATGGGACCGATTCCTTCTTGTTTCATCTTTTCGAGATCGACGCCGGAGGTTACAAAGGCTTTCATCTTTGCTTCGTCGCAATAAGAATTGTAGTTCTGATTGTTTACGTGTCCGTTTACGTCGGTATCGCTGAATCGAACGGGGATTCTGGATTCGAATCTGAATTCTTCGTTCATACGTTTGTTTCTCCTTCTGCTTGTTGCGTGCGGCTTGGGTTTATTTATATAGTGCATATACACTATATAAAGTCAAGACATTGTCGGGACGTTTTTTAGCTCATTATTTTTTATTCTTCGTTCGGTTTAGGAGAGAATGGCGTTCACCATTCTCCCGTATTCGGCATGGAAACCCAAGGTTCTTCGGGTGGAAGCGAATGTCCTTTTTGAAGTAATTCGACCGAGATCATATCGGGGGAACGGATGAAGGCCATTCTTCCGTCGCGAGGAGGGCGATTGATCGTGATTCCTCTGGATGCGATTCTGGAACAGGTTTCGTAGATGTTATCGACTTCAAAAGCTAAATGGCCGAAGTTTCTTCCGCCCGTATAAGCTTCTTTTTGTCCCCAGTTGTATGTGAGTTCGATTTCGGGGGCGTCGGTTTCTCCCGTCGATAGAAAGACGAGAGTGTATTTTCCTTCGGGATGTTCTTTCTTTCTTACGACGACAAGTTCCAGGGTCATACAAAAGAAATCGAGGGCCTTTTCCAAATCCAAAACTCGTATCATGGTGTGAAGATATTTCATGGTTTCTCCGTTCCAGGTTTCTGACGATTTCAAGGACGACAATTCGTAAAATTTGAAAATTTGTAGGAACTCCTTCGGAGTTTTTCGACGGTGAGATCCGGTTTTACCCCTTTTTGAACGGCTTGGGGAGAATTTTTTTTCATTTTTTTATTTTCTCGTTTGGGGGTTTGCGTGCTGAAAAAGTAGGAACTCCTATGTTTTCGGAGGATTTGGTCGGAATTCCGATTTTGAGTTTGAAGTTGTTGTTGGGTGATTATGTCTCATATTGACCCTGAGAACTTGGAAATACTCTGTGTTTCTTCGGAAAATGTAGGAACTACTTCGTTTTTCGGAGGACTTACGATAGATTCTGGCTCTTTCGTCGACGTTGGAATTGATACCTTTTTGGATAACCTGATCTTGTTCTAACTGAAATTCCTAATTTTTAAGAAAAGATGCTTAAATTCTTTTCAAATTTTCGAAGAATTGAATGCCTAAAAAATAAACAAAGTCCGTTGACTTAGCATTTGTTCCAAATTATCTCAAAATAGCGCCTCAGGCGATTGTAATGAATACAAATTCTCCAGTTGTGCGTTTGTTTTTAAGTAGAACTGTTCGAAAAATGAAAACGTTTGCGTTTAACGAAGGCAATCGTATTTCGATTAAGCATCTTTCTTGAGTTTGTGTTCACCGCAATCAAGTCTATAATAAAAATTGCAAATACTAAGCTGGTTCAATCGAAGCTGTATTCTTTGGAATCAATATTAGTCCAAAATACTTAATAAAAATAGAATATTCAAAAATTATAAATTACTGAACGGATTTTTCGATAAAAACGGGCCGAAATAAATTTTTTGATTTATTTCTTCAAAGCGGTTAGTCAGATTGGTATTGAAGATTCGGTCTTCAAAAATAAAAACTCATCTGAGGTTTCAATCATGAAAACAAACAAACTGATTTCTGTAATTTCCCTTCTTGGCCTTTTGGCAACAAGCTCCGTATTTGCCGTGTCCGAAGAAGTTGAAGATCAACTGCTTGAAAAAGCGATCGTTGAAAGCGCGGTTACTAAAGAACAAAAAACTGCGGTAGGAAATTATTTGAAAGCTGTTGCTCAACAAAAAGCGACCAGAGCAGAAGAGCTTCGCGAACTTGCAAGAAGATCCACCGGTGGAAAATTTCTCGCAAGCAACGTTCAATCTCAAAAATACCTGAAACAAGCGCAAGCGCTTGAAAAAGAAGCTCAAAGATATCAATCCGTTCTTGGAAGTCTTTAATTCTTCATTCAACCTGTTTTTCTTAGGTTGAATAAAAGGGGCGCCTGTTAGGCGCCTTTTTTATTGTACGAGGAAGGGTAGCGCAAAGAAAACCAAAACCGTCAGCTCGAAAAATTCTTACTAATTCGTTTTTGCTTTATTGGAAGAAGCGGAGTTGTTGCGGTTCGGATTCGGAAAACAGCTTAAGGAAAGTCCTTCCACAAGATAACAAATAGCGTCCGGAGAAACGCACTTATGTCCGTCGTCGTATGTTTGTCCGTTGACGATGAGTTCGATTTTTTGACAGACCATCTTTTCCTTTACGGTTTGGTTTGCATCCTGCGCTCCGATATTCGAGTTCCAGGAAAGAATCAGAATCGCTATTCCTAAAAAAGGAAAAATCAGTTTTGGCAGGTTTCTTTTTGGTGCATGTTTTACGGAGTTCATAACGGTTTTGCGGTTCCCTTTGCTTTAGAATACTGCTTTCTCATTTCGTTTCTCTGTCAACTAAAGGATTCAGACCATTCTTTCCTTTGGGAATGTTCCGAATCGTAAGATAACTTAGGATTAGGACGGGCGTTAAAAAGATTCCAACCCAAGCCAAATTGATCGGCGTTCTCCAGGATAACTCCGGATCCGTCCAGGAAGGTAAGTAGGGGAGAATAGTTTCCGGAAAAAAGCCCGGTCTTTTTGAGGGATTCGCCTCCATTGTATGATAAAGGGAAGCGGTATGATCGAACCAAAATTTTCCGATCCAGATTTGATAAGCGACACAAAGACCCGCGATCGACCAGGCGACTTTCTCTGAAAGGGATCGAAGGGTTTTCCAACCCGCAATCAGAGGAAGAAAAAAGATCGGAGCCGAGCTCCATTGAAATCTTCCGGGTAAGGAAAGACAACCGTAGGAGCATGGATGTCCCGCGTTTAGACCAAGTTGTAGAATCAATATAAGCAAAAGAAGAATTCCGATTCTCCTTAAATTCTTATCTTGAAAAAGAAATATCCATCCTAAACTTCCCGGAATCCAGATCAAAGGATTTTGGTAAAAAAGTCCTTGGTTGCGATCCATAAATAGACCGGAAAAGACCGTGATCCAATGTGATAGATCGAAGGTAAAGATCGGCGGAGAATTGAGTTGTGTGCCGCTACCGATTTCGATTGTACTTTGAATCGTTCCGTAAGGTCCGCGCACGGATTCGAACCAAAGAAAATTACAAATCAATAATCCGATTATGAATCCGATAGAAGTTCCTAAGTAGATCGTTTTGGATCGGAGGTTCCATTCTTTTTGGATCAAACCCCAGGCAAGAAGAATGGCGACAACGGGGAGATTTTTCGCGTGAAGCCAGGCCATGATTCCGGTTGCGAATCCACATGTGAAAAGTAGAATATTTTGATTTTTGAATGTTTGGTTCGTTTTGAGGAATAGTAGGATTGTAACGGAAAGTGTGAACAAAATTCCAGTCGGTAAGTCCGGGAAGATTTGTCCCGCCGCCATAGGAAAGGGTAAGCTGATTGAATAGAAAATTCCGAGCGCGGCGGCTTCTTTTCGGGAAAGATGAAACATTCTTCCCATTGCGTAAAAAAGAAATGGGAGAATTCCCGCTAAAATTGCGAGGCCGATTCGTGCTCCTTTTATGCCGGACAGAATGTATCCCGGAAGCGCGAGGATGGCAACGCCAATGGAATGAATGCTATAGAGTTTTCCATTCCTTGCCGTTGTATGATTTTCAACGTCTACAGGGCCGATGATTTTTTTTGTAACGTGATCTTCTTCGTAATTATTTTTTAGATCAAAGTCCCCGTCGCTTCGGATGCTTTCGGAGATCATCAGATAGTGTGGTTCGTCTCCGGTAATCGGCAGTTTCTTTTTTTTATCCCAGCTAAGAATCGCTCCGACGTAATATAGGGCAGGTAGGCAAAGAATTAGGATGATGGAAACTTTTCGCATCTTTGGAAGATTCTTTTTTCCTTTGTGTTTGTCAATCACGACGTAAGTCGTCTTTATTCTAACTTGGTGAAGTGATGACGCGATAATGCGGATCGTATGCGTGTACGCGTGGTTGTGTAAACGCGTTGTTCTCGTTTCTGTGATAATATTTTGATTTGGGAAGATTTTTTTGACGGTTCTTTGAGCTTTGTGTTTGTTTCTCGGAACCGCTTAGGGTATGGAATATGTTCTTTTAAATATGGATCAAAGGATTGATTCTCCCTTGGCGGAAAGAACGAATAAGGTTGTTACGTTACTCGTTCCTGAAAGTTATTTCGATCGTTTGTCTTTGGGTGATCAAAGAAAGTTAGGTAAGAAACTTCCGTATCTTCTGAGAAGATTTTCGAATTTTATGGTCGCGAGAAGTCGTTTGAATCGAAATGCCGGGGCGACTTTGTATCAGAATCCTGGCAAAATGAAAAAGATTAATTTTAGGGTGAATACCGGGCATTGGGCTATATTGGGTGCACTTGCTCATGCACACGGGGTTTCTCGGTGTTATCTTTTTAACTTTCTTTTGTCGTTGGATGAGGTCGGGGTTGGAGATTCGATCGTGAAAATTTTGGATGGAGGAGTTCCTACGTTTCACGAAAATTACAAATACATCTGGCAACTGGATCTAACAAACAACAGAATTAGTAGACATTTAGAATTTTCACCAAACCCGCTTCGAACGTTCTACGACACGAGTTTTCCTTGGTATCAAAAATTTCGAACATCCTGAAGGCTTGAAATGCACAAAAGGATAAAAACAACAAAACGAAATCACAATCATGAAACAAGAATCGACTAACGCACAGTAAACGCGTGGGCGATCAACATCAAGCCGCATTCAAAACGATTCTTCCACCATCCGAATTCCGGGAGGAAGGAATTCTTCCGTTTCCAATTCCAAAACGCAAGAATGATCCAACAAACGAGAGTGGCCAAACGCATCCGAGCGAGAAACAATGCGACCGACAAACGTACAGGATTCTCTACTTTTCACACCGTAGATTGCACCCTGAATCGTATCTCCTTCAACCGAAGACAATTTCCGATCGACCGAAAGTTTGATCCGATTGTCGATCAACTGCATCGGAGTTCCAATAAAGACCCCGGCCGGGTCCATCAATTCTATATAGAATTTACGAGGGTAATAAATACTTCTAAGAATTTTCTTTTCCGAGTTCATCATACAAATAAGAATGCAAAAAAACTTTTGCAAACGGATTCCAAATCGTTGAAAATTTCCGATCTTGGATTACAAATTGCGCAACAAACGATAAACGCAGGAAAGAATCTTACATTTCAGGTTTACAGAATGCGCGCCGTTTTTAGTCTTGAGGCGTAGGTTTTCATGAATCCAAGTACGGTCCGACTGAATTTCAAATTGAATCTGATTCGTCATTTGCGTGACGGAAAAAGAATGACCCTGGAAGAACTCTCAAGCGTAACCGGTGTCACAAATCAAAAGGATCTCAAAGAACAACTCGGAGAACTTTTTTTTCTCGGTGCGACTCCTCACGTGGCCGATTTGATTCAGGTCGATTACGATTCGGAGACGGATACGTTCGGATTGATTCTTCCGTTTCGTTTTGATTCCAGTCTTCGTCTCAGCATCCGAGAATGGCTTACTCTAAGAAAAATTTTAGAAGAAGCCGCCGAAAGTCATATTCAAGAATCGAACGCAAATGCGAGCCCGAACGCAACGATCCAAAAGATTCTTCAGAAAATCACATCGATCGTTCCGGTCGCGGGACAAGACGCGCTTTCAACCTATAAAACGGATATACAAAACGCGATCCGAAACGGAAAATCCGTTCTGCTCGAATACCAATCCAGAAGCGGCGAAAAATCGACTCGAAGAAAAGTGGATCCGTGGTTCCTTTTTCATTCTTTAGAAGATTATTTATTAGGATATTGTCATGAACGAAAAGCTCCTCGAAACTTTCGACTTGATCATATTCTTTCCTTAAAGATCGGAGACGAATCGATCTCCGAACCCGCCGGCAGAAAAAAATCCACTTATATATCCGAATTCGAAGAGTTTCGAAAGTCACAGGAGAATTCTTCCGGAGTCGCCGAAATCTGGCATACGAAGGAAGTTTTCTACAATCTAAACAGAAAGCTCGGTCTCGAAAGAACTCCTCAAACCAAAACGATCAACGACACAGTTTATCATTTGTCGAAGGCGAAAATTCGAGAGGAAGTTTGGTTTTTGGAAACGATTCTTCCTTTCGGAAAAAACGTTATCCTAAAAAGTCCGGAGCATCTCGTCAAAAGAATCATGGGCGAGATGGAATCCATACTCCGATAAAGTAAGACGATAGGAAAAATCCATTGCTTTCTCCCGCTAAGATCAATCTCGGATTGGAAATCCCTTACAAACGTCCGGACGGTTTTCATGAAATCCGAAGCGTATTTCTAAAAATCTCCTGGGGCGACGATATAGAAATCGAACCCGCCGACAACGGAGTTTTCGAACTGATTTCCGATAACGAAATCATATTAGAAAAACGGAAACTATACGATCAGGTTTCCGAAATCGGAGATCTTAAAAAAAATATTCTTTATAAAACTTTTACAAAAGCACGTTCTCTTTTTCCGGAACTCCCCGGAGTCAGAATTCATCTTACGAAAAGAATTTCTCCGGCGGGTGGACTCGGTGGCGGAAGTACGAATGCCGCTTCTCTCCTGACTTTTCTTTTTTCCTGGCTTTCCTTTTTTACTTCCGACGAAATGCACGATCTCGCGGCTCAGATCGGATCGGATGTTCCTTTTTTCTTGGGCGACGGTCATGCGTTTGTTACCGGAAGAGGAGAAATTTCCGAAGAAATCGAAGTTCATTCTGGACAAGGGATTCTCGCCTTAACTCCACAGGTGATGAATACGGCGGAAATGTACTCCTTATTGAAAAAACCTTTACAAGAGGGGCGCTCCCAGAAAGATGGGAATACGCTGTCGGAAAATCTGATTTCTGTCCTAAAAAACGGGGATTGGAGCGCTCTGCAGGGTAGGCTCTTGAATGATTTTGAGCCGGTTGCCTTCCAACTTCATCCGGAATTGGGAGTTCTCAGGGACAGATTCCTGGAGTTTGGATCCAGTTATTGTTCTTTGACCGGTTCGGGTTCGAGTATGTACGGGCTGGTTCAAGGGCTTGAGATCCAAGAAGAACTGTTGCACAGGCTGAGACAGGAATTCCCAAATCTCACATTCGTACGATTCAACTTTTAGAAACTGGGCTGTCGCCAAGTGGTAAGGCAGCGGTTTTTGGTATCGCCATTTCCTAGGTTCGAATCCTAGCAGCCCAGCCAGTGAATTACTGACATTTATTAAACGATGAAACCTACTCAGGATAAGGTCGCTGTGGTATTAGCCGCAGGGAAGGGCACCCGTATGAAGACGGATCAGCCTAAGGTTGCGGTAGAGCTGAATGGCAAGCCGCTACTTCTCCATGTACTCGATCACCTGAAAGGATCCGGCGTAGAACGGATCGTAGTCGTAGTAGGCTACAAAAAAGAATTAGTCCAAGCTCTTTGTGCCGGAATTCCCGGAGTCAGCTTCGCAGAACAAACCGAACAACTCGGAACCGCACACGCTCTTCTTTGTGCGGAACCGGAACTCAAAGACTTTCAGGGTTCCGTGATCGTTGCCTGCGGCGACGTTCCGATGATCACCGCAGAAACGTTCGGCAATATCGTAAAAGAACACAAACAAAACGAATTCTCCGCTACGATCCTTTCCGCAGTTGTAGAAAAACCTACCGGTTATGGAAGAATCATCCGCAACACATCCGGCGATGTTACGGCTATCGTAGAAGAAAAAGATTCCAACGCGGAAGAAAAACTCATCAACGAAATCAATACCGGAACCTACGTGTTCGACGGTGACGGACTTTTCGATTCTCTCAGACAAATCGGAAATTCAAACGCTCAGGGAGAATACTATCTTCCCGATTTAGTGAAATTATACAGAAACTCAGGAAAGAAACTCGGCGCTATGAAACTGAAAAATCATCTCGAAAGTCACGGTGTGAATTCTCCCGAAGACCTGCAGATGCTTTCCGCAATGATCAAAGGGGAGGCCGTCCATCCATGAACGGAGACATCGCGGTATTTGCCGGAAGTTCCAATAAACAAATCGCCGAAGAAATTTGTACTCATCTCAATATTCAACCCGGTAAGATTAACTTAAAGAAATTCTCCGATGGAGAAATTTCGGTTAAGGTGGAAGATAACGTTCGTGGACGCGAAGTGTTTATCGTTCAATCCACTTCGGCTCCGGCTAACGATCATTTGATGGAATTGATTCTGATCATGGACGCGCTTCGTAGAGCTTCCGTTTCCAGCATCAGCGTCGTAATTCCTTACTACGGTTACGGTCGTCAGGATCGCAAAGTGGAACCTCGAGTTCCGATTTCTGCGAGAATCGTCGCTGATCTTCTCGAAGTTGTGGGCCTGAACCGAATTCTCACCATGGACTTACACGCGGATCAGATTCAGGGATTCTTCCGTGTTCCTGTGGACAATCTCCACTTTGCTCCCGTTTTAGCGGATTATATCAATACCAAAAATATCGAAGACCTCGTAATCGTTTCTCCGGATTCCGGCGGAGCGGAAAGAGCGAGAGCTTTCGGTAAAAAAGTAAACGGTTCATTAGCAATCATTGATAAACGAAGACCGAAAGCGAACGTCTCCGAAGTTATGAACGTGATCGGCGAGATCGAAGGTAAGAATTGTATCCTTCTCGACGATATGATCGATACCGCAGGAACGATCTGCAAGGCCGCGGACGCTCTTTTGAAACACGGAGCAAAGTCTGTTTATTGTGCGGCGACTCACGGAGTTCTTTCCGGCGAGGCGGTGGATCGTATCAACGCGACTAACTTCACCGAAGTCGTTCTTGCGAATACGATCGCGATCCCCGAATCCAAGAAGATTCACAAATTGAAATCATTGTCCGTAGCTCCTCTGTTCGCAAACGCGATCAAGAGGATTCATACAAATCAATCAGTCAGCACTTTATTCGATTAAGGTTAGGTAATAAGAATGAGCCAGAGCACAATTCACAAAATCGCGGTTAAAAAAAGAACGGAAACGGGTAAAAACGAAAACAATCGTCTTCGTTCCTCCGGAATGGTTCCCGTGAATATCATCGGCGCCGGCGTAGCGACTTCGGGCGCGGTAAACGAGAAAGAACTCGAAAAGATGGTTCACTCGGGAATCCGTCAGTCCACTCTCATCGAACTCGACGTAGAAGGCCAAGGCCAGCAAAAAGTATTCGTAAAAGAAATCCAAAGATTTCCTGAGATCGATAGAATCCGTCACGTGGATTTCTACAAAGTTGTTCCCGGTCAAAAGATCGTTACCAGAATCGGTATCGAAACCACCGGGATTGCGAAAGGTTCCAAGACCGGAGGTCAATTCGAACACATCATTCACGAGATTCGCGTTAAAACGATCCCTGAAGATCTGGTCGAAAACCTTACGATCGACGTTACCGATCTCGACGTAGGCGACGCGATCAAGATCAGCCAGTTGAAAGTTCCTGCAAGCTGGGAAATTTTAATCAACGGAGATCCGATCGTGACTTCCGTGAATAAAACGAAAGCTCTCCTTGCCGCTGAAAGAGCGGAAGCTAAAGGCGCAGACGACGCTAAAGGCAAGAAAGGAAAAAAATAAAAACGGAACTTCAATCAGGTCTAATCTGATAAAAACAGATAGGTATTCATGAAGCTGATCGTCGGACTCGGGAATCCAGGGGACAGATACAACAATAACCGCTCAAACATCGGTTTCAAGATTTTAGATGTTATCGCCAATAACATCAATGTTGAAATCAAGACCAAGAAGAAGAAATCTCTGATTGGTCGCGGTGATTTTGAGGGGGAAGAAGTTGTACTTTTAAAGCCTCAAACTTTCAGCGACCTATCCGGCGAATCCGTTTTATACATCGCCTCTTTTCTAAAAATCCAAGTGGGAGAAATTCTGGTCATTCAAGAAGACTGGTCTCTTCCTCTCGGGAGAATTGTAGTCGATAAGGGAACGCAAGAAACGGATCACCCCGGAGTTAAGTCCATCATCCAATCTCTTCGTTCTCCGAACTTCATCCGGATTCGGATCGGAATCTGGAATGACGGTTTTGATTTGAAGGCTCGGGATTCTTTCTTAAAGGAAGATTTCGAACCTATGGAAAACTTGAGTCTGATTCAGATCATCAACGACGCGGAAGCGGCGATTCGTTCGATTTCTCTCGGAGATATCGACGACGTGATCGAAAAATATCATCTTTGAAGTAAAAAAATCTTCGCGATTTCCGTTTCCTTCCGATTTCGTTTTGGCCGTATCGGCCAATTCTTCCTTGCCTTTTTGAAGAAACGTGAAATCCTATCTGAAGGAACCTCTTGCCTGTTGATTGTTTCTTACAGGCGTCTAAGTTACAGGAGAACTCCATGAACAAGAACTTAAAAAACGTATTCTTCGTCCTGATTATTATGATGGTCGTTTTGATCATCGCCTACAACTACGAAAACAACGCAGGCGCAACGAAGGATGTCTCCTATTCCGATTTTTTAAACATGTTGGAACCGGTGGAAGGCAAAAAGCCTCTCGGTAAATTGTATAAGGGCAACGTCGACAAATACAATAAGATCCAAATCGAAAAAGACGTGATCGAAGGTTTTTACATTCCTTCCGAATACGCGGAATCCAAAACCGCGAAACCCGTAAAATTCAGAACTACGGTCGCTCCTCTCGACAAGGACCTGATCGCTTCCTTAAGAAGAGCTAACGTGTCTTTCGACGCTCGTTCTGCTGAAGAAGGAAAGTTCTGGAGTGTGATCGGAAGCAACATTCTTCTCATCGTTATTTTAATCGGTCTCTTCTGGTTCATCATGATGAGACAAATTCAATCGACCGGAAACAAAGCGTTCTCCTTCGGTAAATCCAAAGCAAAGATGACCGTCGATCCGAAAGTAAAAATCACTTTCGAAGACGTCGCAGGTTGCGAGGAAGCCAAGGAAGAATTGGTCGAGATCATCGAATTCTTAAAAGATCCTAAAAAGTTTCACGCGATCGGTGCGAGAATTCCCACCGGTGTTCTGTTAGTCGGTCCTCCGGGAACCGGTAAGACCTTACTTGCAAGAGCGGTTGCAGGTGAAGCGGGTGTTCCGTTCTTCTCCATTTCCGGATCGGACTTCGTTGAAATGTTCGTAGGGGTGGGAGCTTCCAGAGTAAGAGATCTTTTCGATCAAGGTAAGAAGAATTCTCCTTGTATCATCTTCATCGACGAGATCGACGCGGTCGGTCGTTTGAGAGGCGCGGGACTCGGCGGGGGACACGACGAAAGAGAACAAACCCTCAACCAAATGCTCGTAGAGATGGACGGCTTTGAAAAGAACGAAGGTGTGATCGTGATGGCCGCTACGAACCGTGCGGACGTTTTGGATCCCGCATTACTCAGACCGGGTCGTTTCGATCGTCAAGTGATGGTTGATCTTCCGGACATCAAAGGACGCGAAGAAATTCTCAAAGTTCATTCTCGCAAAGTTCCGATGACCAGCGATATTTCTCTTCATTCCATCGCAAGAGGAACCCCCGGTTTTACCGGAGCGGATCTCGCGAACCTCATCAACGAAGGCGCTTTACTCGCGGCTCGTAAGAATAAAAAAAGAGTAACTCAGGAAGAACTCGAAGAAGCCCGCGACAAAGTGATGATGGGTCCTGAAAGAAAATCGTTCTTCATTTCCGAAAAGGAAAAAGAAGTCATAGCTTATCACGAAGCGGGTCACGCGATTCTCGGAACACTTCTTCCTTATACCGAACCGGTTCATAAGGTTACGATCATCCCGAGAGGACGCGCGCTCGGACTTACTCAATCTCTTCCTAAAGAGGACAAACACATTCTTCCTAAAACCTATTGGCTCGATCAGATCGTCGTAGCGATGGGGGGATTTATCGCGGAAGAATTTAAGTTCGGAGTAACTTCGACCGGCTCCAGCAACGATATTCAACAAGCCTCCAACATCGCTCGTAAGATGGTCTGCGAATGGGGAATGTCCGAAAAACTCGGAACCGTAAACTACAGCGGCGATCAAGCTAACGTGTTTATCGGAAGAGACATGGGTCACAGCAGTAAATATTATTCCGAAGAATTCGCGGCGATGATCGACAAGGAAGTTCGTGAAATCATTCTTACTTGTTTGAACAAAGGACGCGATCTGGTTCGTAAGAACGCGTCCAAGTTCGAAGGTCTCGCAAAGGCCCTTCTCGCTAAGGAAACAATTTCTCACGAAGAACTGATGGTGATCGTTCATCCGGCTAACGAAGAAGGCGCAAAAAAAAAGCCGGAAAAGTCCGTGAAATCTAAAAAGCAAAACGGCATTAAAACCAACCCAGCGTACAACGCCGGAATGGAATGAATTACTGGCTTTTTAAGACAGAACCGGACGTCTTTTCGATAGACGACTTACACAAGGCTCCTTCCCATATCGCTCCTTGGGAAGGAGTAAGAAATTATCAAGCCCGCAATTTCTTGCGTGACAGTATTAAAAAAGGGGATTTAGTTCTCTTTTACCACAGTAGGGCGAACCCCCTTTCCATCGTAGGAACCGCAGAAGTCGTGAAGCCGGGTTATCCGGATCATTTCGCTTTTGATCCTTCTCACAAATACTTCGATCCGAAGAGTAAGACTGAGAATCCTACCTGGTACATGGTAGATATAAAATTCAAAAAGAAATTCCCAGAACCTGTCACGATGGAAGAAATGAAAACACATAAAGTGCTGAAGAATATGGTTCTTTTACAGAAAGGCTCCCGCCTTTCGATTCAGCCGGTTTCTCCCGCAGAGTTTCAGTACATTCTGGGACTTGCGGGTGTGAAACTTTGAAGCTCGGAGTTTCCCTTTTTAACTTTTTTTTGACGTTTGGAATCGCCTTTTCGATTCCGACTAACGTATTTTCGCAAACACAGACACAGACCCATACTAAAACGTCCTCTTCTCTTTCTTTAACGGAAGAATTCGTATTTTCCCTTTCCGGCGACATGAAAGGACAATACATAGGCAAGAATCTTCAAATATTAGAAGATCCTAATGCACAAATTCGGATCGAAAATTTTTCCGATCTGAATTTTAATCCCGACTGGCAAAAGCTCGGTAAGGACAGCCTTTCCAAGGGTTATACCCGTTCCGTTTTTTGGGTTCGTTTTAAAACCCGTTATCAAAACCACGAGTTCGGTTCTCATCCTTGGTTTTTGGAATTGGCAAATCCCGCTTCGGAAGAATTTACCGTTTATAAAAAAATTTCCGGGTTTCCGATCCGTTACGAAGAAATCAAAAAAGATCAGAGTGTCCGTTACTTTCATCCGGTTTATCGCCTCGTTTCCAAAAACTCCGCTACGGACGAATATCTGATCCGCGTCGCCACGAGAAGATCCTTGATCCTGAACTTCAAGGCTTGGAGCGTTTACGAATTCATAGTCAACGTTCAAATTCAGAATATATTGTTCGGATTGTTTTTCGGCGCGATTCTCGTGATGCTCGTATATAACGGTTTTGTTTTGTTTACCGTTAAGGAAGCGGGTTATCTATTTTACGTCCTTTATCTTTTATCGTTCGCGTTATGGCAGTTATCCGTTACCGGAGTAGGGAACCAGTATCTTTTTTCGGAAGCTTTGGAAACCTGGAACGATTTTTTGGTTCCGTTCGCGTATCTCGCGATCGTTTTTTCGATTCAGTTTACCAGATCTTTTTTGCATACGGATCGAAAGACCAAA
This sequence comes from Leptospira barantonii, assembly GCF_002811925.1. NCBI lineage: Bacteria > Pseudomonadati > Spirochaetota > Leptospiria > Leptospirales > Leptospiraceae > Leptospira > Leptospira barantonii. Next base: position 252,864 of record NZ_NPDS01000001.1, read on the forward strand.
ATCCTAGATCGGATTCTGATCCTTTTTATGGTCCCGGGAATCGTAGGGATCTTACTTTCCTTTTTTCCAATATTCTACTTTTGGAATATGCAGGCTTTGACATTGTTTCCGATTCTCGCTTCCGTGATCGTTATTTACGCGGGGATCGATCGATATCGTCAAGGTTACAGACCGGCTAGATTCTTTTTAATGGCTTGGTCCGTTCTTGTGGTTTTTATTCTCGTTACGGTTCTGCGGAACTTTTCGATTCTTCCGAGCAATCTTTTTACGAATTGGGGATCCTTGATCGGATCTCTGCTTGAGATGACTTTGTTGTCGTTCGCACTTGCGGATCGTTTCAAATCCTTACAAGCCGAAAGTTTACGCACGAGCATCGACGCATACGAGAATCAGATCAAACTTTCCGAGATCGAACAAGAACTCAAGATCGCGAGAGAACTTCAAGAGTCCATTCTTCCCGATAAACTTCCGAAACTGGAAGGAATCGAACTTTCGGTCAAGATGGAATGTGCGAGTTCGGTGGGCGGGGACTTTTACGATTTTCACGATTACGGAGACGGAAGACTCGGCGTTTTTATCAGCGACGTTTCCGGTCATGGGATTCCCGCGGCGATCATCGCTTCCATGGTCAAACTTGCGTTTTCGATCGAGGTCAGAAAAGCGGTAGAACCCGCCGATCTTCTGAAGAACGTTAACCGCGCATTGATGGGTAAATACGGAAAACATTTTATCACCGCGGCGTATCTGATCATAGACATACACAAAGGTATCATAACGTATTCGAACGCCGGTCATCCTCCGATCGCCATTCTCAACCACTCCAAGGGAGAATTCAGGGAAATCTTTTTGCCCGGTTGGATTATGGGATTGGACGGAAATCTCAAAAACGGTCAGCTGATCATTCCGATCAAAAAAGACGACCGAGTCGTTCTGTTCACGGACGGAGTCACCGAAGCTCGAAACAAATTCGGTCAGATGTTCGGTTATCAGAAGTTTTACGAACTTTTAAAATCTCATTCGGAAATTCAGGGCGAGGTTTTGAATCAGATCGTTTTTGATACGGTGAGAAATTGGTCGGGAAGAGGGGATCAGTTCGAAGACGATATCACTCTTTTGATTTTGGATTTGAACGGTAAAACGGAAAGAGATTTGGGAGAAACGATCGTTCCTCCCTATCAAGAAATTTCTAAAACCGGAAGTTAAAACCCCCGCTCTAAAAATCGGATCGATTCTTATTTCTTAAGATCTTTCAGATACGTAATCAATTCGGGAGAAACCTGAATCGGTCTTTTTCTGTAAGTCTTTTTGTATTCTTTCTTAAATTCCTTATGACAGGACTTGCAGGATTGTTCGTAGTCCTTTGTCTTCAACGCTTCTTGAGAAATTTCGGTCCATTTCGCTTTTTGTTCGTCGAGTGCGAAGTTCGGAAGTTCGGTTAATATCTTTTCGATGTATTCCGGTTTTCCTTTTTTTGCCGCTTTCATCGCCGCCTTTGCGTAATCTTCCATAAAGTCGTGAACCGTGGATTCGATTTTTCTTTCCGGTCCCGCGGAAACGGAAACGCTGATAAGAACGGTTAACGCGACGGCGGCGAACGTAAAAAGGGAAATTGTTTTTCTCATTGAAATCCTCTGTGATGAAATGCGTCGTATGAGTTTGTTAATTTTTTCCGCGACCGTAATATGAGATCGGGATTTGATTACGACACTCATAAGTAAGACATCGATTTTTAGTTCAAGTTCCGCGTTTTTAAGAATTCTGTCAATTTTAGAATCTTACAAATCGCAAGCGCATTTTGCTCGAACATTTGTAGGAGTTCCTACAACCCTTCAATCCAGAATCCGATTCCATTCTCGGTCGTAATACCGAACCAGCGCCTGATTGTCCAAACGATTGATCTCCACCGGAATCCTCGACATATCCTGAGGAAAAACTTGAATCGATTCGAGTTCTTGTTGATTCAAAAAACGAAGATGATCCGGAAATTCTTTTTTGAACCGAATCGGTTTTTGTCCCGCCAAAACGAAACCCCATTCTCCGAAGGAAGGAACATAAACGTGAATCGGAAGCGTTTGCAAACCAAGGGACGCGATCGTTCTTTCGATACACCAATAGGAAGAGCGCGCAAACAAAGGAGAGGTGGATTGAATTTCCAAAACGGAGGTTTCGTTCATTCTTCTTTTTAAAACTTGAAAGAACGCGGTAGTATAAAGTTTTCCTAATGAAAAGTTGCTCGGATCGGGAAAGTCTATGATGACCGCGTCGAAAACCTCTTCGGAATTTTCGAGCCATACAAAAGCGTCCGTGTTGATCACCTTCACTTTAGAATTTTTTAAACTTTCGTCGTTGAGTTCCTTCAACATTCCGTGATCGGTAAATAAATTCGTGATGGCAGGGTCTAGGTCGACCAAGGTGATCGATTCTACGCCCTTGTGTTTGAGAATTTCTCGGACGGCAAGTCCGTCTCCTCCGCCTAAAACCAACACACGTTTCGGAGCCGGATGCGCGAGTAAAGCGGGATGAACCAGCGTTTCATGATAACGGTATTCGTCCCTTGAGGAAAATTGAAGATGTCCGTTTAAAAAAAGACGAATCTCGTTCTTCCATCGGGTAACGATGATTCTTTGAAACTGAGATTGTTTGGAAAGAATGATCTCGTCCGTGTATAAGGACTCTTCGCTATAATACGTGATCAGATCCGAAAACGAAAAACCCAAAACCAACAAAGTCAACACGATCACGGATTGCGCGCGAAGCAAAATCATTCTCGAATGTTTTAAGGGTAGGGCCCAGGTTCCCCAGAGAGCGACTCCAGCATTCAAAATTCCGAATATGAATCCGGTCCGAATCAGACCCAACTTAGGAGCGAAGAAGATCGGAAAAAGAATGGAGGCGAGTAACGCGCCTACGTAATCCAAACTCAACACTCTGGAAACCAACTCCTTGAATTGAAGTTCCTTTTTTAAGATTCGAAGTAGAACCGGAATTTCAAGGCCTACCAAGATTCCGATCAGAACCACGAGTAAAAATAAAGGAATTTGAAAATATCGAATTTGTCCGAAGCTCAGATACAAAATCGCGGAGCTGAAGCCGCCCACGAGTCCGATCGCCAATTCGATTTCCAAAAACTTGGGAACAAGATCCTTTTCCACGTACTTCGACAACCAGGATCCGACTCCCATCGAAAACAGATATGTTCCGATGATGAGGGAGAACTGCGTTACGGTTTCCCCGAGAAGATAAGAGGCGATGGTTCCGGCCAAAAGTTCATAGACAAGGCCGCAGGAAGATATGATGAGAACGGAAATATAAAGCGCGGTCTGCAAACGGTTTTACTTTCCTCCGGAATATCTCATAAAGTTCGTGTAATGCGACCGATACACTCCGGGATTCTCGCGGACGGTTTTAGGAACGTTTTCGATCTCGTCCACGTTGCTCGAACCTCCTCCGTAAAAATTATTGTATGTAAGATAACCCGTAAGCCAGAGGACATACGCGGGATATAATAATTGTTTAATGTATTTCATGATAGCCTCTTATCGTAAAAATTCTGCGGGTTCGATCCGCTTCCGATTCTTTTCATCTAATCGTCGCTATACGAAGAATCGTCGTCGTAATCCGAGTCGTCGCTGGAACTCGTAGGGGCGAAATCGCTGTTTTCGTTTCTCGAAGCCTCGAAGGAATAACTTCTAAAAAGGGAATAGGGAACCGGTAGCCAAATCGCGAGTAAAAAAAGAAAATAATAAACGGACTGATCCACGTCCCTCTTGATCGATAAGGAAACGTTTGCGCCACTTCCTAGAGGGAAGTCGGATTCGGATTCGAGTCTGAGATAATATTCTCCGGCGGGAACCTCTCCTATGATGACGTCCGCCGATTTATCGCCTTCGGACCAGCTTTCTCCGTCTTCGTAACCTTGGTAATAGCTGATTTCCAAACCGGTATCGTATGCGATGTCCGTCTTCGTGTTGATCAACGCCAACGAATAATAGATATAATGATTGGAAAGATCGGGGACGTTCATCTTGATCTGAACGTTTTGTCTTTCCCCACCTTCCAAACGAAACGTTTCCGTTACGAAAGAAGTGTCCGTAGTTCCGCCGGGTGCGGGATCTCTTATATAAGAGAATTCTTTTGCGAATACTTCCTTATCCTGCGCGGTCCAACAAAAACCGATCTGAACCAAAAGCATGATCGCCGATAACCAAGCCGCGATTCTTACGTTTCGTTTTCTGATCTTCGTAAACGGATTTGGTTGTGCCGTACCGATTCCGTCCGGGGTCGGAAGTTCGACGTCGCCTTGGATGGATTTTTTGAGTTCGTCGACGGGAACGTATTCTCCCACAGACCAAAAAAGTTCGTTCGGAGTTTTTTCGGAGGAAAGCATTTTGGGAGGAGCGATAAAATCCGCAAGTTCCGCCGTGTCGCCCGCGTGAATCTTATAATAGAATTCTCCATACGCGAAGTCCGTTCCTGCATTCGAAGAATTGAATAGTTTATATTCTTCTTTTTGAAAGCTTTTCTTCGGCGGATAAGAACCGATGACAGTTCTCGGAATAAAAGGAACGGGTTCGAAAACGGTCCAATGTCCGTTGGTTTCGTTCAACCAATAGTAACCGCCTGTGAAATGAAGAAGATATTCGGTCCAAGGAAAAATTTGTCCGTCCGCGTGAACGGATTTTTTAACCACGCCGAGAACCTCGCATTCTTTTCCTTTGAGAGTGAGTTTGGTTCCCGGTTGTAAATAAACTCCGTCTTTGATGACTTCTTGAAACTTGGAAAGAATGGTGAGTTCGTCCTTGCTCGTGTCCATCACGGTTCCGCAGTATTCACAGGCGATCGATTTCGAGAAGTCCGGACTTCTTTGACTCAAAGAAGCGCCGCATCCCAAACACTGGATCGCCTTCGCTTCTTGAATTTTTTGAAAACCCGTAAACGCTTTCGGATCTCTCAAATTGATGAAGTCGATCTGATCGAAGCTGTAAACCATTCCCTTAAAATACAAGGGAGGTGTATGAGAATAATCTAATGTAGCAAACCAGCCCTGATCGGTCGCCAAATCCAAAAGAACGGAAGTGGTTCCCGTTTGAAATCCTACGGGCAATTCTCCCTCGCCGCCGACGCAGGTTGCCAAGCCGATTTCGCGGATCATCCAGAGTTCGTTGTCGAGTTTGAGTGTGTCTCCCGCTCGGAGAAGTTGTTTGGAAGTTTTGGAAGAGATAAAGTAAACGTCCGGAGGAGATTCTAAATTTCGAACCGGATCGTGTTCCGGAAAAACTTCGTTTTGGGAAGTGGGACGAAGTTGTGTGATCATAAATTGTCCCTGAGCTTCCGCGAGCCAAATGGAATTTCCGTCTTGGGAAATCGCGTGCCATTCGTTCCAAGTTCCGAGGCTGTATTGCTGTTGAATTCTTCCCACGACTTGAAACTGAATTCCGTCCTTGGTTTTACCGGAGGTTCCGATTTGAATCGGAGAAAGATCGGGAACAAGCTCTCCGGCCTTGCCTAAACTTTCGAGGGATTGATTTTTTTGGAGGGTCAGAGTTTTACAATTCGGGCAGACTCCGTAAATGGAAGCCTTATTCTGAAACGGTACGGGCGCTCCGCAGTTGGGACAACTCAGTTCTAACACAAGGATCGGTTGTATCTAGGGAAGAATTCTTTGTCACCTGAATTTCGAAATCGATTTTCGAAAAAAGGATTTCGGTTCAACGTTTGGCTTGTCTTCTCGCACGGAGATAAGCCGCGTCGATGTCGCCGAGCGGTTTTTCCAATTCTTCCAAGGCCGGGTCTTGCCAATACGTGTCGTAGAGATTTTCTCCGGAATAGGTGTGGAAATGATTGTCGAAATGGATTCTCGCGAACTCGTCCTTACGGGAGAACATGGCCCGATTGATTTCGCTTAATATTCCGAAAAAATCCTCGCTTTCCGGATCGGGCGGAAAATCAGAAAGATATTCCATGGAAAGAAGAATGACGTATTTACGGGATTGTTTGAGCAACTTTAAGGATTCGTAAAGCAGTTCCAATTTGATCGGTTGAAGATACGGTCTTGAATTGTCCGCGATCAATTTTTTTTGTTCGGCGGAAGCCAATTCCCGATAACCCATCTCGAGATGTTTTTTCGGTCTTGCTTCGGTTCCCCGAATCGCTTTGTAGCCGAGAGAATTCAATTCTCCTCGAACGGTTTTTTTGCTCGCTTCGATCAGACTGGAATAAAGAACCACGAGCAGGTCCTGAGTGCGTTTGAGTTCGGAATAGGATTTTTCGAGATCGAACTGAAAGTAAAGCTGATTGGTTTCCACGTGATGTTGGATGATTCTTTTATAAAGGGCCTTGTCCGCTTCGGAGCCAATGTTCGAAATCGAACTGTTCAAGGCCTTGATGAGAAACTCGTTCGTTTTTAATCCTCTTTCGACTCGAACGAGGTGAGTAGCGCCGTTGCTCGCGTAATCCGCAAAGACGGAGAACGGAATCGTTAAGACAAAAAGGATCGCGGTTCCGAACACGGCTCTCATACTTTATTTTCGGGAAATCATAGTTCGGAATTCAATCGGATCGGAAATAATAGAAGGTTCCCTTTCTTTGAAATTATGTCCGCAAGTCATCTTACAAACTGAAGAGAGTCTATTGCGGCGGATTTACGAAAGACCGTTTTGGTTGTTCTTGGAATTATAATCGGAATTCTTTTTAATACGATTTTGAAGCCACCGTCGCCGAAAAAACAGAATTTTTATATATTCTAAAATTTGAATATATGAGTAAGAATGGTTCTTAAAAATCTAGAATGCGTTTGCAAAACCGAGCCTTCGTTTTTTGTTTTAAAAATACGAATTGTGAGGAACGATGAAACATACAAATCGCCGAACTTCTTTCGCGGGAGAATTTTTCGGATTCATTCTACTGTTAACGTGTTTTACGGCGTGTTCTACGACCGAAAACGTTTATCTCCTTTCTTATGGAAACCTAAAAGGAAAGAAAATTCCAGACGATATACGGACGTTACAAGGAGAAATTTCGGAAGGAGAAGATTGTGGAATTTCTTTCAGCCTTGCCAAAGCGTTTGAAAATTCCTTAGTTCAAAAACGAATCGAACGAAAATCCGTTTCGAAGGAGAATGCGGACGTCGGCGTGAAATACGATACGATCTTAAACGCAGAAGTGACTCATACGACCGGAATGTTTCCTCCTTTGAATTGTATCAAGATCAAGGGGTTTGCGTTGAACAGCGATCAAATCAAAACCGAGGAAACAAAATGAAATTAAAAATGAAAGTAAAGACGTGGATCCTTTTCTTTTTATCCGCGTGGATGTGGATCGGTTGTTCTTCTCCGCCGAAAAAAATTTCCTATCTATCTTTGGAAAAACCAAAGGATAAGATCGATGCGATGCTTTCCAAACCGACGGATTTTTGGAAAGTTAGGGTTGGGGTTTTGTATCTCAAACCGGTCGGCGTAAATTCTTACCTGAAACAAGCTGAGACGGAAAGCGGAAGTTCGATTTTACGAAACGTCGACGTGAAAATGAGAGCGCCGTTTTGTTTGATTCCTTTGTTTCCGATTCTTTGTTTTGGAGGAGAAGCGGTCGTTGTAGAAGGAGCCGAAGTTCCGTAAGCGTTTTGCTTTTGGTTTAGATGTGCCGGGACCAGAATTTGTATATTAACGTTCCATTGTGTTTCATTTTCCCGCAGAAAATCGGAAAAAACTTTTCTCGATTCTTAATTTCTATTTCGAATTTTTCAGTTTTCGTTTGCTTTCGAACTCCGGTCGGATATGATCCAAAAAATGAATATGATCCCTTCGCTTGTGATTTTCATCTCGGTTTGGTCTGTTCTATTTTGTGTACCAAAATCCGATTCAAGCGACGCCGATAGTCTGGCGATGTTTGCAAATACGATTCAGCGCCAAGCTTTTTGTGATTCTCCCGGAGCGATTCGAATCGGCGCAAATCCGGAATGTTTTCATCCGGTGGGAACTAAAATGATCCTGAATGGTAATAGTGGGGCTACCATTTCCAGTTCTACAATCACCGCAGGTACACCTTTGAAATGTGTTTCCGAAGACGGAGGCTCCGGGTCTTGGTATGATTACGATGCAAACAAGGTTGAGCTTAAACAATCCTTGTCCGCCGTGACTTCGGATTTCCTCAGTTATTTTCCGATCCGTTTGATAAACTACCCCGCCGGAAGATCTTTTGCGTGCGTCCCCGAATCGACAACTCTCTTTCGAGGCTTTCAAAAAATCGATTCGATTCCATGAATATGGTATATTCAAAAATTAAAATATGATTTCTTTCGGGAGGAGATATGGAATTTAGAAGCGGAATCGCCGGCGTTTTATTTTGTTTGTTGATGATAAATTGTGAAAATATTCCTCTTCAAAATCCGTATTCTCAACCTCCGAAGCCGGATTTTGATCTTAAAGACGGCTTAATGTTTCTTGTACTGAGTTCCGCTTCCAATTCTCGTACCACGACTCCGTTTCGTTGTACCGGCAATGGAGAGTTACAATCGTCTTTTGCAACTTGTTATGTTCCCGGGTCCGGAAATCAAATTTTTGATGTGAACGCCAACGCTTTGATCAATACGACTACCGTAAGCGTAGGGACCGATCTCCGCTGTAAATGCTCGGATCGCGATATCATCGATGGATTCTCTTGGTATATCTACAACGATAAAACGGCCGCGTCAGGAAGTATATTGGGAAGTGTCGCTAGTTCGTATTTGACGAAGACGTATCCGGAGACTTTGACGGGTTATCCAGCCGGAATTAAGTTTGTCTGTATGCCGAGTTTTTGTAGAAGTGCGAATGCTACTTATCAAATCATCGAATCAGTTCCGTAAGCGGACTTTAGCTCAGCTTCTTATCTTTTTCGAAAAACTTTTTATGAATGAGTTCTTGGATTTCGTTTTTGTGTTCGTCCGCGATGTTCACGAAGATGCTGTTCATTTTTTTTCCGGAAGAACGAATGATTTCCGCTTCAAGGGTCAGTTCCTTTCCGTTGATTCTCGCGTGAAGATGAATGCGGTCCCCTTCGAACATAGTCATTCTTGAATCCAATGCAACGCCGCCGGTTCCTATGTCGAGAATAGTGACGGGATGTCTTTCCTGCTTTCCTTTGATCGACATTTCCGCGTCCAAAGTCACTTTCACCCGAGCGTTTTTTCTTTTTTGAAGAGCGGGATCTCTATACTCGAATGAATCGTTGAATAAGGACTTCGTATCAGCCATAAGTTATACTATTCGAATACCGAAAATTCCGTCAAAGTCAAATTGAAAACCTTCGGATCCGGAGATTCACACGGTTGTCCTTCCTGGTATGTGAGAGTCAACTCATTCTCTTGGAGAACGATTTCGGTTTTAGAAACCGTATGTGCGTCCCTTCTGTGCATACAAGGCGAGAGTGCGCCTTTTTCGGGAAGATGAGAGGTGAGAAAATTTTTTGACAAAGCCAGAAATTCCTTCGAGTCGGGAAGAATTTTAGGAAGATATTCCGTTTGAAAGACCGCTTCTCTGGAAACCTGAGCCTTCGGACCTTGCGTAAAGGAACTTCCTAAAATTTGAAACGTGTCCGTGTAAGAGGTTGTGGAGAATTCCTTTCCGTCCCAGACGAAAATTTCGGTTTTATCCAAGGTGATTCGTACGAGTTTGAACGGATAAAAATTTTCCAAATCGGTCGCGTCAATTTCTTGAGGTTTGACTTCGTTTAACAAACAGGAACGTACAAGAAGTCCTCTGCTTGTTGGATTTCTTAAAAGTTTCAGGGTGGCTTCGTAGAAATTCAAAAGGCAAAAAATTTCACCGGAAGAGTTTGCGCCGATCCAGGTTCCGCCGTAATCGCCGTCTAACGGCGCTATGGCGAAGGTCGGTCCGTTTCCGATTTTCACCGGAGAAACCGCGGGTTTTCTTTTAACGGATTCGTCCCGATTGAATCCCAAACCGACGATCTTTTTGCTTGGATCTCTGTAGATGATTGCGGTGCACATAACGTATCAAGGGGAAAGATAAAAATCGATTCTTTGATTTTTATCCGCTTCGTATTTACCCGAACCCGGAATCAGAGGGAGCGTTTCACCGTATCCTCGGAAACGCATTCTTCCAAAAGGAACCGTCTTGGAAAAAAAATATTCGAACGCGGTTCTGGCCCTGTCTTCGGTTCCGACCTGATTGACTTCCTCGTCCCCTTGGTGGGACGAATGGGATTGAAGTTCGATCTTATATCCGGGGAATTCGTTTAACACGGAGCGGATCTTTCCGGGAAGACTCCACCATCTCGCTTCGACCTGCGATTCTGGAACGGAAATTCTCAAAGAGTTGTCCTCCTCCACGATTAGGATTCCGGTTTTGAATTCGGCTCCTTTTCCGTTAGACTCCCTTCCGAACGTGTCGGCGTACTTCCATTCGAAGTAAAATTCGCTTAAGGAACCCACTCGAACGCCGGATTCGTCCAAACCTTCCCAAAGAATTTCCGAACAAGGTTGGCCTTCGCCCGACCATGTTTTGATTTTTCGTTTGATCGAAGTGTAAGGAGGAATTTCGTATAACGTTACTTCCCAGGATTGAAGCGGAATTCCGCGATGATCCAGATAGATTTTTAAAAGATCGTTTTTGCCGTCGTTGTCCGGAGAAAATTCCTTCGTAGAAACGGACAAGTCGAGACCGAAGGATTCTTTCGTGATTTCGAACGAGGAAGGAACGGATTGATAACGTTCGTATCGACTATGTACTGTTAGGCGATAGAAGTAAATTCCTTCGGAAACGAGATCTCCGGTTTGATTTCTCAAATCCCATTTCCATTCCGCGTTCGGTTCTCCCGTATCCCGCAAACGATAGACGCTTTTTTCTTCCGCGCCTTTTTTCTGAAAGATTTCGATTTCGTAAGAATCGGTTTTGATCTTAGGGGAAATATACGGAGAAAACCGCGCAAAGTTTCGAAGACTTCCCGCGGAATAAGAATAAAGTTTAGAATCCGAAAAAAGATCCACTCCGACCGTTTCGTTGCGAACGGTAAGATCTTTGATGACGGAGATCGATTCGTTTTTTCCCTTGTCGAATCCGATCAAACGATATGTGTAAAGTCCATTAGACAATGGTTTATTAGAAAAATCTGTTCCATCCCAACTCAAAACGTAGGGAACGTCCTTGAGTTTCCAAGTATAGGACTTAACGATTCTCCCTTCTACGTCCACGAATTCTCCGGTAAATAGATCCGAAGATTCTCCAGAAACCTTTTGGGAAACGTTGATCCTCGAAGAGTTTCTATCTCCGTTTGAGAATAGAACTCTTGTCTTCGCGCCGATCTCGGAACTCGGAGGTCTTGAATCCAAGAAGACCGTTTTCTCCTCGGACAAAAGATTCTCCTTATTCTCGGTGACGAACCTAAGTCTATATTTGTATTCTCCGTCCGGAAGTAAGAATCCTTTGGAATCGTCTCCGGACCAGAGGATCGATTCGGGAATTACGATTTCCAACGGAGACAACTTCGTATCGTCCTGTAAAAACGGAACGAGAGAGAATCCCTTCTTTCTTCTATGATCCGCTCGGAAAGTTTTGACGACGTCGTCGTTCGAGTTTTTAATCACGAGTTCCCAATCCGCGAGACGGGGAAGCGCGGATTTCGAAACTTTAAATTCGAGTACGTCGTTTTTACCGTCCCAGTTGGGCGAGAACGTATCCGTGTTCGTTTTTAAAAAGGAATCCGCAAAGAGAGGAAGGGACAAAAAGATAAAAAGTAAAAAGGACGTACTTGTTAAACGAATTCCGCTCCGCATACAGTACATTCTTATTTGGTACGTTTTTTTTCCCATATCTTTTTAAAAACGGGGAACCTGCGACCGATCAGGATTCTTTCGGAGGATAGTTGCGATCTCTGATGTTTCCGAGATGCAAGGTGTTTTTAACGGGAGAATCCACGTATTTTTTCAACGCGAAGTAGACCGAGGTAAAGGCCAATTCTTCCCAAGGAATTTCGTTTACGGCAAAGAGTTTTACTTCTTCCGATTCGGAGCTTACGGAGAATTTTCCGTCCACGAGATCGGCCAAAAAGAACATATAAATCTGACTGATATGAGGGATGCTGTAGACGCTCTGAAGTCCGACGATCTTGATTTCCGCGTTCGCTTCTTCGAGGGTTTCGCGGGCCGCGCCTTCTTCCACGGTTTCCCTATTTTCCAAAAATCCGGCGGGTAAGGTCCAATATCCTTTTCTCGGTTCGATCGCACGTTTGCAAAGAAGAATCCGTTCTTCCCATACAGGAATACTTCCCACGACTACTTTCGGATTTTGATAGTGGATCGTTCCGCAGTTGTCGCAGATATGTCTGGAGCGATTGTCTCCTTCCGGTATCTTATATGTGACGGACGATCCGCATGAACTACAGAATTTCATACTTTTCTAATGCGATTCCAGGTTAAGGTCGCTTCCACCAAAAGCCAAACCGTAAGAACGATCAAGGTTCCGCCCACTCCCGCGAGAAGAAGATTCGGAGAAGGACCGTTTAAAAAATCGAGAAAGTTTCGAATCATCGCCCAAAGAGTCACGGATAAAACGAACAACATCGGGATAAAAGACACTTTGATTCTTTTCTTGGATTTTAAAAGAAAAATGGTCACCACCAAAAGAGCAAGACCCGCCAAAAGTTGGTTTGTAGTTCCGAAAAGTTTCCACAGAGCGAGTCCCGCCGGTTTTTTCTTTCCGTCCTGTTCGATTTCCATAAACGCGAAAAATCCGATCGCCGCACAGGCGATGAGACTGGAAACGTAACGATTGCCGACTAACGTTTGAACCCAAGATATGCGGGTCGATTCCGCGATCTCTTCGATATTGTATCTCAAAAGTCTGGTAGCCGAATCCAAAGAAGTTAACGCGAAACTGATCACGATCAATGCGATAAAACCTTGTCCGAAGGATTCCGGAATTCCAATCTCGGATAAGAATCTTCCAGTGCCATAGATATAAGCGCCGACCTGTGGGGCCAATCCTTGTATGCCCGACCAGGAGCGATAGAATCCGGTCCATTCTTCCGAAGAAGAAAATCCGATCGTACACGCGATGACCGCAGATAAACCTAACAACGATTCGCCGATCATTCCTCCGTAGCCGATCGGTCTTGCGTCCACTTCCTTATCCAATTGTTTCGCGGTAGTTCCCGAGCTGACTAACGCGTGGAATCCGGAAACCGCACCGCACGCGATCGTGATGAATACGAACGGAACAAGATCCAGTCCGATGGAATCGGTTCGGATCGCTTCCGCGTTGAAGGAAGGAAAACTTTGAAGAACCGCTCCCGCAAAAAATCCGACGTAGATCAGAATGATTCCCAGATATAAAAGAAAGGAATTGATATAATCCCGACTTTGTAACAACAACCAGATCGGGGTCACCGAAGCCAAGAACGCGTAAAAAAGAAGAATGTATTTCCAAGTTCCCGTGGAAGGAGAAGTTTCAATATGATTGAGTCCGGTCCAAGTAAGGACGTTTTCCTGCATTCCTAAAACCATAGAAGCCAGGGTCGCAAGAACGCTGAACACCGTAAGTGGAGTCAGATTCATTCCTTTTTTGTAATGTAGATAACCCATGATCACCGCGAGAATCATGATCGCCGCGGAAGGGATCACCGCTTCCGGGAAATGACTTCTCAATTTGATGGAAGGTTTTTCTTCGGTTCTGATTTCGCTCGGATGATCGTGAACGTCCTTATTCGACGTTTTCGAATTCGCTTCCGTAGGCGAGGTGATCTTCTTTTCTTCCACGGGCGCGTTTACTGCGGTTGTGCTCGGAGTTAAATACGCTTTCGGGTCCGCCGAAAACATTTCGGCGAGAACAAGAACGAAAACTCCCATTGCTAATGCGACAAGAAAGAATATAATCGCGTGAAACAAACTTCTCGCACGATGACCTAACAGATCCTCGGCGACTTGCCCGATACTTTTTCCTTGGTTGCGGACGGAAACTACGAGCGCTCCGAAGTCGTGCACACAACCCACGAAGATACTTCCGAATACGACCCAGAGCATCGCGGGAAGCCAACCCCAGATGACCGCGACCGCGGGTCCTAATACCGGAGCAAGCCCTGCAATGGACGCGTAATGATGACCGAATAATACGATTGGTTTTGTGGGAAGGTAATCCACTCCGTCGTTCAGCTTGTGGGCCGGAGTATCTTCCTGATTGTCCTTCAGTTCGAAGATGGATTTGGAGATATAACCCGAGTAGAATTTATAACCGAGAAAATAAACCAGAAAACAAGCAAGAACGGCGATTAAAGGAAGCATAATAAGGATGGATGGGCTTAGGAAACGATCCGAGCAAACCTTTTTTCTACGCTCGGGAAGATTTCCGTTTCCGAATCTGGAAGTCTAATTGGAAAAAGAATTGATGAACGGATTTGCGAGGGTTGAAAATCTGGAAGTAGAAGAGTATGCAAGCTCGAAGTTTTGATCAGATCAGGTCCTCATTGGAGGATATTATTTTCGAGATCCAATCCGTATGTACGAATTGCGAATGGTATATCCCCGTGGAAAAAATCATATCCGCGTTGAACATTCGTAAGGAAGATTACTATAGAATTTTTTACGATCTGAGAAACGACGTCCATTTTTCCTCGAGAGCCGCGGCCGGATTCAACGAAACACATGCGGATTCCCTCGTTCAACTTCTGTCCAAGATTTTGAAGATCGAGGGAATCGGGGACGAATTTGCAAAAAACGGAATATACTTCGACGATAACCATCTCGCGGAACTTCAGATCGGTTTGAAGGAAACGATCCAAACACGGTTGGAAAGACACGAACTCGACCGCGAACTTCTTCTGCTTTTATCATCCGCAACCTTGGACTTCGACGACGCGTTCGATTCTTACTTCGACGATAAATTCAACTTCGAAAGAATCGTAGAAAACGGAATCTCGGATTTTATCGAGTTGAAGTCGATTCAAAACGACTACGGCGCGGACGTATTTTTAAAAAATCATATATTCTCGATTTTGAATACGAAAGTCTTTCATCTCAGAGAAATCACGAGAGAATACAGGGATCGCGCCTACTACGAATTGTTCGGGACCTTCCGCAAAAGACCGAAAAAGAAAAAACCGGTTTCCGTGTTTCAGGAAATGGATCCGGAAACACAAAGACATTTGGACGTTCTCGGATTCGACGCACCTTGTACTTTGGAAGAATTGAAAAAACGATTCAAAGAGTTGATTAAAAAATATCATCCCGACGTCAACAAGGACGGACTCGAGATGACTCAAAGAATCATCGCATCCTATAACTTTTTGATCATGAGGATGAGCTAATTTGTTTTTCTGGGTTACGAGAGGAGTTTCGGAAACGTATATTCCTCCGCTTCAACCCGAAATCATACATCCGCTTCATTCGATCGCGCCTTCTTCATCCGTAAAAAAAATAGAATCGGAGCAGGACCTCGAAGTAAAAAACCGGGCTAAAAAACTCGGACAAGAAATCGATTCGGAATACAAAAACGTTTCTTCCTTAAATCGGATTCGATCCAATCAGGGAGAATCCATTTCTTCACTTACGGCCAAAGACTTGATGACTTCTTCCGTGGTTTGTTTTGAAGAGAACGATTCCATCGACAGAGCGGAAGAGATTTTCGTCCGTAAAAGATTCAGACATGTTCCGGTGCTCGATACAAACAACACGTTATGCGGCATTCTTTCCGATCGGGATTGGATGCGATGGAAACTCGATCATCTTTCCGAAAACGAACTCGGTAAAACGATCGGACAAATTATGAAGGAAAGGGTTCTTTCGGTCCAGATCCACGCGGGTATCGGAGAAATTTCAAAGGTTCTTTTCGAGGAAAGAATCGGATGTATTCCCGTCGTGAACGAAACGCTTCAAGTGATCGGAATCATAACCAGAAGCGACGTTTTGAGAGCGATCCTAAGAGTGAACGAAAGGGAATTTCTGGCTTGAGAAGAATCCCGATCGGATTCAACTGGAGCGAAAACTTCGAGTGAGGCAACCTTTGAAAACTTCGATTCAGATTCGTCCGGCGGAAAGTAAGGACGTAAACGCGATCGTTCCTTTGATCTATTCTTCCGGACCCGCGGCTTGGGACTTCGTGTTTACACAAAGCGGTAAAACCCCTTTCGATTTTTTAAGGACTTCGTTTATCAAAAGAGGAAACACGATCTCTTATACGAATCATTTCGTCGCCGAGTTGAACGGAGAAGTTGTCGGATCGATCATGAGTTATCGTCAACCTTCCTTTCTGTTGTTGAACGGAGGAACCGCGCTTCGAATCGTTTCCGTGTATGGATTCTCCGCGCCTAAAGTGATGGGAAGAGGATTGACCACCGAAGGAATGATCAAACCTCCAAGACCGGGAAGATTGTATCTCGGACATATCGCCGTTTCCGAAAAACACAGAGGCAAAGGAATCGGCAAAGAATTGATCCGCTTTATGGCGCAAAAATTTCCGGAACTCAAAATGCTCTCCTTGGATGTCTCGCAAAAAAACGAAGCCGCGATCGCACTCTACAAAGGACTCGGGTTTCAAACGATCGAATCCAGAAAATTCAACGGACCACAAGGAAAAATTCCGGATCACTATTATATGGAAATGGAATCTTCTTCTTTAAGTTGACTATGTTGGAAAAAACTCCCACACAAAGCGCGGCTGAAACAAGGCATATCGTAATGCCGGATCACGCCAATCATTACGGAACCTTATTCGGCGGAACGTTGATGAGTTGGATCGATATGATCGCCGTGATGGTCGCGCAAAGACATTGTGGAAAGGAAGCGGTGACCGCGAGCGTGGATCGATTGAATTTTATCGCGCCGATCTCTGTAGGAGATCATGTCTTATTAAAAGCGAGCGTAAATTATACCGGAAAAACTTCTTTGGAGATCGGTGTTCAAGTTTCCAAAGAGAATCCGTATGAAGGCACGACGATGAGAGCCACGACCGCCTATTTGACGTTTGTCGCATTGAACGAAAATAAAATTCCTTCTCCGGTTCCGCAGATCAAACCGGAAACGGAAGCCGAGATACGCCGTTATAAAAACGCGCTTCTTCGTCAGGAATCCAATCGCGAACTCTTACGCAAGATCCGGGAATCGAAATGAAACCCAGTTTTGCTAAACCGAACTCGGCTCTTACGAGTTTGATTTCCTGTTATTGGGGTTGGGAAGTTTCCTCAAAACAAACGAAGGAATTCGGAACATTGCCGAACGTGTTTCCGTCCGTGGAAAACGAAATTCATATTTCCTATGGAGATCCGATTCGAATCGGATTGTTAAACGAACAAGGGGAGGAATGGATTTCCACACAAGGCCATATCGTCGGAAATCATCTTCGTCCGTTTCGAATCCAAGCGACCGGCAACGTTGGCTTTTTTAACGTTCGTCTTTTGCCGGGAGCCTTTTACGAATTGTTCGGAATTTCCGCGGACGAGGCGGATTCTCCCGTAACCGATTTGGAACTGATCGGAAAACGCCGTGAATATTACGATTTTATAAATAGAATCCGGGACGCCGGAAGTTTTACGGAACGTGCGGCCGTGGCGGATCGGTACTTTAGTAAATTATTGAATTCTAAAATGAAAGATTCTCCTCTTGTAAACGAGGCGCTCGTCAGAATTACGCGTTCCAAGGGAAGAATTCGGATCTCCGAACTTTCCAAGAACTTAGGCGTGGTTAAAAAAACTCTGGAGCGAAAATTTTTGGAGCGAATCGGCAGAAATCCGAAAGAATTCTCCCGTTTGGTTCGATTTCAAAACGCCGCTTGGATGCGTTTGGAAAAACGAAATCTTTCCGAACTTTCCTTGGACGCCGGATTTTACGATCAACCTCATTTGACCCGGGAGTTTACTTCTCTTTCCGGATATTCTCCTCTGGCCTGGTACGGAAAAAGAGATTCCATTTTGTCCCTTTTTTACAATACAAGACCCCATTCTTTCTAGTACAATCTAATCGGAACCGCAACTTGCAAGTCGGAGGAAGGGGAGAATGGTCGAAGAAAAAAAAATAAACTCGGTGAATCACGAACAAGAAAGTAATTCCGCTTCGTTCTGGAAACGTTTTCTTTTTTTCGGAGCGATTCAAAACGGAAATGTTAAGCGAATTGAATCATTTTTGCAGAACGGATTCGATCCGAATTACAACCGCTATCACGGAGTAACTTCGTTATCTCTCGCGGTGAAATACGAACGTTTGGAAGTAGTTCACGTTCTTTTGCAATATCACGCGAATCCGAATCTTGTCGACGAAACGACCGGCTTAACTCCTTTGATTCATTGTATTTTGGATGATTCTTCCTTTGAACTGATGACCGCTTTGATCGAAGGAAACGCGGATCTCAATCAAAAGGATTCCATAGGAATGAGCCCTTTGCATCACTGCGTCAACGAAGGAAAGTTGGAACCGTTCCGTTTTCTTTTGGAACACGGGGCCGATCCGAACGTTCAGGATTTCGACGGAGTCACTTGTACGAATCTCGCCAAGTCTTCTCACGGAATGTCCGAGTTCGCGGAACTTCTTTTAAAACACGGAGCCGATCCGATGATCAAGGACAAACACGGAAAAATCTATCTCATGTGATCGGATTCCAAGACCGAATTCAATTGACAGTTCGCGGAGGAACGAAAGCCTGAAAGGAGAATGAAACCTCCCGCGAGTCAATCCTGTCAACACTACCCGGAATGCGCCGGTTGTGATCGATTGCATATCGGTTACGAAAAACAACTTCAACACAAACAGGAAGAGATCGAAAAACAATTCGGAGGTTTTAAAGGATTGGAGATTCGTCCGATCGTAAAAAGTCCGAAGGATCAGATGTATCGTCATAAGGTTCAACTTCCATTCGGACATCGTAAGATCGGAAAAAAATCGGTTCTTACCTTGGGGCTTCACAACAAGGAAAACACGTTTATCATCGATCAGAAAGAATGTAGAATTCAAGACCAGGACTTGACGACCGTAGCCTCTGCGATACGACATTGGGCGCGGACCGAAAACATAACCCCTTATTACGAAAAAAACGGAAGCGGTCTTTTAAGACATATCGTTCTCAGAAAGGCGCAGGCTACTCAGGAAATTCTCGTGGGAATCGTAACGAACGCGAGCGAAATTCCCGGACGAAAAAATCTGACGAACAGCTTACATTCATATATTAAACAATTCTTAACTAAAGAAAAGTCAAAAGCGGAAGTAGTCGGAATCATACAAAACGTAAATCAAAGAAACACAAAGGTCGTTCTGGGCGAAAAAGAAACGACTTGGTATGGAAGACATTTTATAAAAGAGAAGATCGGAGATTTGGATTTTCAAATCGGACTTTCCACATTCTTTCAGGTGAACCCGTTTCAGATCGAAAATCTTTACGATCTCGTCGTGGAGGATCTCCCACAAAATTCGACGGTGATCGACGCGTATTGCGGGATCGGAACGATTTCGTTGTATGTCGCGCGCAAATCCAAGAAGGTCATCGGGTTGGAGGAGAATCCGAATTCGATCCGATCCGCGATCGGGGCCGCAAAGGCGAACGGAATCGAAAATGCGACCTTCGTAAAGGGAAAGGTTCTTCATTCTTTGCAAAACGCATTGAACGAAACGCCGGATGTGGTCGTTTTAGATCCGCCTCGGGAAGGTCTGGACCCGGAGACGAAAAAGATATTATTGAATTCTAAAGTGAATCGGATTCTTTACGTGTCTTGTAATCCCGAAACTCTGAGAAGGGACGCGATCGAACTTTCAAAAATCTTTAAGTATGAAAAGTTGACTCCGGTGGATTTGTTTCCGCATACGAGTCACTTGGAGAGCGTTTCCGTTTTTACGAGATAAGAGGGCGGGAATGCGCGAAACAACCTGTCGTCGTTCCGCGCGGTCGATTCGAGATTAGATTTCCGGGAACGGAGAATCCAAGAATACCTTATCGGCCTTCAACGAACATTTGGATTGAAGTACGATCGTAAGAGCGGAACCGATCAGATAACCGCTTAAACCTTTGATTTCGGCGACACAATCGTCCACTTCCGATTTAACGTAGCTTCCGTCGGACTTGATTCCCGCCAACTGATCCGCTAAAAGACTCAGGATGGAAACGCTGGAACGTCCGCTTAAAATGGTGGAGTTGATAAGATCGGTAACGATCGCCGCGTCGCGGACATTGTTCGCGGCTTCCGAACCTTTGATTCTTCCCGGAGCGACTCCGAGCGTATCGAAAATTAAACAATTGTAAACTTGCAGTAACAGAAAAACGAGAAGGATTTTATGAATATGCTTTTTCAAAACGAACCTCTATATTTAATTTTACAAAACCTTAAAAAGGGAATCGATCGAGTCAATTCGAAAATTCTCACAGTGCGATCTTCTTCGCGTTCTTAAAATACTTGCGAATGATCTCCGCGAGTTCCTCTTGTTTCGTAAAAAAACAGATTTGATATCGTGTTTCTTCCTGAAATCGTTTTAAATATTCGAGTGCGGATTCGATTCTTCCCTGATCGAGATGAACGAACGGTTCGTCGAGCAATAGGATTCCGTTTTCGGGAACGGTTTTGCGCGCTAAGAACAATTTAAAAATCAGATAGAACGTCGCGAGGGTTCCGCCGGAAAGATGATCGATCGATCGGAAGGTTCCCGCTTGGTCTTTCATTTTGATCGATTCTTTTTTGTCGATTCCCTCGAACGAAACTTCCCGTTTCGGAAGCATAAGATTGATTTCCTTTCCGATTTCCGAAGCGACGAATGCGAACTGCATCGATTGATCCTTGGAGATTTCTTCGATCAATTCCTGCGCGATCTTTGCGGATTTTCTTCTAGATTCCGCTTTAGAAAATTCTAATTCTTTTTCGGAAAGAACCTGGATCGTATGAATGAGATCCTTTTCCTTTTCGGGAAGAGAATCCTGAATCCGGGCGTCCTCCACTCGGATCGCAGTATTCAAGTTTTTTAATTCTTCGTTTAAGGATTGAAGTCGTTTTTCAAGTTCCTTTTTTTTGCCGTCTCGAAATTGTCTTTCGGGATCGTTCGGAAGCACGGTCGGAACGTCTTCCATCGTGGAGATCGCGGTTTTAAAACGAACTTCCAATTCTTCCAAACTTTTTGCGGAATGATCGGTGAGAATTTTCGTAAGCCCGTCTTTCAAACTTTTATTCTGAGTTTGAAACTCCGCTACGTATTTATGATAGTCCTGAATCGTAACGGCTCTGCGATCGTTCAGCCAAGAATTTCGTTTGGATTGAAGTCCTGTGATCTTTTCGTTTTCGAGTTTGAGATTGTTTCGAATCGGGTCGAGTTCTCCATTGAGGTTTCGAATTTCCTTTTCCAGATTTTCGATCTGATGAATTTTGACTTCGTAGTTGTTGATCTTTTGGCCGAAAAATTGACGTAGGTTTTCCGTTTTCTCCATAAGAGGAATTAAATATTCAGGAAATGTTAAGTTCCATTGCCCTGAAATTTTGGAAACGAAATCCTTTTCC
Source organism: Leptospira barantonii (assembly GCF_002811925.1). NCBI lineage: Bacteria > Pseudomonadati > Spirochaetota > Leptospiria > Leptospirales > Leptospiraceae > Leptospira > Leptospira barantonii. Next base: position 274,311 of record NZ_NPDS01000001.1, read on the forward strand.
TTTTCGGAACTGTAACGCAGACTGACCGATTCCTTTTTTTGAAGTAAAAGAAGAATTCCGAAAACGATCAACGCGGCTCCGATCAAGGTTCCGCTTAACAAAACTAAAACCGACGTTTTTGAAAACAAAAAGGTTCCGAACGTTCCGAGCAGAATCAAAAGTCCGATTCCGATCAGAAGAAAACCCAAAAGTTTTTTGGAAGAATCCGATTGTGCGGTTCTGACCTCCTCGTTGAATCCTTCTTCTCGAATGGTTTTGTCGATCTTCTCGCTCCATTCTTCCGCTTTTTGTTTCATCTTCTGAAGAATCGAAAGTTGATTCTGATGTCCTTCCGTTTCCTTCTTTTTGGATTCGATCGCGGTTTGTTTGTCTTTTAACAATGTCTCGGAGGAGGAAATCGAGTTTTGCGATCTATCGATTTCCTTTTGAAAACTTTCAAACGCGGAAGATTCGTCCTTGGAATAGAGAAAGTTTTTTTTGATCGATTCTTCCAAAGACTTTATTCTTTGGATTTCGGAAAGGGATTCGAGAAGTTTAATCTTCTTTTGGATTTTTACGTCCAGAGCGGAATCCTTTTCGATCCGTGCGAGTTCGTCTTTGATCTTGAGTTCCTCGTTTTGATCCTTGAGATGTTTTTCCTCTTTTTCTACGTTGTTTTTGTTTCTGGAGTGAAGACTTTCGATTTCGCCAATCAGAGTCACTCGTTTGGTTTTATATTCCGAAATATCTTTTTTCAGAGTTTCAAACGCGGTCGCGTCCTTACTTCCCGTTTTGGGAGAATGGATTTTCTTAAACGAACCCGAAACGCCTTCGAGATTCACTCCGTTGTTTAAAAGTTTACTTCGAAGAAAATCGGGTTTGATAAACTTGTCGTTGTTAAACGCGAACTCGAGTTCTCCTTCTCGAAGAGAAATACAATGAACGTACTGAGGGGCCGCGTCCTTGGAAAGATCGGGAACCTCTCCCACAACTCGATACCCTTCCGGACTTTTTTCTCCGTAACGAGCGAGAATGCTTTTTTTCGGTTCCTGACTTGCGGTGAGAAAGCGACTTCCGATCGCGAGACGAAGAGCGTCGAAGATCGTGGTTTTTCCGGATTCGTTTTTCCCCTGAAAAACGGTTATGGAATCCGAAAGATCGAATTCTTTGTTTTCGAATTTGCCGAACTTGCCCAATAGAATTTTGGAGATCATCTTAATTCTTCCCCGCGTTTTCTTCGATTTGTTCCAAACCCAAAACCAGAATTTCGTTCCAGTCGGGGACGTCCGGAGAATTCCAATGTTCCTTTTTGAACATTAGCTTTTCGTAAAATATCTTCGCGACCGGATTGTCGATCAATGCGGAAGAAGTTTTGAGATCGTTCGTTTTTGTTTCTATTTTTCTGCAAACGAGCGTCTTTGAAAATCGTTCCAAAATTTCGACGACCGTATGCTCGTCTTCTACGATTCCTCCGACTTTGATTCGAACCGAATCCTTTTCGGAAACGAGGGCTTGGATTTTGGAAAGATCGGGAACCTCGCCCGTTAGAGTTGCGGAAAGGGAGAATTCTTTGTATTCCCCCGCGGAAGAAAGAATTCTTTTTGCGACGACGGGCGCTCCATTTTTACCGAGGCTTACGATGTTCACGGTTCGAGGACCGAATTCTCCGGAGGAAACCACACGCGGCGAACCCGGATACGCTTTTAAAAGCGAAGCGGATCTTTCGGAACGTTCGGAATGAATATGACCTAACGCGAGATAGTCGAACCTCGCTTCGAGAAACGGTTTCGAATCCAAAATCGAATCGGCCTCTTCGGGAGAAGGTCCGAGATATTCCACGAGTTTGGTTTCGGTTCCGTGAAGAAGCGCGATCCTGTATTGGACCTTCTTTTCGTTGAATTGAATATTAGAATAATCTAAATTCCTGTTAAACGGAAATCCGAAAAATTCCGCGTCGACCCCGCCGATTTCCTCGGTCCAGAGTTTGTAGGATTCTCCCTTTTGCGGATACGACATCGGGGAAAGATCCGCCGAAATGGGATACGTTCCTTCGGGAAGTCCGAGCTCTTCGTGGTTTCCGGGTATATAAAGAATTTTGCCCGGAAATTTCTTGAGAATCGTTTTGACGTCCTCTTTGAGAGCGGCTATGTCGCTGTTGCGATCGAAAAGATCTCCGCAAAACAGAATGTGTGTACATTCTTCCTCGCTTGCGGCGGAGACGATTTCCTGAAGGACGGAAAGGGAATATTCCTTTTCCTTTTGGCTGAGATGAAGGTCTGCTGTGTGTAAAAATCGGATCATGATCTGCTTCCTGCCGTCAAAGTTTATCCATGTCCCCGGACAAAATTCTCCGGTATGTTCTCAACTTCGAAAAAAAATTCGGAACGATTCGTATTAAAACGAAGTTTAATTCTGATCCAGAAATCCGATCAGATGTTGTTCCACGTAATGAATGACTTTTTGAATCCGATCGGACGCGTTCCATTTTTCGGAAATCATACGAGGCGCACCCCATAAAAAGATGGCTTCGATAAATACCTTTCGAGGATCGGGGAAGAAGGATTCGATCTTCACTTCGATTCCGTGATCTTCCGGGTCTTGGGGATTGAGAGGAGGAAGAACAAATCGAAGTCCTCCGCCTAAGATCGGTCTTCCGAGTTGTTGCAGACTGTCCCGGCTTTGTTTCAGTCGTTTTTCCCAAATCTCGCCAAACGCGTGTTCGGTGGAAGAATCGGTCAAGAGCCGAACGGTGAGATCGCTTTTCACAACATTCTTCCCTTGAATCTGCCAGACCTTGTCGAACGCTTCGAGAACCCGTTCAAAATCCTCTTCGATGGATTCCAAGGTTCCGTCCGGATTTTCGGAAATGATTAAGAGTTGTGTAATATTCTGTCCGGCGTTGATGACCTGAATCGTCAGAACCGATTGTGAAAGTTGTCTTGTAAGTACGTTTTGATTGGGTCCGTAACTGGTTCCCGTGATTTCGATTCCCAGTTCTTCCAGCTTGGATTGGAATTGAAGAATCTCCGATTTCGATCGAACCACGATCGGTAAGAATAAATCGCTGAGTCCGACGTGGATGATGTTTCGGTTTCGGTTCATGATGGTCTTGAGTCCTTTGTCTCAAACCGATCTTTTTTGAACAGAAAAGAAATCCGAAGAAAAACGCGAATGCGAACGTTCGGATTATCGATATTGAACGAGAAACGAATCCTGAAGTCCCGTAAGTGGGACGCCGTTGAAATCCGCGTTCGTAGTTCCGGTTCCGTACATCGTTCCTTCCCGATCGATTGCAAGTCCGGTTCCTTGAATCGCTTTACCGGAGGCTCCGGTCTGTCGAAGCCATTGTCTTTCCCCTTGTCTATTGTATTTGAGGAAGAATACGTCCGCAGTTCCGACCGAAGCGGAATTGTTGGTCGTCAGGTTTGTGTTCGTAGTTCCGGTTACGAAAATGTTTCCCGCAATATCCGTAACCATGTTAGAGGGAGAAGTTTGTCCGGACGGGTATCCGTCTCCGTCTTGTCGAACCCAAAGCCTGGTTCCGTTGGAATTGTATTTTAAGATCGTACTCGGATAAGCGGTTCCGCTCGAGCCTGAGCCGAAGGATGCGTTACTTGCCGCGGTTACATAGATGTCTCCGAAAGGATCCAATAGGATCTGACCGGATAAAATTTCTCTCCCTACTTCCGCTTCGTAGAGTAAGAAGTGCCTGGTTCCATCCGGATCGTATCGCATGACAAACGTATCGTTTCCACCGACGCCGGGAGTCGTATCGTTTCGAAAATCGGCTCCTCCCCAACCGGAGACTAAAACCGTTCCTGAAACCTGATCCCAGACGCAACCTCCCGAAACGATATTGGCGCCCGAAATCGAATACTGTTTCACCCAACTTTGGTTTCCATTGACGTCAAAACGAAGAACGAACCCGTTGCCTCCGGTGGCAACCGGTCCTCCGAAAGGCCCGTTCGAATCTCCCACAATGTAAGAATTTCCAATCTCGTCCAAGCAGATCGCAGACGGATTTACGAAATAACCACCACCCGTCGGTCCGGCTTGTTTGGCCCAAGCTACGGTTCCGTCCAGAGCGAACTTTACGACGAACATATCCTGTCCGCTGGACATAGGACCGGTAAAAGCCGCGCTCGTATAACCGAGAACGTACGTGTTCCCGATCGTATCCGACGCCGCTTTGATTACGGTAAGAGACGCGCCTGATGCGCCCACTTGTTTAGCCCAGACTTGATTTTTTTGAGGATCGTATTTCGCAATGAACAAATCTTGAGTTCCGAACATCGTTCCGTTGAACAACGCGGTGTTCGTATCGCCAAAAACCACCGGATTTAAAAACGGATCCAGAACCACACCCTTTGCGTTTACGTTGGCGCTGGACTTTCCGACTAACAAGGTCCATTCTAAACTTCCGCTGTTTTCCCGAAAGATGGGCGGATGAATTCTCGAAAGAAATTGAGCGATCCAATACTCGTCCGTTCCGGGATTGGCCGGGTTCATGTGATTTGCCGGATTACACGCGGATAAAAAGATCAAAAGAATAGAGATCGCAAGAAAAGATTTCATTTTATACCCGACAAAAAATTCGAATTTGACCGCTTTTGAAAACCCGAACATCACCCGTTAGTTTATAAACGATATCCGTTACTCGTAGCATAAGTTCCGTTATTTGGAAAGAAATTAACACGTCATAGGGGAATCTATCCTATGTATTCTTTGCTTGAAAATCGAAATCCAAGACAACTCGTTACTTCTATTTCGTAAAGAAGTCGACTTCTCAAGGTGGGCCGTGGTATCCGTACTGAACCCCTAAAAAGAGTTTTTCCTCAGATGAACCTAGAGACTGAAATCAGACAAGAAACGAATCTTTGCGATAAATCCGGAAACCTAAATTTGAACGCGGTCGGCTGGGCGAAAAAGCCGTTACACAGATGTAATCTGAGCGGACATTATTTAAGAAAGAAAAAATGGAACTACTGGTGTATCTATGACGAGAATTTTCTGGTCTCGTTTACGATCTCGGATGTCGATTATGCCGGAGTTATCTTTGTATATTGGCTCAATCGAAAAACCGGTGACTTCGAGGAAGGAACCATTCTTACTCCGTTCGGTTCCGGTGTAAGCCTCGGACAATTGGTGGGAAGCAACGCGACGTACATAGGAAACAACGCTCGTCTTCAATTCTTCAGAGAGGAAGAAGGTTATCGTCTTTCCGTAAATTTTTCACCGAAGAATAAGATCCCCGTTCAAGCGGAGATCTTTGTTCCCGTTCCCGAGAATTGGGAAACGTTAAACGTCGTTGTTCCTTGGTCCAAAAGAAGATTTCAATTTACCGAAAAGTTGTTCGGAGTAGGCGCGGAAGGAACGGTTCGTTACGGCGCGATGGAATATAAGTTCAGTCCCGATTCTTCCTTTGCTTGTTTAGATTATGGAAGAGGGGTTTGGCCTTATTCCACGAAATGGAATTGGGCTTCGATGGTGGCGCATAACGCGAACGATAGAATCGCGATGAACTTGGGCGCGGGTTGGACCGACGATACGGGCACGACCGAAAACGCGATCTTGATCAACGGAAGAATTTATAAAATTCCATCGGATGCGGTTTTCGAAATCGATCGAGAAAACTGGATGAAACCTTGGCGTCTTTATACGAAAGATTCTCAAGCAATCGATCTTCAGTTTATTCCGGACTTTCACAGAAAGGCCGCGACGAATACGGGGATTCTCGCTTCTTCGGTTCACCAGATGATCGGAAAGTTCGAAGGTGTGATTCGCCTGGGTAAAAACGAATATAAAATCTCCAACGGTCAGGGTTGGGCGGAAGATCATATCGCGAGATGGTGAATTCTTCCGAAAATTTTATCTACAACATCGCGTCCAAAAAAGACTACGAAGAGGCGCTGAAGAACGGATTCTATATTACGGATTCATTAAGTTCCGAAGGATTTATTCACAGTTCCAAAAAGAATCAAGTCGAAGATACGGCGAATCGGATTTTTCCGGGAAGAAAGGATTTGGTTCTTTTGTTCGTGAATACGGATCGATTGAAATCTCCGTTGAAGTTCGAGGCTTCGGGTTCCTCCAAGTTTTCCAAAGAGGATGGGAAGAATATTTTTCCTCATATTTACGGACCCTTGAACGTGGACGCGATCGAAAAGGTTTTGGAAATTTCTCCGAACGAAAACGGGAAATTTCGATTTTCATTTTTGGATTGAATCGGGCGAAGATCCAAGATCCCATTTTTAAGGAGCGTGACGGAAGATGAAAAAAGAAATCATACGTTGTGCTTGGGCGACGGACGATCCGCATTACATTCAATATCACGACAAAGAATGGGGAACTCCCGTTCACGACGATCGCACTCTATTCGAATTTTTGATTTTGGAAGGAGCACAGGCCGGACTTTCCTGGATCACCATCCTTAAAAAGCGCGACGGCTATCGAAAAGCATTCGATAACTTCGACGTCGACAAGGTCGCTTCCTACAAAGAAAAGAAAATCCAGTCTCTTTTAAAGGACGAAGGAATCGTTCGAAACGAATTGAAGATCCGATCCGCGGTTAAAAACGCACAAGAATTTTTGAATATTCAAAAAGAATACGGTTCATTCGACAATTACATCTGGGGTTTTACGAATCATAAAATCGTCTACAACATTTGGAAAACGAAACGGGAAGTTCCGAGTAGCACTTCCGAATCGGACGAGATGAGCAAGGCCCTCAAAAAGAAAGGTTTTAAATTCGTGGGTTCCACGATTTGTTACGCGTTTATGCAGGCGACCGGAATGGTCATGGATCATACGACGGATTGTTTTCGTTTTGTGAAAAAGCCGAAGTAGGAATGCTGTCGTACTTCCGACGGAATTTTCGTAAAATGCGGCCCCACCCGCGTTTAGGGTGGTGGTGGAGTGGCGGTGGGCAAACTCCGGCGAGTTTTTCACTAACAGAAAATTCAGTTTCTGTAAAGTAAAATTCTCCCGCCGTCGTTCTGTCGTACCTCCGACATGGATGCGACCCATAGGGAGCATTCCGCTGAGTTGATCTATGGGAAATTTTTTCGAATTGCTTCCTTTGAAACGTTTCCGTCCCAGTCCGTTTGAATCAAAAGCGCATCGATATACGATGCCGGTTTTTTCTTCGTATAAGAGAGAATGACGTAGCCTTTATCGTTTTTTAGAATTTTGTTCGCCATATACAATCGTTGAGAATGTTTTTTCTCGGAGATTTTTTTACCGGAAGAATCGAACTTGATCAAGGTCATCGGACCTTCTCCGCCCGCTAACACTCCCAAAAATCCCTGGTCGGGCGATTCGATGATCAGACTAAGAAAGTTGAATCCGCCTAAGCGTTGTTTGGTTTCCCAGATCGTTTCCCCTTTGGGCGAAAGTTTTAAAAGCCACACCGCGTCTTTTCCTGCGCCGGCAATTCCACCCGACAAAAGCAGATTCCCGTTCGAAAGTTTGAGAAGGGAGATTGCCAGATCCTCCGCTCCGGGAGTTGCAAAGGTTTTTTTCCAGAGTTGTTTTCCGTCGGAATCGTATCGATGAACCACCACGTCTCTCTGCGATTCTCGACCGGACACGTTATCCGTGCTTACTGCAAAAACGATTCCTTCTTCGTAACCGACGCTTGCATTCGGAGCAAACGAAAGATCGGGAATGTGTTTCGCGTTCTTTACCGCTCCGTCCTTTCCGAAAAGAACGTATAAGAAACTCGTTTTGATCGCGTTCACGATCGTAGTAGTGTTTCCGTTCTTTTCTTCGGTTTCAACCCTATGAGAAACGGAAACAAGACCGCGAAACTTCTCGTTCGAAAGTTCCTGAAACGAATACAAGTGCGGGTCTTCCTCTCCGCAAAATCCGTCGCAGATTTCCTTTGCGAGAATGATTCGATCGCTCGTAAGTTCTCCCCGATCGTCGTATTTGGAAAAGATGAGTTTGCGGTTGTTGGTTGCGCTTCCGATCGTTCCCGCGGTTACAAAACCTCCGTCTTGGGTCGAAACAAGATTTTGAATACTTTCGAAATTATGAATTCCGATCGTATATCCTTCCATATCCACCGGTTTGCTCGTGAAAAGATATTTCCACCAGACGGGATTTCCGTTCCCGTCGATCTTGGCCGACCACGCGGTGCTATAAATTTTCTTTTCGATCTTAGCGTTGGAATCTTGTCTGCTACAATCGTTTGCGGAACCGGTCACCACAAAACTCCCGTCTTTCAATTGTGTTAAACCGGAAGGAAGTTCCTCTGGACATTCATTCGGTTTCATTCCGTTGTATTGTTCTCCGCCGAAAACGGTCTGCCAAAGCGAAGTAGTTTGGGGGAAGACGGAAGCGCTTCCCATTAAAAGAACGAAAGTGAGAATGATAAGTTTAAGCGGTTTCATGATGGAATTCCTCGTGGGACCGGAAGTTTCATCATGAAGCGCCTTCTTGTAAAGAAATTATTTTATTTTCAGTTATAGTAAGTTTTCGAATTATAATCGAAATGACTTGAATTGGAATTCGCTCTTTACAAAAGGAGAGAGTCGTTCCGTTTGAGAATAGAAATCTTACAGAATCAAAAATTCATGATATAGGTGAAATCGAAATGAAACCCGCCGAAGACATTCTCGGTCAAAAAGAAAAAAGAGCCTTTCGAATCGGATATATCTTAAGAGCGATTTTGGCTCTTTCTTTCATTCCGCCCAGTCTATCCATTTCTCAAAGCGGCACCGAACGGCTTTGGATTTTGGTTTTATATGTAGGAACGATCGCCGTTTCCTGCACGATGCTTTGGTTTCTTTCCAAGGAACGTTTTTGTTTAAAAGACGACAACCGTATCGCCGGATGGCTCGGAGTTCTTTTGGATGTTCTGATTCTTTCCATTCTTCCCTGGACATGGTACGATTCTGTGGGAGGAGATTCCATACCGAGAACGTATTTGATGAAGACCGCATTCATACCGATGACCGCCGTTTTTATTCTCGTGAACGGTCTTTCCCTAAAGCCCGTCTATCCTGTGTTAGTCGCCGTAGCGGCGTTTTCGATTTCATTGTATATCTTTCAATATGTCAGCGAAGATCCGAGAAGCGTATGGACCGAAAGTTTATCCGAGACGTTCTTAACGGCCAAAGCAAGTCCTCAGTATTACTTTACGATCGTTGCGCTTTTGATTCTTTACGGAGGAGTCACTTCGTTCATCGCTTTTACGGCGCGTTCTTTGCTTAAGGAATCCGTGCGTTCGGAACGTAGGAGTTCTCAGCTGGGAAGATATTTTTCACCGGGAGTGATCCAAAGAATCACCGCGGAAGATAATCTTTTTTCTCCGGGAGGAAGATTGCAGAAAATCGCGGTATTGTTTTGCGACATCCGAGATTTCACTTCCATCTCCGAAAAACTTTCTCCTCAAGAAGTGATCTCGCTTCTCAGCGAATATCATCGCGAAATGGTTCGGGTCGTTTTTGAAAACGGAGGTTCCGTGGACAAGTTCATCGGGGACGGAATTTTGGTGACGTTCGGAATTCCGGAATCCACGGACGCGGATTGTAGAAACGCGGTGGCCGCCGGAATCGAAATGAAAAAAGCATTAAAAAAATTGAATAAGCTTAGGATTCAAAAAGGGGAAGCTCCTTTAAAACAGGGAATCGGAATTCATTTCGGAGACGCCGTTTGCGGAAACATAGGCACGGAAGAACGTTTGGAATTCACCGTGATCGGAGACGCGGTCAACGCCGCTTCCAGAATCGAATCCGCTTGCAAAGAATTGAATTCCGAATTTCTAATCTCCGAAGAAGTTTTAAAACATACCGAACTCGTAAACGGATTTAAAACGGTTTCGAAGGGAGAAGTAAAGGTGAAAGGGAAGGAAAAACTTTTGAGTTTATTCGAAGTGATTCCGAACGATAACGAGGCGGGTTAAGACGTTAGACGCATCCGTCGAAGACGCTAAGATTTACGACGGATGCCGAGACGATTATCTTCCGTATTTTGCGAGAAGAGTCGCTTCGCCGATTTTAAGCGAGTTGATGTAAAAACCGATCAAAGCTCCGGAAGAATTCTGATCCGCAGGAATCTTATCCTTCAAAGCGTAAACTGTAAAGTAGTAACGATGCGGTTTATGACCTTGTGGTGGACAAGGACCGCCGTAACCGGCCGCGCCGAAATCGGTTCTACTTTGAATCGCTTCCTTAGGAAGAAGATTCTTTTCCAAGTTGCCGGCGTTTGCCGGAAGTGAAGTGGTCGTTGCCGGAAGATTAAAAACCACCCAATGCCACCATCCGCTTCCGGTGGGAGCATCCGGATCATAGACGGTCAACGCGATACTTTTCGTATCTTTGGGAAGCCCGGTCCAAGACAAGGACGGAGAAATATTTCCACCGGAACAACCGAATCCGTTAAACACTTGTTCGTTGGCGATCGACTTTCCCGCGGTAAGTTCGGGGCTTTTCAATTGAAACGGTTCCGCTTGAAGCAAGGTCGCGCTGAGAAACAACACGATTGCAAGTCCTTTGATTTTCATAAAACGAAGTACTCCTATCTAAACTTAGAGTTTATAATTCAACAGCAACTTAGACGAATTGCAAGATTAGTTTTGAGGATTTCGCAAAAAATAAGAATGAACGGTAAAAATCCGAGCGGATTCAAAGAGGAAATTGAGGATTTTTGAATATAAAACGAAAGGAGCCCGGATGGGCTCGCTTTTCGTAAGTGAAGAATGATTAGTTTAACCAGACTTTGCGGTTGTCGCTCGCATACTGATCGAAACTGATCGGATCTTTTCCGGTGATTTGTTTTACCGTATCCGAAATCGGAGCGCTATGCCCTTCTTTCAAGTTTCCCGCGATATACACGAGAACGTTTGCGTAGTCTTCGGGAACACCCGCGCCCACTAAACCTTTTTTAAAATCTTCGGGAGTGATGTCCGCGAATGCGATGGAAAGTCCCGTCGCCTTGGATAATTTTTGAGCGACCTCGTCGTGTGTGATGGATTCTTTTCCGGTTAGAGTGAATTCTTTTCCGTTTTGAGAATCATCCAAAAGCAAAGTTGTCGCACTTGCCGCGATATCTCTCGCGTCTATAAAGCTCGTCTTTGCATTGCCCGCAGGGAAGTAGATTTTTTTGTCCTTTAAGATTCCCGAAATCCAAAAGGTTTGAAAGTTCTGCATAAACCAGTTCGGGCGAATGATATTGTAAGCCAGCCCGGAGTTTTCAACGGCTCTTTCGAGTTTTCTAAAGGGAAGATCTTCGGGAGAATGTTCCACTCCGATCGCCGTCATGAGTACAATTTTTTGTAATTTTTTAGACTTTGCCTTTTCGATCCAAGGATTAAGAATGTTGTACTGATCCGTATAACCCGGTGGGGAAAGAAAAAAGGCTCTGTCCACTTGATCCAATGCTTCCAATCCTACGTTTGGTTGGGACGCGTCCGCTTTTACCCAGTGAAGGTTGGGCGCTTTTTTACCTGATTCCGGTTTACGAGAAGCCGCGTAGACCTCGTGGCCTTTTGCCAATAAATTATCTACAACGAACCCAGAAACCAAACCGGAAGCCGCATAAACGAAAATTTTCATAATTGATTCTCCTATAAAATAGAGTAACCCGGAACATAAAATCTGGCTATGTCCAATGATCTAAAAAGCATATCCAATCGTATAAATTGCTCGACTTCTGGATATGTTGGGTTACAATGAAAGAATGGATCTTCTTTCCGAAATATTAACCGCCGCCGCTTGGAAGAGCGATATTCTCGCGAGAACCTCGATGTATAAATCCTGGGGTTTGAAATTTCCCTGCGAACGAAGCGGAGGGTTTCACATTCTTTCCCAAGGTTCTTGTTTTGCAAGATTCAAGGGAGAATCGATTCCGCTTGAAAAAGGGGATATCTTATTCATCGCGAGAGGATTCAATCACGATCTTGTTTCTTCGCCGAAGGAAAAGGCGCTGGATATCGGCAGGTTTCGCGAAATTCTTCCCGAAGAATCCGAACTTTCCGGAACTCCGATCACCACGTTTGTTTCGGTTCGTTACGAGGTTCCGGAAACGACACAACATCCGTTCTTTTACGAACTTCCCGATCATATTCTGATTCGCGCCGGAGAAATTCCGTCGCATCATCCTCTGCATACGACTTTGATTTTAATTTCTCAGGAAGTCGATTCCGGTTTGGGTTCCGATTTGATTCTTCAGAGATTGACGGACATTCTTCTATATTACGTTATACGTCATTGGTTGGAAACTCATCCCGCTCTTTCGCCCGGATGGAGAAGCGCTTTCAAGGACGAAAAGATTTTGGCCGCGTTGGAAGCGGTTCATAAAAAAACGGCTCACGCTTGGACCTTGGAAAATCTCGCTCGAACCGTGGGAATCTCTCGCGCTTCGCTTGCCAATCGGTTTCGCGACGTTTTAGGTTGTACTCCGATGGATTATCTTGCGCGTCTTCGGATTGAGAAGGGAAGAAGTCTCATTCAGGATCAAAACGCGACTCTGGAAGAGGTGGCGCGTAACGTGGGATATTCTTCGGCCTTTGCGTTCTCGAAGGCGTTTAAAAGAATTCACGGTTTTTCTCCCCGCAACGAGGATCTTCAAAAAATCAAAAACGTTTCTTGAGCGATTAAAGAGAGAAGGGGATCATCGCTTTTAAAGATTCCTCTTGGATTAGTTCTGGGTGAAGCGTCCAAGATTGGTTTCGCGAAAGTTCCATGAAACCCTTTCTTTGTGTAAAAGATTTATAATTCTTTAAGGTTTCCGAAATTATTTTAAAATCGTTACTCATTTTATCCGGAATTCCGTCTCGATTCATATCCAATTCGATTCTTTTCATCGGATAAATCCAAATTTCGGCCTTACGATCTTGATCGGAATCTATTTCGATTCTCGCAACAATCCCCGAGTTTGTTTTCGGTTTTGCAAATTTGTTATAATATTGGGTCGTCTCAAAAAAACCGTCCGCATCCGTATCATTTTTTTCAATGAGTTTAACATTGTCGGGGCCAAACCAGATTTTTCGATCCACTCTTTGCGGGTTTTTTACGGCGCTTTCATTGTAGAATATCTCTAAAGATTTCGGATCCTGCGAATCCATTTTTAACCACATCCAATCGTCCGGAGTTTTCTTTTGATACTCGAAGGTTTCCATAAATATAGAAATCTTTGAATCTGTTTTCGTATAAAGAGTATTATCAACTGAGCCGTCTTTATTTTGATCGAGTGGAGTTCCTTGAAAAGGGGAGTTGCAGGTCGAAACCGCAAAAAAAAGGATCCAAAAGAAAAGATAAGAACGATACTTTCTAAAAAACATTGATAAATTCTTCCCTGTGAAGCTGATGAAAAGGCCATCTTTCGATGACCTTTTTTTTGTTCTAACGCAAGTCGAATGTGGCTTAGAATTGTGTATTCAAAGTTGCGCAAGTGTTTGTCGCGGTGGAGCTACTTCCGTAAGTGCAAGCGCCGACTGCAAGTTTTGATATCTTTGCTTTGGTGTTTGCGGTAGCATCCAACATTAAAACGCCGCTAAAGTCTGTGGCTATTTTGTTTGTCACTGCAGTTACGCAAGCGGTATCAGTTGCCGAAGCGGCCGCAGTTGCAATAAGGCTCGTATAGTTCAGATTTTTGAAAAGATTCACATCGAGAAGATTCAATGCAAGAATTTCCGCTTCGGAAAATCCCAACGCTCCCAACATAACTTTAAAAGGCGCAATTCCTTCCGCACGTAGGTCGGCAATCGGATAGAATCTGGTTTTCTCAGCGGTTGTATCAAAAGCGGTTTGAGCCGCGGCGGTCGAGTTTGTAGTCGCTACGTTGTTTTTTGAATTTGTTAAGTTCGTGATCGTGGTTGAATTACAGCCTAATGACGTCGCTAACGTGATTGCGGTATCATATTTACCTTGGGTCAGCACGGTTGCATCGGCTAAAGTGGAACCCGTAAGTGTTGCTTGGTTGCAACCTCCCTTTGGAATGACGTTCAATTGCGCTGAATACAAAGTTGAGCTTGTTCTTGTAACCATAGCGCAGTTCCCGCTGGTTTGATCCACTAAATAAAGCAATCCCGCCGTTACGACATCATCGTTTCCATCATCCTTTGGTTTGCAAGCTACCAATGTAAGCATCAGTGCTAACCCCGCGATTGCTTTTGTTATATTTCCTTTCATGAAAAACCTCATTTGTTTTGTTTAAGTGAGTAACTATCACTTGTAGGTTATTTCTTTTGCTTGTGAATGTAGGTCAAAGTTTTTAATAAAAATATAAAAAAACACAAATGATTTGTTTTTAATAATAACTATTAAAAAATAATAATATTCTAATGTGTGTTTAATTTAATTAAGATGTAGGCAATAAAATTAATTCTAATTATAGAAATGAATAGGATTGCTATAGTATTTTTTTATTCATTTGATAAGGCGATAAGCTCTTTTCTTGCCTGCCTTATCTTTGTTCGTTGAATAGTTTTGTTTTAAAAGTTGAAAAGTTTTTGATATTGCGGTAGGTGCGAGAATGATTGTTAGGGAAGTTTTTTCACACTTCGAATTTATAATTCAGATAATGTTGATAACAAACTAAAAATAGTTTCGATTGAGTGGAGGAAGTTTTTTTGAATGAGAAGTGGGAATATCATAATTCTATCATATTCCCTTTCCGGATTTTATCTTTAGTTTTCTTGCTTCCAAGTTCCCAAAGAATATTTTCCGGAAATAAGTTCCAATTCTCCCAATGTATACGGATCTTGGTCCTCGATCTCCGAAGTCGCCATTTTCTGTAAAGGTTTTGAATCCCCGTCGAAATCCAAAACGGCAACGCTTGCTAAGAATTTAAAACCCTCGGAAAGACCCGAAACGTTTTCTTTTCCGAACGTCTTCCATGGAATTTTAAACCGAATCGTATAACCGTCCGAAGACGATTGAAGAGCGGCTTCCACGTCTTCTTTGGGATATTTTTTGCCGTTCCGGAGTATTTCTATTTTGCCGTTTTCTAATATTCGAAACGAAAGGAGAATTCCTTTGGGGCCGATTTTTTTACGAAGTCCGGCATTCGTGTCGAAGTCGAGGAGAGTGGAATCGAGATCGGCGGTAAACTCGACCCGATCACAATCCCTCGACGCGAATTGAGAATTGCAAAATCGAATTTGATCGTCTTTGACGGAAACCTGTAGCGCAAGAAATTGAGAATTCCAACCGGATCGAATCCGAAACGAAAGATCCTGCGGTCCTTTCCAAGAATTGTTTTTGCCGATCATCCAATTTCGATCCTGAATTTCAAAAGGAAGAACCGGTAAAAAATCCCAAGCCGCGCCGAAGGAAAATCCGTTTTGAGTTTGAGAGGAGAGAATTTTTTTAAACCGAATTTCTTTTCGGGGCGGAATGGATTCCTGTTCCGATTCCATTTTTCCATCGTAACTTCGGGAAGAATCGAGATTGATCCGATTGAAGGAATGTTTCAAACCGTCCCCGAAAGAAGTATGATAACTGTAAGTATCGCTTCCGATCCATTGCCAAGCTGAAGATTTAAACCGGATCGTTTCCGAGTTGGACCATCTCCAATTCGAACCGCCGTACGAATTTACTTTGATCTTTCCGCCTGAGCACTGTAAGGTGATCTCCGGTCTTCCGTAAACTCCTCCGCAGGCGTTGCAGGGAATCATCGGTATCATCGAATCGAAACGGTAATTTCCTTTCGGATCTCCTAAGGCGATCCCAAGAAATCCGTTTTGATCCATGGCTTTTTCATCCGAAGAATCCGTTTGTTTGACGCGCATCGTGAACGCGAAGTCTTCGATTCCGTCCTTGTTCCAATCGTTTTTGCAGAATTCTTCTCCGCTTCCGAACTCGAAGGAAAACGGAAAGTTTTTCTTTTTCCATTCTTCCTCGAATCTTTTTTTGATAACGGATAGATTGTCGCCTTCCGATCCGAGCGGAATCCAGGCGCCGAGAACGGCGATTGAAAGAATCGAGATTGCGTAAACCGATTTTATTAAAAGGACGAACGCGTTCGTCTGCGGGAGAATGAATTTAAACCGAAGCTGTGACATCTGATTGTTAACAAATCAATCCGGAATTCTTGATGAGAATTGATTTATAGAGTTTGAATATTCATTGACCTATTCGTTTAACAACGCATAATTTCGTATAACTCGAAAGAACTTTTCGGTATCATTATGAGCCTTGTGCGATTTTCCGTCTGCCTATGTTGTCTTCTTTTTTTATCCTGCGATTGGCTTTCGCCCACTCAGTTTCCAAAAGCCGAACGCGGTGTTCTGGATTTGAGAGAATGGGATTTTGATAAAAACGGTCCCGCTCTTTTGGAAGGAGAATTTCGATTCTTATGGAAGAATTTTTCCTCCGAAGTGTGGACGGAAAATTCGGATTTCGCAGTCGTGCCGAAGGCTTGGATCAAACTTCCGGATTCTCAGGAAAAGAATTATACCTCTCTTGGTTACGCGACTTATTTTTTAAAGATTCGTTTACCGGATTCTTTTCTCGATCAGGAACTTGCGTTTCAGACGGATATTTCCGAAACCGCGTATGAAATCTATCTGAACTCGCAAAAACTCGGCGAGGTGGGTAACGTGGGAGTTAGCGCCGAAACTTCCAGACCGGAATGGAACAAAAAGATTTTTTCGTTCCACAACAAGGATAAGGAAATAGTTCTTAAAATTCTAATATCAAATTTTCATCATGCACGGGGAGGGCTTACCGGAAAATTTTTTATCGGCAAAAGTTCTTCGATTCAATCGATCCGGGAAAAAAGACTTACGTTGGAGGTCTTCGTTTTCGGAAGTCTTGCGATTATGGCCTTGTATCATTTGACTTTGTTTTTCTTGAGACAAGAGGAGAAGTCGGTTCTCTATTTCGGTATATTGTGTTTTATTTATTGTTTTAGGGCCATGAGTACGGGGGAGAATCTGGTTCAGATTCTGGTTCCGGGTTTGGATTATTCGATTCATTCCAAACTCGTTTATCTTTCCATTTATCTGGCCGTTCCGGTTTTTGCGGCGTTTTTTCGTTCTTTGTTTCCGACCGAATTCAATTCTTATTTATATTATGGAATTCTAATTATCGGCGGTTTGTCCTCCGCGATCGTAGCGATCACTCCTCCTTCGTTCTTCACCGGAACGATAGACGTTTATTATCTTTTCACGTTCTTCGTTTTCTTTTACGGTTTTTTTATTCTTGTGACGGCGATTCTTAAAAAAAGAAGCGGCGCGATTCTTTTGCTCAGCGGTTTGCTCGTGTTCTTTGCCGTTTTTCTTCAGGATACGCTCTACAATAAAAGAATCATCAATACGGGTTATTTTTCGCCGATCGGTCTGCTCGCGATGGTTTTTTCACAGGCTTATCTTCTTGCGAACCGTTATTCTCAGGCGTTCGGCGCGATCGTGGATCTTACGAAGTCGCTTAACAAAACGAATACTTCGTACGGACTTTTTGTTCCGAGGGAATTTCTGAAAATTCTGAACGAACACAATTTCATCGACGTAAAACTCGGAGACGTCGCCGAAGAGGAAATGACGATTCTTTACAACGAGATCCGAACGGCTCAGTTCATCGGTGATCAAGCCAACGCAAAGGAGAATTTCGAATTCATCAATTCTTACTTGGGTAAGGTCGGGCCTTTGATCCGGGATAAGAACGGATTCATCGATAAATATTTCGGAGACGCGTTTCTGTCCCTATTCTCCCAAAAGGCGGAAGACGCTCTGGAAAGCGCCGTTGGGATCCAGGGTATATTAAAAGAAATTAATATGATTCGAATCGGCAAGGGTAAAGAAGCCGTTCGAGTCGGAACGGGTCTTCACAAAGGGCCGATTCTTCTCGGAACTATCGGAGAATCGGAACGGATGGAAGGCGCAGTGATTTCTCCTTCCGTTACTTTAGCGACTCGAGTCGGACAGCTTTGCAGATTGTTCGATTCTTCGATTTTGATTACGGATCACGTTTTATTCGGTTTGGAAAATCCCGAAAAGTATTCCATGCGTGTCATCGATCGGATTCAGTTGAAAGGTCACAACTCGGTTGTGACGATTTTAGAAGTTTTTAATGGACAATCCGAATCCCTTCTCGATCAGTTTATGGACACGAAAGAAGAATTCGAACGCGGAATCGCAAACTTCAGACAAAGAAATTTCGAGGAAGCCTGCGTGATTTTCAATCGGGTTTTGGAAAGAAACAAAATGGATCAACCCGCGCGCTGGTATCTTGAAAAGTCGATTCATTACTGTAGATTCGGTTCCCCAAACAATTGGGACGGTATTACGGTCTTGGATGTTTAAAAAAAAATCTTCGTTTCGCAAATAGGTCAGGTCGAATATTCAACTTGACCGACTCGAACTTCGAGGGAGAGAATCAAGAAAGGCTCCATGACTTTCCATAGCTTTTTTCAAAGACGAGTATTTGTTCTTCTTGGACTCTTTTTTGTTTTAAATCATTGCGCTTTGGAATCGGAGCGTCCTCATATCTCCGCGTCTTCCGGCGCGATCGATCTTTCGTCTTGGAATTTTGAAGAATACGGCCCCGTAGCTCTACAAGGCGATTGGACTTTTCGTTGGAACGAATTTGCGGAAAGCCCGAACATCGAGCCTGAAAAAAACAGAATCATGCCGGTTCCAAAGGCTTGGACCCGGATTCAAGACTCCGATGGAAAGAATTATCCGGGAACCGGAATCGCAACATATTTTTTGAAAGTGATTCTTCCCGAAAATAAGAAGCCGGTAAATTTTGCGATCTTGGCCGAAACTTCCGAAACCGCTTACGAAGTTTGGATCGACGGAAATAAAATTGGAGCGCACGGAGTTCCGGGGAAAGCCGCGGATTCTTCCACTCCGGAATGGAACGTGAAGATTCTTCCGTTTCAAATACAAAAACAGGAATTCCTAATACGAATTCCTATATCAAACTTTTATCATGCAAGAGGCGGTTTGACAGCGCGTTTGATATTGGGAAACGAGGATCAGATCATTCGTCTCCGTGAAAAAAGAATGACCGTGGACGTTTTTCTTCTCGGGTTCTTGGTCGCGATGGCCTTGTATCATTTCACTCTTTATTTTTTGAGAAAGAAGGACGTCGCCCTTTTATATTTCGGAACTCTTTGTTTCGTTTTTTGTTTTAGAGAGATCACCACGGGGCAGAATCTCATCCAAGTGATTTTCCCCGGAGTTTCCTATCACCTTCACATGAGAATCGTGTATTTGAGTTTTTATCTGATTCCTCCGATCACCACCGCGTTTTTACGAGCGTTGTTCCCGGATGAAATGAGAAAGGAACTTCACTACGCGGTCGTTTTTATCGCTTCGATCTTTTCCTTGGTCGTGGTTTCTCAGGATCCGGTTTTGTTTACGGGAACGATCGAATACTATTACGTTTTTACGTTCCTTTGTTTTGCGTCAGGGTTCTTCGTATTGATGCTTGCGTTAATCCGAAAAAAACCGGGTGCGATCGCGATTATGATCGGTATGTCCGCGATTTTTCTCGCGTACAGTCAGGACATCTTCTACAACAAAAGAATCATTCCCACGTTTATCCTCGCGCCCTTCGGTTTGATCGCTCTGATTTTTTCCGAAGCATTCCTTTTGGCGAAACGATATTCTTTGGCCTTCGACGCGGTGGAGGATATGTCCGAAAGTTTAAAGAAGGTGAATTCTTCTTACGGGCTGTTCGTTCCGAGGGAACTTCTTAAAATATTAAATAAACATGATATTCTCGACATAAAACTCGGGGACATCGCGGAAGAGGAGATGAGTCTTCTCTACAACGAAATTCGAACCTTTTCCGAATTCGCCGAACAGATGGACGGAAAGGAGAATTTCGAGTTCATCAATTCCTTTCTCGGAAAGGTCGGGCCCGCGATTCGGGAACGTGACGGATTTATCGATAAGTATTTTGGCGAAGCGTTTCTTGCGCTTTTTCCACCCGAACCCGAAAAGGCGTTGGAAAGCGCGGTTGAAATTCAAAGAATTCTAAGAGAGTTCAATCGAGAAAGGATCGCGAAAGGAAAAGATCCGGTCCGTTCCGGAAGTGGGATTCATACCGGGCCGATTCTTCTCGGAACGATCGGTGAAGCGGAAAGAATGGAAAGTACGGTTATTTCCTCGTCGGTGAGCGTTGCGTCTAAGATCGGTCAGTTGTCGAAGATGTATGATTCTTCCCTGTTGATTACGGACTCGACTTTATTTCGTTTAACAAATTCATCCAAATACTATTATCGAGTTGTGGATCGGGTTCAGATTCGGGAACAAAGAAGTGTCTATACGGTTTTGGAAGTGTTCAACGGGCTTCCCGAAACCTTAATCGATTCCTACATGAACACACGCGAGGAATTCGAGCGAGGAATTCTTTTGTTCCGTGAGAAACATTTCGAGGAAGCCTGCGTCGTTTTCAACAGGATCTTGGAAAAAAATCGGGCCGATCAAGCCGCCCGAGTTTATCTGGAAAAATCGGTTCACAACTGCAGATTCGGAGTTCCCGAAAATTGGCAGGGAGTGACCTTGCTCGGAGATTGACGGAATATTCTAAAATTAGAATATTCTAATGTTTTACTTTGATTTCGAAGTCCGCCAGGAATTCTTCCTGAATTCTGGATTCGATCGCTCTTCCGCTTCTGGATTCCCGCACTAAGGAGATCGCTTCCTTCGCGTCGAGTTTTTCCTTCCAGATCGTATACGCCGCGGCCAAGGTTCCCGATCTTCCCAAACCTCCCACGCAGTGTATGAGAACTTTTCCGTTTTTTGAGATCGCTTTGTCCATCCATTCCAACGCGGGAATCGCCTGGTCGAACAAGGGCGCGGTCTGATCCAAAACCGGACAATGATAGACTTTCAATCCGTGTTTTTCGTATTGCGTTTTGAGATCCTTCACTCCGTATTCTAAAAATTCGTTTTCGGTCAACAGACAAAGTATATGAGTGATTCCTTCTTTTTGAATCGTGTCTATGTCCTCTTCCAAATTTCTATCACGATCCTTTCTTCCCGGAAGAATGGTGAGTCCGATCTTCGAAAAATTTTGATCGTGCGGATCCGTTTTGAGAAAATCGATTCGAAGAGTTTTGGATCTTTGAATGTATTCTCGGATTCCTTCTATACAAAGACTTCCGTGATACAAGGCCCATTTCTTTTGCCATTCGTTCGATTCGTCGAAAGAAAGTGTGTGCATCGCGTATCGAAGTGCGGCCGCGTGTAGTTGATACGGATCGCGATCCATTCTTATCAAGGAAGGATAAAAAGAACGGAGATGTGAGATCACTGAATAAGCCTTTGCGATCTTAGGATGTTTCCAAATTCTTTTGGAAGTTTCGGGAAGCGGAACTCCTAAGTCCGCGACTTTCATCAGTTCGTCGCTGAGTAGAATCGCTTCTTTCCATTCTTCGACGTTTTGAATTTTCGTGAATATGAATAGAATGTCGTTCTCGAGTTTGATCAGATCTCGGAGAATATGTCCTTTGTGAGTGTGAAAAAAATCGATCAACCACACGTTGTTCTGAGCGTCCAGTATGATGTTGGCCCCGTTTAAATCCCCGTGTACATAAGAAGTATAATGAGCGACGGCCGCGTATTCTTTAAGAGAAACCAGATCCTCTTCGTAGAATTTACAAACGTTTCGAACGGAAACTCCGGAATCGATTTCGATCGTATCGCCCGTGGCCGGTTTCCCGAGAATGGTTTCGGTTCTTTTGCGAACACCCGGCGCATACTTGGATTGAAAATCATAATATTCTAATAAGTTTAACTTCTCTTGGGAGGCCGCTTCGTATAGTTTTCCGAGTTGTTTTAAGAACACCACGTCTAGGACGGAGTTCAATTCCTGCACATTCTCCGAATTTTCAAACGTTTTTTGGAACGTTCTTACGTTCCCTTCGAGCATTGCCGCGTAACGGTATTTGATCGCACCCCTTGTTTCCAGTTCGGCGAAGTCCACGATCGAAGGAGCGTTGTTTCCGAGAACCTCTTCGATTCTTTCAAAGGAAATTCTTTCCTTGGCGATCAAATCCCTAGGCCCGATCTTAATCACGGAAGGAACCTGATTGTGACCGATGTGATCCACCGACTTGGATTTTAATACAACATTGCCGGAAAACCCTCCGTCCAAACAACGGAACTCCACGTCTTTACAATCGCGGAAAAGATATAGAAGAAGTTTTTCGTCCGTATCTCCGATCCTGTACGAATCGTCGTAACGAAAATGATCCGTTGAAATTCTAGAGTGTGTGATTCTTTTTTCCAAGTTAGGAACGGTCCCGCTTAAAAAGGAAGTGAACGCTCCGATGGACGGAAAAATTTTTACGCCTAAAATTTCGCGCATCTGATCCAAGGCAATGAAGTGCATTCCGATCGAAGAGGACGCGGTAAGAGCGGGGCAGATCGCCAACTCCCATTCGGGATAACGAGTTCTGAGATCGTATGCAAGAAATTGAATCTTTGCTTCGGTCCAAACTCCGGTGATTCCCACCTTGATCGAATGTCCTTTTAACGGTTTGAGAATTTCCTCCAAGGACGTGTCCACAAAATCGTTCAAACCGGACGCGTTTACGATTTCGTGTCTGTCCTTTTGATTTCCGATCCAGGATTCGAAAACGAACTCGGCGCCTTTGGTATTTTTAATACAATGAGAACCGAATTGGGAAAGATGTTCTTTTTGAGAAGAATCCGTTAGGTCGTGCCAGTCGCGTATATGAACGATCCAAAGATCTTTT
The DNA here is from genome assembly GCF_002811925.1 of Leptospira barantonii. Taxonomy (NCBI): domain Bacteria; kingdom Pseudomonadati; phylum Spirochaetota; class Leptospiria; order Leptospirales; family Leptospiraceae; genus Leptospira; species Leptospira barantonii. The sequence goes on from NZ_NPDS01000001.1 coordinate 296,952, forward strand.
TTATCCACGGAATAAGCCCATTCTATCAAAGAATGAACCGGACCGTATTCGACCATCTCGCCTAATAGACGTTTTGCTTCCTGATAACCGACGTGTAAAGCGTTTGGAAGCGGATCGTATTTTTCGATGAGAGCCGTAAAATCGTTTTGAAGACATTGAGTGAAAAGAATCGCTTTGGGAAGGTGCATGAGTTTTTAAAACAATCGATGGATTGGGAAAGAAACGGTATCTAAAAAAACGAAAAAAATCAATCCGTTTTATAGGACGTTCATTCCTCTTTTCGAAAAGAAATCGTATCAAAATAGAATAATATTCAAATTAACGGTTCGTTCTTAAATTATGTTTTTTTAGTCCGATTGTTAGATAAAAAACTTTTTTTTGTCATTTTGTTCACTTCGTACGCAATAATAGATTGACTGAAGGTTCGATTTCCTTAAATTACATTTTTCGAATGGTAGCCTATCTATGAAACGATTTGTCATAATTTTAAGTTTAGTTTCCGTTTCTTATGCACTCGCAGTGTTTTATTTTTCGGATCAGATCATTCATTTTAAGAAAAAAACTTTAGAAGAAGATAAAAGGGAGCAGAACATCGCGTCTCTCGCCAAATTCGGTTTAGACGATAATCCTACCGAGGTAACGATTCCTTTAAACCAAGTCACGATCAAGGCTTGGTTGTTCGAACCGAAACATAAGAAACGTTGCGGTTCGGTGATTACTCACGGTTATACGGTCACTCGATACGCGGTTCTCAAATACGCGCAGTTTTTTTATCGTTTGGGATGTTCTTCCCTGGTTTATGACGTTCGTTATCACGGTTTGAGTACGGGAGAATCGTCCACTTACGGTTATTACGAGAAGGACGATCTTTTGGATATCATACAGTGGTTTAAAAACAGAACCGGTTTGAAATCCTCCGAAATTGCGATCGCCGGTCAATCCATGGGCGCCGCGATTTCTCTACTCGCTCTTGCGAAGTCGGGGGAACGATTCTCCTTTCTTCTTGCGGATTCTTCTTACAGCAAGGCCACTGCGGTGTTTCAAGAACGGGCCATCGTTCAATATTCTTCTTTGATCTTGACGATGTTGCCTTCCGCGATATGGCTTGCGTCTGTGCGATCGGGTGCGGACTTAAAGGATTCTTCCCCCGAGTCTTTTGCGGAGGATATCAAAACTCCGACCTTGTTGATGCACTCCGCCGCGGACATTGCGACTTTGCCTTCTCATTCGGAAAGAATTTTCTCCAAGTTATCCGTTCAGGAAAAGGAAATTCACCTAACAACGTGGAATGCGAAACACAGCGAGAATTGGAACAGAAATCCGAAAGAATACGAACGGATCATACGTTCCTTCATCATCCGTTATAGAATCGCACCCTTTTACAACCTCATCGAACGTTAGGAGTTTCTTTCTCCGTCCGAGTTGTTGTTTTTTCCGTTCTCGGATTGATTTTGATAGTTATCGATAAATCGTTTTATGATTTCGTAATCCAATACTTTTTGAACGATTCCCGATTGGATGATTCCCTGCTGAGTCTGTTTGATCATCTGATGAGAATTGTCCAAAAACTTCGCGTATTCGATATAGGTTTTGTAGATCGGAGAAAGAATCTTATAACCCATTGTCTTCGGCAACGCGCCTTGACCGTCCAAATATCTGGACATGTCGCGATAGAGTTCGTTCCAACGCATCGGATCCAGTTTTAGACCGCCGTATGTTCCCACCCTTCTGTGAACCATGATTACGTCCAGAACCAGTTCTCTCGTTTTATGAAGAGTGTATTTGATTCCGGTTTTTTCAAAACCTAAAGGTTCGTACACTTTCCAAAGATAAGGATCGGAAGCCGCAACGATATAGGATTTGTTGGTCGTGATCAAAACGTGGAAGATTCTTTCGAAGATTCCCATCAGAATATCGCTTTTGCGATAATCGTGATGCATACACAAACCCACAACTTCGATCATGTCCTTAGGATTCGGAAGTTTTTTGAATTCTTCCGGTTTGATATGTCTTTGCAGTTCGAAAGGGATGTCTTCTCCGTTTGCAAAGAATACGTTCGCACTTCCGATCAGACGATTGTGATGCCAAGCGGTGATAATCCTACTGTTCGGATCGTACCAATGGGAAACGTCCGAAAGATCCGCTTCCTTACTCAGTTTTTTAACCGCGGAATACGCAAGTTTTCTTAACTTCAATACTTCGACGTATTCCTGCTGAGACTTGACGAAACGATACGTCATGATGTTTTTTATATTAGCGGTATTGAATCCGATTTTTCTCAGAGCGAACGGACCGATGTCTATCAATCGGAGAAAATAACGGACGATCGCCTTTTCTGTGTTTTCCGAAAGAAAATCTATGTTCGCCAAGAAGCTGATCCCGCCGGCGATCGGACGAACGGCCTCGACCTTTGCGTGAATCGGTTCGTTACCCGTGAATAGATTCAGACTGAAGACGATTTCCATGGAAGGGAAGATCGCAAGAGACAGATCGTAGTTTTCGATCAGGAATTGTTTTTTGGAGATTCGTTTCACTTTGATAAGCGAAGTCTGATCGTATAAAAAAGGATGATCCATTAAACCGAAAAGAGGAATCTGATCCGAGATTTCCATGAGGCTTTCGGCTTTATCGCCGAACATATCCTCCGAACCCAAAAGACGATGAAGTCCCAATCGAACCGGTTGGTTCTCCTTTTGCGATTTGTTGGCGATACGACAGATGAAGTTGTACGGGTTTGTGTCTTTCGGTGAAAGTCTGAAGTCTACCTTGATCGAAATGTTTTCCTTGAGTTCGTCGTTCGATAAATCCAAATTCTTATCCAGACTTTCGATTCCGAGTCCCAGGGAGGAATAATCCAAAACCTTGAATTCTTTCGTTTCCTTCCAGTTCGGATGAGAAGCGAACAGAATGATGTCCCCGCCCATACGAACGTCGATACGGCCGTGTTCCCTTCTTTCGGTCGAAGGGGCGTATTGTTTTACTTTTTTAATATTCGAAATTAAGGTGTCTTCACTGTTCACTGTGGTTTCCGTTATTCTCATAATATTTG